>CAIZGR010000264.1 GCA_903932535.1 uncultured Hyphomicrobiales bacterium | reverse complement strand
GCGGTCGACCGCGCCGCCGCGCGCCGCCGGCTGGTCGAGCCGCTGCTGAGGTTCGCCGGCGTCCGTCCGCTCGACCCGGCCCGGCCGCTGACCGCCCGGGCGCTGACCGCGGCGGCGCGCGCCGGCCGGGCGCTCGCGGTCTTCCCGGAAGGGCGCGTAGGCCTGACCCCGCTGGTGATGCGCGACTACGAGGCGCTGTCGCTGATCATCGAGAAGAGCGGCGCGCCGGTGACGCCGGTCAGGATCGAGGGGGCCGAGCGGACGCCCTTCTCCAGGCTCGATCCGGCGTATACCGGCCGGCGGCTCTTTCCCAAAATCAAGATCACCGTCCTGCCGCCGAGGCGCCTCGCGGTTCCCCGCGCGCCGAACGGAAGGGCGCGCCGGCGGGCCGCCGGCGTCGCGCTGATCGACCTCATGGCCGACGTGGTGTTCGAGACGACCGACATCCGCCGCACCCTCCACGCCGCCTTCGAGGCGCAGGCCCGCCGCAACGGCCTCGAGCGGATCGTCGTCGAGGACCCGCTCGCCGGCCCCCTGAGCATGCGGATGTTCCGCATCGGCGTCGCGGTGCTGGCGCGCAAGATCGTCGCGTTCTCTGCCCCCGGCGAGACGGTCGGGCTCATGCTGCCGAACGCCAACGGCGCGGTGGTCACGTTCATGGCGTTGCAGGCGTCGGGCCGGGTCGTGGGCATGCTGAACTTCACCGCCGGCCCCCTCAACCTGATCGGCGCCTGTCAGGCGGCCGAGATCCGGACGGTGCTGACCTCGCGCGCCTTCGTCCAGAAGGCGGACCTCGGTCCGGTCGTCGAGGCGATCGGCCGGATCGCCCGGGTCGTCTGGCTCGAGGACCTGCGCGAAAGCGCGACGACCCGCGACAAGCTCGTCGCCGCGCTGACGGCCGGCCGGGCGTTCGCGCGTCGCAAGCCCGACGATCCGGCCGCGGTGCTCTTCACCTCGGGCACCGAGGGCGCGCCCAAGGGCGTGGCGCTGTCGCACGCCAACATCCTCGCCAACTGCGCCCAGGTCGACGCCCGCTACGACCTCAGGATTTCCGACATCGTCTTCAACCCGCTGCCGATGTTCCACGCCTTCGGGCTCTCGGCGGGCACGCTGCTCGGGCTCATGACCTCGATGCGGGTCTATCTCTACCCGACGCCCCTGCACTACCGGCAGATTCCCGAACTCATCGACCGGGTCGGCGCCACGGTCCTGTTCGGCACCGACACGTTCCTGACCGGCTATGCGCGCAACGCCGGCGCCGGCGGCTTCCAGTCCGTCCGCTACGTCGTCTCCGGCGCCGAGGCGCTGAGGCCCGAGACCCGCCGCGTGTACAAGGAGAAGTTCGGCCTCGCGCTGTTCGAAGGCTACGGCGTGACGGAAGCCGCGCCCGTGGTGGCGGTCAACATGCCGATGTTCAACAAGCCCGGCACGGTCGGCCGGCTCCTGCCCCATGTCATCCCGCGCGTCGAGCCGGTGCCCGGCATCGAGGAGGGCGGGCGGCTGTTCGTCAAAGGCCCGAACGTCATGGCCGGCTATTATCGCGCCGACAATCCGGGCGAGCTCGAGCCGCCGCCCGGCGGCTGGCACGACACCGGCGACATCGTGACGATCGACGCCGAGGGCTTCGTGGCGATCAAGGGGCGGGCCAAGCGCTTCGCCAAGCTCGCGGGCGAGATGATCTCGCTCGCCGCGATCGAGGATCTGTTGTGGGGCCTCTGGCCCGACGACGGGGTCGCCTGCGTCGCCGCGCCCGACCCGAAGCGCGGCGAGCGCGTCATCCTCGCCACCACCCGCGCGGGGGCGGCGAGGGCCGAGGTCGACGCGTGGATGAAGATCAAGGGCGCCTCGCCCATCATGGTCCCCGGCTCGGTCGTTGTCCTCGACGCGATCCCCCTGCTCGGCTCCGGCAAGACCGACTACGTGGCGCTCGCGAAGACGCTGCGGGAGCGGGGGGCGTGACAGGCGAGGGCCGTTCCCGTCGCGGCGTCGCTCCGTAGAACGGCGTCCTCGCGATCGCAGCGCGGCGATCCAGGGAGCGCTGGGCGCCCTACGATCCCTCGATCGCCACGCCGCCATAGCCCGGCGACAGACGGGCGTCTTTCGACGCCCTGTGGCTGCTCGCTATGACGGCGTTACTCGATACGACGCGATGACGCGCCGCGCTTCGCGGCCCCTCAATCCGGCGCGTTCGAGTATGCGAGAAAGCGGAAGATCCGCCACTGCCCGTCCGGCTCGCGGCGGAAGACGTCGAGGCCGGGCTCCTTGGTGACGGCCGGCGAGGGGCCGCGCTGGATCGTGACGGCCCAGACGAGCCGCACGACGGCGAGGTCGCCGCTGACCAGAATCTCCTCGATGTCCGGCGTGTAGCGCAGGGTCACGCCGCGGTCGGCGAGCGCCGAGGCGATCCTGCGGCACACGGCGTCGCGCCCCTCGTCGGGCCGCCCGCGCATCGACGAGACGAGGTCGGCGGCGAAGAGGTCGCAGATCCGGGACGCGTCGCGCGCATTGAACGCCTCGGCCCAGGCTCCGAGACGCGCCGCGATCGCCGCCTTGTCGGCCTCCGCGTCGGCCAGCGCCGGCGCCGGCGCGAGCGCTGCGAGAAGCCCCGCAAACAGGACAGGCAAGGCGAGACTGCGCATGCGCGCTCCCGGGATGAGGCGGCCAGAGGTGGGAACGACCGTAGCGACCACGCTTTACGGCGCCCTGCGCGCAAGCGCAAAGCGCCGCCCGCCGCTTTCCCCGGAAAACCGGCGCCGCAAGCGCGTTTCCTCTTGATCATGTCAGGCTGGAGCGATTGCATAGGCGGAGAAGAACGACTCGGGGGGCCAGCTCATGGTTGCAGACGAGAAAACCGACTTCCGCGCCATCGCGCGGGCAGGCGGCCTGACGCTCACCTATCGCGCCGGAGACTTCATTTTCCGCGAGGGCGACCCGGCGAGCTGCATGTACGTCGTGCTCAAAGGGTCGGTCGAGATGGCGACGAAGGACAAGACCGTCGCGACGATCCCCGAGGGCCATCCGTTCGGCATGATCTCCCTCATCGACAAGCAACCCCGCGCCAACAGCGCCCGCGCGAAGGAGGACTGCGAGCTCGCCCTGCTCGACGAGCGCCGGTTCCGCGTCATGGTCGAGGAGACGCCGGAATTCGTCTGGTACGTGATCAACGCCTTCGCCTCGCGCCTGCGCGCGGCCCACGCGCTCATCTGATCGAGCGGCGGGCGGGGATCGGTCGGTTGACTTCGGGGGCGCCGGCGGTACGATGGTTCCTCGCTACGACGCGAGCGCCGCAAGGGCGGGGCGGCGGTTGTCTTGGCCCCCGGCGTCGCGAATCCAACCCCGTGAAAAACCCGGAAGCAGTCATCTGAACATGAGAGAGGACGGGGCGCCGCGCCCCGACGCCGCGAACCCGGGCCATCGGCCCGCGCGCATCGACTGGCTCGACGGCGTGCGCGCTTTCGCCGCCTCCTACGTCGTGTTTCATCATATCTACCTGGGCCTGTTTCCGGGGTTCCCCGACAATCCCGGTCCCTGGCATCTCGGCTGGCTCATGTACGGGCAGCTCGCGGTCGTCGTGTTCATCGTGGTGTCCGGCTTCTCCCTCGGCATGGCGCCGGCGCAGAACAACGGCTTCCTGAAGGGGGGCGCCGCCACCTTCTACCGGCGGCGGGCGTGGCGCATTCTGCCCCCCTACTGGGTGGCGCTCCTGTTCTCGATGGCCGTTTCGCACTTCCTGCTTCACGAGCCGCCGGGCAAGGAAGTGAACCTGCGCTCGCTTCTTGTTCACGGCTTCCTGCTGCATGACGTCGTGCCGAGCAACTCGCCCAACTCGGCGTTCTGGTCGATCGCAGTCGAAGCGCAGATTTATCTGCTTTTCCCGATCATGCTGATGCTGGCCCGCGCGCGGTCGGCGGCTTTCGCGGCCGCGACCGTGCTGGCCGTCGTGTGCGTTCTGCATCTCGTCGCCCAGAATGTCGCCCCTTTGAGCCGGCTCGATCACCTCAGCCTGCAGCTCTACGCCGCATTCGCGTTCGGCGTCTGGGCGGCCGACGAGGTCTACTCGCCGCGGCCGAGATTCCGCAATTGGCCCTTGACCTGGATCGCGTTCGGCGTCGTCGCGGCGCTGATCGGGCTCGTGCTGGCGATCGGCTTTCCGCGCTTCGCCGCGAGCTACTTCTGGATCGACATCGCCGCCGCTTTCGCCGCCGCAATCGCCTTCATCGGGTTCGTCGAAGGCCGGTCCGTCCTGCCGAAGCTCCTGAGCGCGCGGCCGGTGGACTTCGTCGGGCGCTTTTCCTACAGCCTCTATCTCATCCACGTGCCGATCGTCGGGGTCCTGATGTTCAACCCTCCGATCGACAACCCGATCCTCAAATACGCGGCGGTCGCGGGCGTCGTCTTTCCCGTCTGCCTCGTCGCGGCCTATCTGTTCTTCCTCGTCTTCGAGCGTCCGTTCCTGTTCATCCGCTCCTGGGGGGCCTTGCGTAGGCGGCTCGTCGGATCGATCTTCGCAGCCGGCTGGAAGGATATTGTAAGATAGTTGATCGGAGAGTCCTAACCAAAGATAGGCCGGAAAACCGGGACTTTTGCGGCCGGTCGGGTGTCCAGTGGATTGGCAGGCCCATAGCGCGAATTCACCCAAATTCTTGAAATTTCAGGAGGCAATGGAGCTTGACGCCCCTCGCAATTTCATTTTCACATGGTCCGCAGTGTCGAAGCTATGCGTTGCAGAATGATCGTTCAGGACGAATTTAATCTTTTTATCAACCAATTAGCTCGCATCCATCTGAAGTTAGGACTCTCTTTCACGCGTCCCCGGCTCCCCTGGGCCGCGCGAGCGCAAACACCGATTCGACCACCGCGTAGTCCTGATAGCCGCAGCGGGCCAGCGGCTTCGCCGCGGCGATGTCGAAGCGGCCGTCGCGGAGGAAAGCCTCGTCGATATGGACGCCGACGACCTCGCCGAGGATCAGAACGTTGCCGCTCCAGGCGCCCTCCCGGTTGCGGATCTCGACGATCTCGACGACCTTGCATTCGAGCGAGGCCGGACTCTCCTTCACCCTCGGCGCGGCGACCAGACGGCACTCGGCCATCGTCAGGCCGGCGTGGAGGAACTCGTTCTCGCCGCGCGGCAGTGGCGCCGAGGTCGCGTTCATCGCCTCCTTCAGCGCGAACGTCGCCAGATTGGCGACGAACTCGCCGCTTTCCTTTGCGAAGGCCGCCGAATCCTTGTAGCCGCCGTCGCTCGAGAAGCCGACGATCGGCGGACGGCTGGCGAAGCCGTTGAAGAAACTGTACGGCGCGAGGTTCACCCGCCCGTCGCGGGCGCGCGTGGAAATCCAGCCGATCGGCCGGGGCGCGACAATCGCCTTGAACGGATCGTGCGGCAGCGTTTCCTTGTCTCGCTTTGCGGTCTCGTAGAACATCGGCGCCTCACCCGGGAAACGTGGTGACGATCTCCGCCAGCGGCGGACGCGGCCGGTCCTCGATCGGGGCCGCGCGGCCGATATGGATGAAGCCCGCGACGCGTTCGTGCTCGGCGAGCCCGATCGCGGCGCAAAAGCGTTCGTCATAGGCCGTCCACCCGGTGAGCCACGTCGCGGCGAACCCCAGCGCGCGGGCCGCCACGATCATGTTCATGCATGCCGCCCCGGCGGACAGCACCTGCTCCCATTCCGGAATCTTGACGTGCGGCGCGGCGCGCGACACGACCGCGATCACCAGCGGGGCGCGCGCGAAACGGCTGCGCTCCTCGGCCTGCTCCTTTTCGTCGAGGCCGGGCTTGTCCTCGCGCCGGATCATCTCGGCGATGCGGCCGGCGCGCTCGCGCGCGGCGCCCTCGAAGACGATGAAGCGCCACGGCGCGAGCTTGCCGTGGTCGGGCACGCGCGAAGCGATGGTGAGAATCGTCTCGAGCTCCGCGGCGGTCGGGCCCGGCCCCGTCATCACGGCGGGCGGCGCGGACCGGCGGCG
>CAIZGR010000263.1 GCA_903932535.1 uncultured Hyphomicrobiales bacterium | reverse complement strand
TGCGACACGCTCGCGCCGTCGACCGCGCTGACGTGAAAATGCGTGCTCGGGTTGACCGAGACGTTCTGTCCGCCTCCGCCGCCGCCGCTCGACAGCATGTCGCGGAACGCGGCGGCCTGCGCGGCGGGCATGATGAGTTCGTTGTGATGCACCAGCGAAAGCATGTCGCCCGGCACGTTCCACATGCCGATGTCGGCGGACGCGACCGCGCCCATGACGGTCGCTTCCGCCGCCGCGGCCGGGCCGAGCGCGGCCGGACCCAAGAACGGCGAGAGGAACGCCGCGACGCCGGCGAAGGTCTGGCCGGCGTCGATGGTCACGGCCTTGACGGCGTTAGCGACGAGCGCCGAAATGCCGCCGGCCGCTGCAGTCTGCTGCGCGGCGGCCTGCACCGCGCCGCTGAGCGTCGCGGCGTTGCCCATCAGCACATATTGCGCGATGACGTTGACGGCGAGCTTCGTCGCGGCCTGAATGCCCTCCAGCACCCAGTCGGCGAAGATCTTGCGGCCCGCCGTGCCCCAGTTCTCCTGCCCGCTGAGGATGCTGCGCCATTGCCCGTTGATCGCGCCCGAGATCTGGTCGGCGCTCTTCTGCGCGGCCTTCGTCGTCGCCTCGGCGGCCTTTTCGTTGGCCTCCTGGATTTTGAGCGCGATCTGGTCGTTGAAGCTCGCCTCTTCGTCGAGGATCGCCTGCTTCTTCGTCGCCATCACGCCGGCGAGCTGCGCCTCGTGATCGTAGAGCGCATCGACCGCGGCCTTTTCCTTGGTCAGCGCGGCGACCGTATCCGTCGCCGACTTTTCCGCGCTCTCCTTGTGCAGCTTGACCAGCGCGGATTCGTGGTCGGCGCGCATCTTCTCGGCGTCTTCGAGCGCCTTGATCTGGCCCTTGATCCCTTCCTCGGTCGCGCCGAGCTCGTCCTTGGCCGCCTTCTCGCCGGCCTTGGCGCCGCGCTCGGCGCCCTTTTCCTTGGCGCGGGCGAGCCGGTCCTCGGCCGCCTCGGCTTCCTTCGAGCCGACGCCGTAGATCGCGATCTCGCGCTGGACCTCAGCCTCGCGCAGCGCGATGACGGCCGCGCTGTTCTTGCCGGCGGCGGCGACCTTGATTTCGTCCTGGCGCAGGAACGAGGCGTTGTCGGCGTCGCGGATCGCCTTGGCGTTGGTCGCTACGTCCTCTTCGAGTTTCTTGCGCTGTTCGGCCGTCAGCGTGTCGCTCGACAGCATCAGGCGCATGGCGACGTCGTGCTGGCGCAGCCGGTCGGCGTCGGCGCCTTTGAAGCTGGAATCGTCGATCTTGAACTTGCGTTGCAGGTTGCTGACGGCGTCGCCGCCGCCAAGGCCGGCGTCGAACTCCTGGCGCGCCTTCTTCAGCTTGTCGGAGGCGATGTCGAGCGAGCGATTGAGCTGCGCGATGCTGGCTGGGTCTTTCGCGACGCCGAGCGCGTCCTGGAATTCCTTGACCTTGCCTTCCAGGTCCTTGATGTCGGCGCTCGTCTTGTCGACCTTCAGCGCGTCGCGCATCGCCGCGGCGAGCCGGCCGGCCTGATCGGTCGCCATCGCCGCTTTCAGCGCCCAGCGGCCGAATTCCTCCTCCTGCTCCCGCGTCTTCTGCGTCGTACTGGCCATCTCGATGGCCAGCATGGTCTCTGCGGAGGCAAAGCCCGCCGTGTCGCTCGCGGCGAGTTTCGCCGCCAGGGCGAAATTGTCGGACTCGGTTTTGGTCTTGCGCGCTTCGTCGGCGACGGTCGACAGCGAGCGGCTGAGAATTTCCAGGACGAACTTATAGGCGTTGACCGAATCGCTGGCGGCGATGAACGCCTGCGCCTTGCGCTTTTCCTCTTCCGTCAGCACGCGCGAATTGGCGATGACCTCGCCGCCGCCTTTGGCGATGTCCTCGAACGACTTCGATAGCTTTTCGCCGGCCTCCTTCGCAGTCTGGCCGTTGGCGATGAAGGCCGGAAGATAGCGCGACGCCACGACCGAAATCGCCTCGCCGGCCGGTCCTAATTTCAGAAACTGCTCGATGAACTCGCGCGCGTCGGAGGCGCCGACGTTGCCCAAACGCGTGACGGCGGAGACCAGCTCCGCCGAGGCCTGCCGCGTAGCGTTGATCTGATTCAACGCCGCGTCGAATTCGACGCCTTTGATCGCCTTGTTGGCCTCGTAGGCCTGATAAGCGACATAGCCGAACGCCGCGCCCAATGCGGCAATGGCGGCGGCGTACGGGATGATCTGCGTGTTCGATTGCAGGAACGTAAAAATGAGGTTCGACAGCGTGCCGATGCCCTGGCGCGTGCGGCCGGAGCCGAACTCGTCGGACAGCGCGTGCAGCTCGCGGAGGTAGAAGCCGAAGCCGGTATGGCCGTGGCTGACGGCCGCCGTCACCTGCTCGACGCCATGCGCGAGCGCCGGCGCGGCGCCTCCGGTCTCCTTCAATTGGTCGGAGAAGCCCTTCGCCTGCTCCTTGGCCTTCGCCAGATCGTTGGCGACGAAGGTCATCGCGGTCGCGAACTGTCTCTCGCTTTCCTTGCCGGCGTTCGCCATCTCCTTGCCGAGCTTGTTAAGCTCGGTCTGGAATCCGCTGACCTGCGCCTTCGTCAGCGCAAGCGCGGCCTCCAGGCCGCCGGTGTCGGCGCCGAAGGCCACGAATATGTCGGCGTTCGCCATCTTTCCCTCAATCCCTATGGCGCTGTCGGCCGACTAGAAGTGCCCTTTCGAACACTTGCTCACGTCATCAGCGCTAATTGCCTTGCAATAATCGCTGATGGTTACTTTTGTTTCAGCAGACAATTGTTGAAACGTCTTCTCCCAATCTTCCAATCTAGAAGTCGCCCATTTTATTTCATATTTTTCAATGAACCGAGCCATGCCGGGTTCTAATTTTCCTTTCAGAAGCGGTATCGCTGCGGCATACAGCCCAAACAAATAATAAGCAGACGAGGGAGCCGAAACGGCGTCCGCCACGCGCTTATCATCCACGCATTTAGCGTACTTGTTCGCGTCAATATTTTGAGTGCCGAAAAAACACGAAAAGGCGTTCTCGTTGCCCTTTTTAATCTCCGACCGCACCGTTGGCGTCCGCACAACGGACTTGTCCAAATCGACGTCTTCAGCGAGTGCTCCGGTTGTGAGCGCTACAAACACCGTTACATTGACGATACGCCGCATCTTCGCCCCCTTTGAAAGGAATGAAGTTCGCGCTTTAGTAAATAATCCGCAACCCCTCAGTTGAACCAGCGTCGCGGGATCTTGAACGTGTCGCCCTGCGCGGCGATCGCGTCCTCGAAGCTCATTTGCGGCACGTCCGGCGCGGGCGGTTTCCAGCCCCAGAGACGCGCGAGAATTTCCAGCAGGATGTCGGG
>CAIZGR010000262.1 GCA_903932535.1 uncultured Hyphomicrobiales bacterium | reverse complement strand
GGCTGGTGCGCACCAGCTTGTTGATCGTCTCGATCATGTGCACCGGGATGCGGATGGTGCGGGCCTGGTCGGCGATGCTGCGGGTGATCGCCTGCCGGATCCACCATGTCGCTTAGGTCGAGAACTTGTAGCCGCGGCGGTACTCGAACTTGTCGACCGCCTTCATCAACCCGATGTTGCCCTCCTGGATGAGATCGAGGAACTGCAGGCCGCGGTTGGTGTATTTCTTGGCGATCGAGATGACGAGGCGGAGGTTCGCCTCCACCATCTCCTTCTTGGCCTGGCGCGCCTCGCGCTCGCCCTTCTGCACCATCTGGACGAGACTGCGGAACTCCTGGATCTCGAGCCCCGTCTCCTGTGCGAGCGACTGGATCTCGGCGCGGATGTCCTTGATCGGGTTCTTGTCGTTGGCGATGAATTCTTTCCAGCCGCGCGTCGTCAGCTTGGACACGCGCAGGAGCCACTTCGGATCGAGCTCGGAATTCTGGTAGTTGCGCAGAAAATCCTCGCGGCTGATGCGGTGCGCCTCCGCCATGCGCATCAGGCGCACGTCGAGGCTGATCAGCCGCTTGTTGATGTCGTAGAGCTGCTCGACCAGCGCGTCGATGCGGTTCTGGTTGAGGGAGAGCGACTTGACGTCGGTGACGATCTCCTTCTTGAGCGCCTTGTACTTGCGGTCCTGCGCGGGCGAGAGCGACTCGCTGCGCAGCTTGTTCTCGACGTTCTGGTCCTGCAGGCGGCGCAGCCGCTTGTAGGCCTCGGCGATGCGGTCGAAGGTCGCGAGCACGCGCGGCTTGAGGTCGGCCTCCATGGCGGAGAGCGACATCGAGTTTTCCAGATCGTCCTCGTCCTCGAAGCTCTCGGGCAAGGGGGCGCCTTCGCCCTCGAAGCCTTCGGGCGGCGCGGCGGGCGCGGTGGCGGGCGCGAGCCGGTCGCGCACGGGGTTCGGCGCGGGCGGCGCGCCCGGCGCGGTGTAGTCCACCTTCGGCGGCTTCTTGCCGTCGGGGCCGGTGTAGGACGCCTCGAGGTCGATGATGTCGCGCAGCAGGATCTTGGCTTCGTTCAGCTCGTCTCGCCAGATGATGATCGCCTGGAAGGTCAGCGGGCTCTCGCACAGGCCCGCGATCATCGCCTCGCGGCCGGCCTCGATGCGCTTGGCGATCGCGATCTCGCCCTCGCGCGACAGGAGCTCGACCGAGCCCATCTCGCGCAGGTACATGCGCACCGGATCGTCGGTGCGCTCGCCCGGCTCGGACGTGCGGGCGACGACCGCCGTCGTGCGGGTCGTCTCGACCAGCTCGCCGCCCTCGGCCTCTTCCTCCTCGGGTTCGGCGGGTTCCTTCTCCGCCTCTTCCGCGTCCTCGGCGTCGACGACGTTGATGCCCATCTCGCTGAGCATCGCGTTCATGTCCTCGATCTGGTCCGAGGAGATCTCTTCCGATGGCAGGACGGCGTTCAGCTCGTCCTGCGTCACCCAGCCGCGCTTCTTGGCGAGCTTGAGGAGCCGCTTGACGGCGGCGTCGGTGAGATCGAGAAGGGGACTGTCGGTTGTTTCGACGGCCGCGGATTCGCCTTCGCCCTTCGCCTCGTCCTTCTTGGCCATGAAATACTCCGTCAGCCCGCCCCCGCGCGCGGGATTGCGCCGGGAATGCCGGGTTCGTTCGGGCGTCCCCTCGCGAGATCCGGCGCAAAGTCGTTCTCCGCCGGTCCCGGACGGCGGCCGGATGCGGCGGCGTCGCTTTTTCTCCCGCGTCCGATCGGGCGCACGCTCGCCCTCGATCTGACCGCCGGCGGTCAGATCGACGACGGAGAACGCCCGGAAAGATCGCCAAAACCGTCTATGGCCGCCTCGGCATGCGCGAGATCGGCCATATGCGTCTTGATGTCCAGCAATCGGGCGAAATTTTGCTCGTTTGGCTCGTCAGCCAGCGACCGCTCCGCGAGTTTCAGCTCCCTATTTAGCGCGCCCGCCCGCCGATGCAAGGCCAAGCTCTGCCTGAGGGCGTGTTCGGCGTCGGTCGGCGCGGCCTCGGCGCGCAGGCTCCACCAGTTTGGCGTATTCGCCGCGTTGGCCAGAATGCGCGCGCGCTCGGCCCCCTCTCCCGCCGCAACCAGCGCCTCGGCCAGCGCCTCCGGCGAATCGAGCGCTTCGGGCGGCGCGGCGAGGAGGGCGTCGCGGAAGGCGGCGAGCTTGGGCGCGGTGAATTCGAGCGTCGCGAATTCCTCCCAATGGGCTTCGAGCAGCGCCGGATGGCCGAGCGCGGACGCCAGAATGGCGATCTCGCGCGCAGGCTCCGGCGCCTTGCGGGCGAGGCGCTCCTGCGGCGGCAGGGGCGCCTCGGCGACGCCGACCCGCGGCCCCTGCGGCGCGAAGAACCGGCCGCGCCGTTCGCCGCCGGGCGGCCGGAAGCCGCCGGCGCGCGCGCCCGCCGCCGGCCGGGCCTTGCCGAACAGCGCCGCGAGCCGATGCCTCATGTCGTCGTGGTAATGGCGCCTGAGCGTCTCGTCGCCGATCGCGGCGACCGCCTCGGCGAGCCGCCGCTCCAGCGCCGCGCGGCTCTCCGGGGTGTCGAGCGGCCTCTCCTCGCTTTCGCGCAGGAACAGCATGTCGGCGAGCGGCCGCGCGCCCTTCAGCGCCTCGGCCATCGCCGGGGCGCCGCTCGCGCGGAGGAGGTCGTCCGGATCCTGCCCGTCGGGCAGAAGCGCGAACCGCAGGCTCTTTCCCGCGCCGATCAGCGGCAGCGCCGTCTCGATGGCGCGGAAGGCCGCCTTGCGGCCGGCGTTGTCGCCGTCGAAGCACAGGATCGGCTCGTCCGTCATCGCCCAGAGGAGGGCGCACTGGTCGGGGGTCAGCGCCGTGCCGAGCGGCGCGACGACATAAGGAAAGCCCGCCTCGCTCATCGCGATGGCGTCGACGTAGCCCTCGACCACGACCAGCCGGCCGGAATCGTGCGCGGCCTTGCGCGCCCGGTGATGGTTGAAAAGCAGCGAGCCCTTGTGGAAGAGCGGCGTCTCGGGCGAGTTGAGGTATTTCGCCTTGGCGCCCGGCTCCATCGCCCGGCCGCCGAAGGCGACGACCTTGCCGGCGCGGTCGTGGATGGGGAACATCACCCGGTCGCGGAAGCGGTCGTAGGGCACGGCGATGTCCTCGCCGTGGATGAGGAGCCCCGCCTCGATCATCTGGCCGGCGCCGGCGCCCTCGGCCGCCAGCGCATCGCGCAGCGCGAAGCGGTCGGGCGCGGCGTAGCCGAGGCCGAACCGCTGCTGGACGGGGGGGCCGAGCCCGCGGTCGGAAAGATAGCCGCGCGCCTTGGCGCCGGCCGGCTTCTGAAGATTGGCCTCGAACAGGCGCTGGGCCATCGCCACGACGTCGAGGAGGCTCGCGCGCTGCTTCTCCTGCTCGACGTCGGCGCTCGTCTGGCGCGGCATCGGCACGCCGGCGAGGCCCGCGAGTCGCTCGACCGCGTCGGGGAAGGTCAGCCCCTCGGTCTCCATGACGAAGCGGAAGATGTCGCCGTGCTTGCCCGACGAGAAGTCGTGGTAGAAACCCTTCTGGTCGTTGACGAAGAACGACGGGGTTTTTTCGGCGTTGAACGGCGACAGCCCCGCCCATTCCCGCCCCTGCTTGCGCAGCTTCACCCGCCGCGCCACGACTTCCGAGACCGGAAGCCGGGCGCGGATGTCGTCGAGAAAGGCGGGCGGGAACTTCATGGGGCTCAGATTGGCCCCGCGCCTCGGTTTGGCAAGCGCGGGCGACGGTTGTCCCCGGCTTTCACGAGGGGGCTCGGCGCCGCGGTCGCGGATCGGGCAGCACGCTCCGAACATCAGTCTTTACAAAGTCGTCGCCGATGAACAGCAGCGCATCGTTGCGCGCCGTGGCGAGCGCATAAGAAAAGCAATCGCCAAAATTGAGCCCCGCCGGATGGTTCACGGCGCGTCCGAATCTGGCTGCGGCGGCTATGGCCGCCCGCGCGAGGGCCAGCGAAACGGGAACCTCCTCCGCCTGAAGGCTTTCGAGCAGCTTATCGACCGACTCGAGCGCAGTGTCGATCGTGTCCCGGGCCGGTTCCCGGCTCCGCGCGCGGCTCGCCCGCGCCAATCCGAGCGCCGCCTCGAAGACGGTCAACGGTAAGACCGCGAAGGGACCGGGACTGTCTTCAAGCGCGGCCCTGACCGCGTCCGACATCGGCTCGCCGGCAAGAACCGCGACGATCGCGGACGCGTCGATGACCATCACGCGTCCCACATCTCGTCGCTGAAGCGCTTCTGGTCGAAGCCGGGATCGAACGGCCCAATGCGTTGCGCAATGGCTATCGCCTCACGCAGGCCTTGCGCCCTCGACGGTTGCTTTGTCGCGGCCTCCAGCGCACGCTTCAGGGCCTCGCGCACCGCCTCCGTCTTGGATCGCGCGGAGGTGAGCTTTCGCAACGCCTCGGCCATTTCCGTCACGTCGGGGTCTTTGATGTAGAGCGGCATGGGATTTCCCTCTGCGGAGGGCAGGATATCCCACGCCGAAAGCAGCGGCAAGGCGGCCCTTCGGGGGCGCCGGGGGAAGCGAAAATCGGCGCCTTCGCCTTGGAGCGGTCACGGCCGATGTCCATATACCCGGCGCGGGCGGTTCAGGCCCGAAGCGGAGACCCTTATGACCCCCGAAGAACGTCAGATGCTCGCCGGTCTGTTCGAGCGCATCAAGGCGGCCGGCGCGACCCCGCGCGACTCGCAGGCCGAGGCTTTCATCAACGACGCCATGCGCTCGGCGCCGTTCGCGCCCTACGTGCTCGCCCAGGCCGTGCTCGTCCAGCAGCACGCGCTCGAGGCGGCGTCCCAGCGCATCGCCGAGCTCGAGGCGGCGACGGCTCATGCGACCCAGGCCGGGCAGGAGCAGGGCAGCTTCCTCGGCAATCTCGGCCGCTCGATCTTCGGCGGTTCGCCGTCCGCCCCGCCGCCGCAGCGCCCGGCCTACGATCAGGGCTATGCGCAGCAGCAGCCCCCGCAGGCGCCCGGCTACGCGCCCCCGCCGCCGTCGGGCTACGCCGCGCAGCGGCCGGGGCCGTGGGGCGGCGCGCCGCAGCCGCAGCAAGGCGGCGGAGGCGGCGGCTTCCTGCAAAACGCCGCCTCGACCGCGGCGGGCGTCGCGGGCGGCATGGCGATCGGCAACCTGCTCGGCGGCCTCTTCGGCGGCCACTCCGGCGCCGGCCTCTTCGGCGGCGGCTCGAGCGCCGGATTCCTGGGCGGCGGCCAGCCGGCCGGGAACGAGACGATCAACATCTTCGAGCAGGCGCCCGGACAGAACGGCCAGGCTCAGTTTGATCCGAACATGCCCGACGACGCCGGCTACCTCGACGACTCGTCGTTCGACGACAATTCGGGCGGCGGCGGCTTCGACGACGTGTGATCCGTTCTCGCCGCGGGCGATGAGGCCGGCGCTCAAACGATGCCGGACGAAGACCCCGCGGCGGCCGGGCGCTCCTCGGCCTTCCGCGCCCGGTAGCCGGAGGCGCGATAGGTCGCGACGGGATCGACGGCGCCGCCCTGCCGGCGGCGACTTTCCGCGAGGATCGGCGAAACGTCGGTCAGGAAGCCCGCCTTGAGGAGCCTCGTCGCCTCCATGACGTCGCTCGCGTCCTGCGCCGCCGCGAGCGCCGCGCGGTCCACGGCGAGCGCCTGCGCGTAGGCCCGCTGCACCTCGATGACCGAGACCATCAGGCTCTCGATCGGGTCGGTGACGTTGTGCGACTGGTCGAGCATGTAGGCGGGATGGAAGCCCCGAGCCTTGCGCTCGGCCGCGTCCACGAGCTCGTTGAACACGCGGAACAGCCGGAACGGGTCGATCGAGCCCGCGTCGAGATCGTCGTCGCCGTATTTGGAATCGTTGAAATGGAAGCCGGCGAGCCGGCCCGCGCGGATCAGCCGCGCCACGATCTGCTCGATGTTGACGTTGGGCGCGTGGTGGCCGAGGTCGACGAGGCAGAAGGCCTTCGGCCCCAGCGCCTGCGCCGCCATCAGGCTCGTGCCCCAGTCGGCGATCACGGTCGCATAGAAGGCCGGCTCGCAGAGCTTGTGCTCCAGGAACACCCGCCAGTCTCCGGGCAGGCGCGCGTAGATTTCGCGCAGCGATTCGAGATACCAGTCGAAGACGCGGTCGAGGTTCGACTGGCCGGGGAAATTCGAGCCGTCGGCGATCCAGACGGTCAGCGCTTTCGAGCCGAGCTTTTCGCCGATCTCGATGCATTCGATGTTGTGCGCGACCGCCTGGTCCCGGACGGCCTTGGTCGCGTGGGTCAGCGAGCCGAACTTGTAGGAGAGCGCCTGACCCGGCTGATCCTGGAAGGTGTTGGAGTTGACGGCGTCGAAGCCGATGCCCAACGCCGTGGCCCGTTCTGCGAGCTCGCGATAGTCGCCGACCTTGTCCCACGGGAAATGCGGCGAGCAGGCCGGGGTCGCGCGGGTCAGTTGCTGGATCGTCGCGCAATCCTCGAGCTTGTCGAAAATGTTGCGCGGCTCGCCCGCGCCCGGAAAGCGGGCGAAACGCGTTCCGCCGGTTCCGACGCCCCAGGTCGGGACGGCGACGGCGAAAGCGGCGACCTTCGCCGCGATCGCCTCGATGTCCAGGCCGCGCCGCTCGAGCTGGCGGCGGAGCGCGCCATAGTCGTCCTCGAGCGCGGCGACGCGCCCGGCGTTCTCTTCGGCGATCAGCGAATCGGGGATGCGATAGGTCATGGCTTCTGCCTCCTGCCCGTTCCCGCCGGGCGCGCCGTCGACGCCTCGCGCCGCCCTCGCCGTCGCGAGGCGGGAAACGACGAAGCCATCCGGGAGACCGCCGGGCGCCCTGCGATCGCGTGGATTGCTCACATGGGGATTTTCTCGTCAAGCGTCGCGACGAGCCGCGTCGAACGGCCCGGTTCCAACCCGGCGAAAATAACGCCAAGCTGCGGGCGGACGGCGGCGGTTTCATGCAAAAGGGCGGCCGAGCGGCGCCGGTCGCTTCGGAGCGGCGGACCGGCCTCTCGTCCGATCGCAAGCCGGCCGCTATCCACCCCGATCGAATCTCCGCTACGTTCGCCATGACGTCCCTGCAAACTTCCCAGGCTCCCGAATGACCTCCGTCTCCGAGCGCTACCGCGCCCTCATCGACGAACAGCGCCTCGCCTACGATCCGGCCCAGGCCGGCCTGATCGCGCGGCTCGACGCGCTCTCCGCCACGCTCGAGGGCTACCGGGCGGAGGCGAAGCCGCGCGCCTTGTCGCGGCTGTTCGGCGCGAAGCCGGCGGAGCCGCCGCGCGGCCTCTACGTTCACGGCTCGGTCGGGCGCGGCAAGACGATGCTGATGGACCTGTTCTTCGCCGAGGTCGAGGTCCAGAAGAAGCGCCGCGCCCATTTCCACGCCTTCATGGCCGACGTCCACGCGCGCCTGCACGAATGGCGGCAGGCGCGCAAAGGCGGAGCTGTGACGGGCGAGGACCCGATCGCGCCGGTTGCGGCCGATCTGGCGCGCGAGGCCTCGCTCCTGTGCTTCGACGAATTCGCGGTGCGCGACATCGCCGACGCGATGATTCTCGGGCGCCTCTTCACCGCGCTCTTCGCCGCGGGCGTCGTGATGGTCGCGACCTCCAACGTCGCCCCGAACGATCTCTACAAGGACGGTCTCAACCGCGCCCTGTTCCTGCCGTTCGTCGCCCTGCTCAGGGACCGCTGCGAGGTCGCCGAGCTCGACGCGCGCACGGACTACCGGCTCGAGAAGCTCGTCCGCGCGCCGGTCTATTACACGCCGCCGAGCCCCGAGGCCGACGCCGCGCTCGACGCCGCGTTCCTGGCGCTGGCCGGGGTTGCGAAGGGGACGCCGACGGAGATCGAGCTGCTGGGCCGGCTGCTCGAGGTGCCGCAGGCGGCGAACGGCGTCGCCCGCTTCGGCTTCGACGGCTTGTGCCGCAGGCCGCTCGGCTCGACCGACTATCTGGAGATCGCCGAGCGCTTCCACACCGTCTTCGTCGACCGCATCCCCGTGCTCGGACCGGCCGAGCGCAACGAGGCCAAGCGCTTCATCATCCTGGTCGACGCGCTCTACGACATGCGGGTGAAGCTCGTGGCCTCCGCCGCCGCGGAGCCGGAGGCCCTGTTCACCGGGGCCGAGGGCGCGGAGGCCTTCGAATTCGCGCGCACCGCCTCCCGCCTGTTCGAGATGCGCTCGGCCGATTACCTGGCCCTGCCGCACGGCTCGGAGGCCGCGCGCGTGGGCGACCTCGGCGGCATCGCGGAGACCTGAGTGGCGACCGGCCTCAACGCCGAGGGCCACGAGGCGCGGCTCGTCGAGATCGCGCGCGCGCATGTGCGCAAATTCGGCCACGCCCGGACCACGGTGGTCGGGGTCGCGGCCGAGGCCGGCATGACCCACGCCAACGTCTACCGCTACTTCCCGTCCAAGACGGCGCTGCTCGACGAGGTCGTGGCGACGAGCCTGAAGCCGCTCGACGCCCGCCTGCGGGAGGCGGCCGAGGGGGCCGATCCGGCCTACGACAAGCTCGAGCGCATGCTGCTCGCCGTCCACCGCGACTATCGCCGCAAGCTCGACGACGACCCGGAACTGTTCGACCTGCTGGTCGACGCGCTGATCCGCAACCGCCCGAGCGCGCGCAAGCACCGCTCGCGCGTGCAGTCCGAAGTCCAGCGGGTGTACGACGAGGGCGTGGCGTCGGGCGCGTTCGCCATGACCGACCGCCGCCGCGCCATGTCGCTCGTCTTCGACGCCGCGCACCGCTTCATCCATCCCGTCGCGCTCCGGCTCGACAAGGACAGTCCCGCGCAGGCGGTGGCGACCCGGTTCGAGACGGTGCTGGCGGTGACGCTGAGGGCGCTGAGGGCGGGCCGCGCGTGACGGACGGCGTCCCGCCGTCCCTGTCGGGGGCTAGCGGAGCGCGGCCGAAAGCGCGCGCATGTCGGCCCATGCGGCGCGCTTCTGCGAGGGCGAACGCAACAGGTAGGCCGGATGCAGCATCGCAATCGCCCGGATTTCGCGGCCGTCGCCGCACATGTAAGGATACCACGAGCCCCGCGCCCGGGTGATGCCGCTCTTGACGCCGAGCAGCGTCTGGGCCGAGAGGGCGCCGAGACAAACGAGGAACTGCGGCGCCGCAAGCTCGATCTGCCGCTTGATGAAAGGCAGGCAGATTTGCGTCTCCTCCGGCGTCGGGGTCCGGTTGCCCGGCGGACGCCACGGCACGACGTTGGCGATGTAGACTTGGCTGCGGTCCAGTCCGATCGCTTGCAGCATGCGGTCGAGCAATTGCCCGGCGCGGCCCACGAAGGGCCGCCCGATCCGGTCCTCGTCTCCGCCCGGGCCTTCGCCGACCAGCATCACCCGCGATCCGGGGACGCCGTCGGAAAAGACGAGCTGCGTGGCGGTTTTCTTCAGTCCGCAGCCCTCGAAGCTTTCGAGGGTTGCCCGCAAGGCCGGCAGATCCCGAGCGGCCGCCGCGAGCTCGGCCGCCGCCGCCTGCGCCGGCGCCCCCAGGAGCGGCGCCGAAGCGCGGGGCGCGAAGGCCGCCGCCGGGCGGCTCGGCGGCGCGGACTCGGCCGCCGGGCCGTCGCGAAGCCGGGACGAGACCGCCTCCGGCGCCGCAAAATGATCGAAAGGCCGCTCGCCGAGGGTGAAGTTCACGCCCGCCGCCGCCCACCACAGCAGGGCGCCGGCGGCCCGTTCGGGGGTTGGCGCGCTGTCGTTCGGACTGTCGATGGGGTTCACGAATGGGTCCGCGTTCGCCCGGCCGCGCCGGCGCTTCCGCTTTCTTCTTACCACCGGGAGCGCCGAGTCCATACGCCCGGGAAACTTGTGATCGGCTGCGTTCTCCTCTAAGAGCCGAAAAACACGGGCGTCGAAGGAGAGGGGTTCTCATGCCTTTTGGCGTTTCATCGTTGGGGCGGCGCCTCGCCCTCGCCGCCGCTCTGACGCTCGCCGCGACAGCCGCTCGCGCGGCCCCCTATCTGGTGGCCGACGTCGACAGCGGGCAGGTGCTGTTCCAGAGCGAGGCGACCGAAGTCTGGTATCCGGCGTCCACGACCAAGCTGATGACCGTCTATGTCGCCCTCGACGCGGTGCGCGCCGGCCGGCTGACGATGGACACCCCGCTCGTCGTCTCCGCCCGCGCCGCGAGCCAGCAGCCCTCCAAGATGGGCTTCAAGCCGGGGACCGAGGTCACGCTCGACAACGCGCTCAAGATGCTGATGGTGAAGTCGCCCAACGACATCGCGGTGACGGTCGCGGAGGGCGTGTCGGGCTCGGTGGAGGCCTTCGCCGGCGAGATGAACGCCGAAGCCGACAAGCTCGGCCTGCACGAATCGCATTTCGTCAACCCGAACGGGCTGCACAACCCGAGCCACGTGTCCTCGGCGCGCGACCTCGCGATGATCGCCCGGGCGCTGCTGCGCGAGTTCCCCGAGCGTGCGGGCCTGTTCGCCATCGGCGAATTGCAGCTCGGCTCCCAGATCATCCGCAACCACAACGGCCTGCTCGGCCGCTATCCCGGCGCCGACGGGATGAAGACGGGCTTCACTTGCCCGGCCGGGTTCAACGTGGTGGCGAGCGCCAACCACTACGGCCGCCATCTGCTCGTGGTCGTGCTCGGCGCGCCCTCGGCTCGCCTGCGCAACCAGGAGGCGGCCGACCTGGTCGACCGCGGCGTCGCCATGGGCGGCGGATCGGGCGCGCTCGACGCGCTGCCCTCGTCCGGCGGCGGCGCGCCCGATAGGCGGTCCAACGTCTGCCTGCATCGCGGCGCGGCGGCGATCGCGGCCGAAGAGGACGAGGGCGGAAGCGAGACGGAAATCGTCCGCTCCGGCGGACGCGGCGGCGGCGGGGCCGTGGTGGTCGTTGCGGCGTCGGGCGCGCCGACCCACACGCTTCTGCCCGGCGAGAGGCCTCGGTTCGACCCGGTGCCGGTGTTCGTCGGCCCCGTCGCCGGCTGGAGCGGCCCGGTGCTCGGCCCTCGCCGGACCGTCGCGGTCGCCGCGCTGCCCGCAGCCGCCAAGGCATACGCCGACCAGAAGCCGGACCCGATCGAAACCGCGGCCCCGCCCGGCGCGGTCAACGCTCCGCAGGCGCTCGAGGGCGCGGTGCGGACGCCGGCTGCCGAGGGCAAGCATCACGGAAAGCCCGCAAAGCGCTTGACGGCGTCGAAGGCGCCCGAGCAGCCGGCGGCGAAGCCGAAGACGGACGCCGGGAGCCACAAGACGGCGCAGGCGTCGAAGGGCGCCCCGGCGATGCCGCCGCGCAAGCCCGACATGGACCAGTAGGACGCCGATTGCCGCCGACGGTTGCGAAAATTGTGTTAACTCTCCGTTGGTTACCTTTTTGCGAAACCCTGCCGTAATGTCAAAATTTTTTTATAGAGCGCCATAGTTTAGCCCATTTGGGGACAAGCGGGCGCCGCAAGAACCGATCATATTGGTTTCGTGCCGCACGGGATCGGTTCGCGGTTTGCTCGGTTTTCTTGCCCCCCAGCCCCCGAGCGCCAAGACGGGCCGAAGATATCCTATTGCGGCTAGCGGATCGGCGGGCCCCCTCCCAGCCGATCCGCTCTTTTTTGTCCTCCCCAATTTCAACGCGCGCCTGAGAAGCGGCCGAGGCGTGGGCGTCGCGTCGCGGAGGCGCCGTATGGGAATATCGTCGGAAGCCGCCCGGTCCGAGGCGCATCGTCACGCCGCCGTCATGCAATTGTTTTAGGCGGCTCGATCCAAATTCTAGATAGGGGATCGGGTTGCGACATTCGACCAAAGCGGCTCGCAAGGCGACCGGCGTCCATCTCAAAGCCGCGGTCCATCGCGCCAAACCGCTCTCGCGCGCGGGCGTCCTCGAGCGCATGTTCACCTTCGCGTTCTCGAAGCTCGTCTACCCGCAGATCTGGGAAGATCCGGTCGTCGACATGAAAGCGCTCGACATCGGCCCGGGACACGAGGTGATCGCGATCGCCTCGGGCGGCTGCAACGTGTTGTCCTACCTCACCGCCGACCCGGCGGGCGTCACCGCGGTCGACCTCAACGGCGCCCACATCGCCCTCGGCAAGCTCAAGATCTGCGCGCTCGAGAATCTGCCCGACCACGACACGTTCTTCCGCTTCTTCGGCCGCGCCGACGCGCGCGCCAACGTCGGCGTGTACGACCGCCTCCTGCGCATGAAGCTCGATCCCGCGACACGCGCCTACTGGGACAAGCGGCGCGCCTTCGGGCGGCGGCGCATCGGCCTCTTCGCCAGCAACTTCTATCGCCATGGCGTGCTCGGCCATTTCCTCGGCGCGGGCCACGCGCTCGCCAAGCTGCACGGAATCGACCCGTCGGTGATCCTGGAGGCGCGGACGCTCGAGGAGCAGCGGCGCCTTTACGAGGAGCGCCTCGCGCCGATCTTCGAGAAGCCGCTCGTCCGGTGGATGATGAAGCAGCCGGCCTCCCTGTATGGCCTGGGCATCCCGCCCGCGCAGTACAAGGCGCTCGCCGGCGATTCGCCCAAAGGGATCGGCGCGGTGCTCAGCCAAAGGGTCGAACGGCTGGCCTGCGACTTCGCGATCTCCGACAATTATTTCGCCTGGCAGGCCTTCGGCCGCCGCTACGCGCCCGGACCCGACCCGTCGCTGCCCCCCTATCTGCAGCGCGAGCATTTCGACGCCGTCCGCAGCCGCGCCGAACGGGTGCGCTACGTCCAGCGAACCTTCACCGAGACTCTGCGCCAGGAGCCCGCGGCCCGCTTCGACCGCTACGTGCTGCTCGACGCGCAGGACTGGATGAACGCCGCCGACCTGACCGCGCTGTGGAGCGAAATCACCCGGACCGCCCGGCCCGGCGCGCGGGTGATCTTCCGCACCGCCGCCGACGAACGGCTGCTGCCGGGCCGCGTGCCGGAAGACATCCTCGGCCACTGGCGCTACGACGAAGAGGCGAGCCGGGAATTCGGCCGGCAGGATCGCTCCTCGATCTACGGCGCGTTCCACCTCTATGTGCTGAAGGACGCCTGACCATGAGCGACGCCGCGGCGCTGATGGACCGGATGTACCGTCATCAGCGGCACATTTACGACCTCAGCCGGAAATATTATCTCATCGGCCGCGACGAGGCGATCGCCCGCCTCGCCCCGCGGCCGGGCGAGGCCGTGCTCGAGATCGGCTGCGGCACCGGGCGCAATCTGATCAAGGCGGCGCGCGCCTACCCGCAGGCCCGCTTCTACGGGCTCGACGTGTCGCGCGAGATGCTCGACACCGCCGAGGCCGCGATCCGGCGCGCAGGGCTCGACCAGCGCATCGCGGTCGCCCAGGGCGACGCGTCCGCCTTCGATCCCAAGGCGCTGTTCGGCCGCGAGGCGTTCGAGCGGGTGATGATCTCCTACGCGCTCTCGATGATCCCGCCCTGGCGCGAGGCGCTGGCGCAGGCGCTCGATGTGGTCGCGCCGGGGGGCGCTCTGCACGTCGTCGATTTCGGCGACTGCAAGGGCCTGCCCGGCCCGTTCAAGACGGCGCTGCGCCGCTGGCTCGCCGCCTTCGACGTGACGCCGCGCGACGATCTCGGCGCGACGCTCGCGGCGCTGGCGCGCGCGCGCGGCCTCTCCGCCGAGACGGCGGACTGGCGGCGCGGCTACGCCACGCTGGCGGTCGCGCGCCGGGCGGCGTGAAGGGCGGCGTGAAGGGCCTAGCCATCCGCGTCGCGAACCCCTACATTGGGCGTTCGCGGAGCTGGGTGGCCCGTCAGGACAATATTCCTCGGGGCCGTACGATCCTCAAGGGTGCTGTCCCTGTCTCAGCCCGTGGGCTTTGGCACATGGCGCCCACCTACTCACGTAGGCGCCCGGGATCACCGTCCGACGGCCGTCTCGGCCCCGCGAGCTTTTTTTGACCGGATTGGGGCCCCCTTTGACCTCGACCACCCCCGATCTGAAGGCCGAGCTCCGGCGCAGCGCGCTGGCGCGGCGGAAGACGGTGACCCCGGAGCTTCGCGCGCGGCTGACCGCGCGGCTCGTGCGAGAAGGGTTGCGCCTCTCCCGGCTGTGGCAGCCGGCGGTCGTGTCGGGCTTTCATCCGATCCGCGAAGAGCCCGACGTGCTGGCCCTCCTCGCCGCGCTGGTCGACGACGGCTTCGACGTCGCCCTTCCGGTGGTGACGGGGCGCGGAACCCATCTCGATTTTCGGTCGTGGCGGCCGGGCGATTTGACCGCGATCGGCCCAATGGGGATTCCCGAGCCTCTCGAATCGGCGCCGGTCGTCGATCCGGACCTGCTGTTCACACCGCTGGCGTGCTTCGACCGCCGTGGCCGCCGTCTCGGCTACGGGGCCGGATACTACGATCGCAGCCTCGCGCGCCTGCGCGCCATGAAGACGATTCGGGCGGTCGGCGTCGCCTATGGGGTTTGCGAAATCGCCTCGGTGCCGTATGAGGCGCATGATCAGAGCCTGGACGTTGTCGTGACCGAACAGGAAACCATATTCGTAAGCGAGCGCTAGATGCGCCTCCTGTTCATCGGGGATGTCGTCGGCCGTTCGGGCCGCGCCGCGGTGGTCCAGCAGGCGCCGATCCTCAAAGCGCGCTGGAATCTCGATTTCATCATCGTCAACGGCGAGAACGCCGCCGGGGGCTTCGGCCTCACCGAGGCGATCCTCGAGGAGTTCCTCGCCGCCGGCGTGGACGCGGTCACGCTCGGCAACCACGCCTTCGACCAGCGCGAGGCCCTCGTGTTCATCGAGCGCCAGCCGCGCCTGATCCGCCCGGCCAACTACCCGCCCGGCACGCCGGGACGGGGCGCGGCGATCGTCGAAAACGCGAAAGGCGCGCGGGTCCTCATCGTCAACCTGCTCGGGCGCATCTTCATGGAGGCGCTCGACGATCCGTTCGCCGCGCTCGACCGCGAGCTGGCCGCCCATCCGCTCGGAAACGGCTGCCAGGCGATCGTCGTCGACGTCCACGCCGAGGCGACCAGCGAGAAATCGGCGCTCGGCCATTTCGCCGACGGGCGGGCGAGCCTGGTCGCCGGCACGCACACCCACGTGCCCAGCGCCGACCACCGCATTCTGGCCGGGGGAACCGGCTTCGTCACCGATGTCGGCATGACCGGCGACTACGATTCGGTGATCGGCATGGAGAAGGACGAGCCGCTCAGGCGCTTCATCCGCCGCATTCCGTCCGGCCGGTTCGAGCCGGCGCTGGGGCCCGCGACCCTGTGCGCGGTGGCGGTGGAGCTGACCCCGGCAGGACTGACCAAGGCGATCGCGCCCGTCCGGATCGGCGGTCTGCTCAACGCAACGACGCCGGACTTCTGGGGCTGAACACGATGGCTATCCCGATCATCATCTACGACCTCGACGGCACGCTCGCCGACACGGCGGGCGACCTCATGGGCGCGCTGAATTTCGTGCTCGAGCGCGACGGCCTCGCGCCGCTGCCGGTCGAGAACGCCCGCTCGATGCTCGGCGCCGGCGGGCGGGCGCTGATCGAGCGCGGTTACGCCGCCTCGGCGCGCGAATTGTCGCCGCAGCGGCTCGACATCCTGTTCGGCGATTTCCTCGCCCATTACAACGCCCACATCTCGGTCCACACCCGCCTCTATCCCGGCGTGCTCGCGGCGCTCGACGCTTTCGACGCGGCCGGTTGGCGGCAGGCGATCTGCACCAACAAGATGGAGGCTTCGGCGAAGCTGCTGATGGAGCGGCTCGGGGTCGCGGAGCGCTTCGCCTTCATCTGCGGGCAGGACACGTTCGGCGTCGGCAAGCCGGACCCGAAGCCGCTGATCGGCACGGTCGAGGCGTCCGGGGGGACGACGGCGCGCGCGATCATGGTCGGCGACTCGGCGACCGACATCAAGACGGCGCGCGCGGCGGGCCTGCCGGTGATCTGCGTCGATTTCGGCTACACCGACGTGCCCGTGACCGAACTCGGCCCGGACCGGGTGATCTCGCATTTCGACGAGCTGACCGAAGCCTGCGCGGGGCTGATGCCGCTTTAGACGAGACTCGACGTCGCGCCGCCGCCGCTCGGGCGCGCGGGGTCGCGAGACTATCGGCCGATTCCCTCGACGAACCGGAGACCGGACCGTGCCGGGCGAAAAGTCCGCGCGCCGCCGCGGCGTGCTGCTGGTCGTGGGGGCGACCCTGTTGTGGAGCCTGGCCGGGCTCTTCGCCCGCGCGCTCGCGCATCTCGACGTCTGGACGGTCGTCGGCTGGCGGGCGGCCTTGGGCGCG
>CAIZGR010000261.1 GCA_903932535.1 uncultured Hyphomicrobiales bacterium | reverse complement strand
CATGAGCGCGACAAAGTCGTCGATCTTCTGCGGATTCCCGGTCAGCTCGAAAATGAAGCTCTCAACCGTCGCGTCGATCTGGGCGTGGCGGGCCTTCATGGGGGGTTCGTAGAAGCCGTCCTCGATCGCGCGAGAAATCGAAGCGATCTTCCGTTCGTGTTGGCCGCCTTGCGCTCGCGGGCGGCCAATTCCGGCTGGAGCGCGTCGCGCTGGAGCTTCGCCTCCTCCCGGAACGCTTTGGCGAACACCGCGGCGAATCTTCGGAGGCGTAAATGTAAACGCCTGCAATTGCAGCGCATCGCTTGGTGACCCGGTCGGGCCGGCAGGGGGCGCCGGCGGGCGCGCTCGGCCGGAGCCCTGCCTCATTTCCCGCCGGCTTTGCCGAGCCATTCTGCAAGCCGGGCTTCCGTCGCGCCAAGGCGGGCTTCGGCGCGGACTCCGGGCTTTCGGCAGAGCTGACTCCGGATCCGCGCAGGCGACAGGGGCGCGCCCGCTTCTCGGATAAGGCGCCCATCTTGGGCGCCTACCCTCTTTTGCGCCGCACAAGATTAGCTAAAACCAAGCTCTAAAGTTGTAAGCGGAAGAGTTGCCGTCGAGTGGACGTCGTCGACTCGGCGCATGCTCTTGGAGAGCTTGCATTCGAGATCATGAAGGAAAGATGACGAGCGTCTTCAACTCGACTCGAGTCTTTGGCGACGATGGCGTCGTCCCCCGGCGACGGCGATGCATGGAGAACGGCGTAATGAATGAACCGAAGATTTTCCCGCTCGACGTGTGGCCCAAGGCGGCGGCGGCGGCGTTCGATCCCGTCCTGTCCCCGTCGCCGCTCGGCCAGAAGGCGGTGGACGCTCCGGCCGCGGCGGAGGCCTTGCGGGACTACGTCGTCGACGCCGCCGAGCGCGCGGTCCTTCTCCTCGACATCCTGCGCGAGCGCGGCAACGAGCAGGCCGAGATGACGTCGCGGCCGCTCGCGACCGTCCTCACCTTCGGCCACGAGATTCTGCTGTCCGGCAAGGGCCTCAAGCGGCCGATCAACTACTCGCTCGCCCGCGTAACCCCGCCGCCGGGCGCGATGATCGATCCGAGGAAGCGGCCCGTCGTCATCGTCGACCCGCGCGCCGGCCAGGGGCCGGGAATCGGCGGGTTCCATCGCGAGAGCGAGATCGGCGACGCCTTCGCGGCGGGACACACGGTCTATTTCATCGGCTTCGCCGCCGAGCCCGTCCCCGGCCAGACCTTCCTCGACGTCGTCGAGGGCCAGGTGAAGTTCTTCGAGCGCGTCGTCGAGATGCATCCCGACGCGCCGCGCCCGTTCGCAGTCGGCAATTGTCAGGCCGGCTACCAGACGCTGATGGTGGCGATGCTGCGCCCCGACCTGTTCGGCCCGGTGCTGATGCCGGGCTCGCCGATCTCCTACTGGCAGGGCGTGCACGGCAAGAACCCGATGCGCTATTCGGGCGGGCTGCTCGGCGGCTCGTGGCTCACCGCCCTCACCACCGACCTCGGGAACGGCAAGCTCGACGGCGCCGACCTGATCGCCAACTTCGACAACCTCAATCCCGGCAACACCCTGTTCGGCAAGCAGTACGACGTCTACAAGGCTGTCGACACGGAGGGGCCGCGCTTCCTCGGCTTCGAGAAGTGGTGGGGCGACTTCATCCAGCTCAACGGCGAGGAGATCCAGTACCTCGTCGACAAGCACTTCATCGGCGACAAGCTCGTCCGCAATCAGATCGCGACCTCGGACGGGCGCCTGTTCGACATCCGCAACGTCACCTCGCCGATCGTCGTGTTCACCTCGCTCGGCGACAACATCAGCCCGCCACAGCAGACGCTCGGCTGGATTCTCGACCTCTACGAGAGCGTCGACGACATCCGCGCCCAAGGCAAGACGATCGTCTATTGCGTCGACCCGAAGGTCGGCCATCTGGCGATCTTCGTCTCGCCCAAGGTGGCGGAGCGCGAGCATGAAGTGCTGATGCAGACGATGGACGTGATCGACATCCTGCCTCCGGGGCTCTACGAGCTCGTTGTGACGCCGAAAGTCGCCGGAGAGCCGGGGGCCGGCCTCGTCACCGGCGGCTTCCTGTCGAAGTTCGAGAGCCGCACGCTCGACGACATCCGCGCCTTCGGCCGCAACAGCGAGGCGGACGACCGCGCCTTCGCCGCCGTCGCGCGGATGTCGGAGATCGGCCTCGCCAATTACCGGACGTATCTGCAGCCGTTCGTCAAGGCGATGGCCAGCGAGCAGCTCGCCGAGGCGATCCGGGCGGCCAATCCGGTCCGGACTCAGTACACCGCGTTCGCCGATTCGAACCCGCTGATGAAGCCGGTCGCCGAGGCGGCGGACAAGGTCCGCGCCAGCCGCCATCCGGTCGCCGAGGACAATCCGTTCCTGAAAATGCAGGAACAGGCCGCCGCCGCCATCCTCGCCGGCTTCAACGCCTTCCGCGACTGGCGCGACAAGGCGCAGGAGCAGACCTTCTTCGCCATTTTCGGCTCGCCGGTCGTGCAGGCGGCGCTGGGCGTCGGCGAGGGCGTGTTCGAGCCGCGGCGGCCTCCCGCCAAGACGCCGGAAGAGCGCGAGGCTCAGGCCGCGACGCTGGCCGCCTATCGCGCCGACATCGGCAAGGGCGGCCCGGTCGAGGCCAAGCTCCGGGCGCTGCTCTATGTTTTCGGCGCGGATCGGGCCTACGACGAACGCTCCGTCTTCGCGATCCGCAAGGCGGCGCCCGACTTGGCGGCGCTCTCGATCGACGAGATCAAGCGCATCGTGCGCGCGCAGGCCTTCGCCCTTCTTCTGGACCGCGACCATGCGGTTCGGGCGCTGGCCGCGATGGTTCCCTCCCCGGACGATCGGCGCACGCTGGTGACGGAGGTCGAGGCGATCGTGGACGCCGCCGGCCAGCCGACGCCGGAGACGGCGCAGAGGCTCGAGGCGATCGCCGGTCTCTTGGGCGAGCAGCCGGCCGGACAGCGCGTCGGCGAAGTTCCGAAGCTTGCGCCGCAGGCGGAGCCCGCGCGCCGGCGCGCCGCGTCGGCCGAGTGACGCGCAATCGTTGGGGATCGGAGAATCGAGATGAACGTCGTTGACCTGAAGGGGGGCGTCGCGGGCGCGACGCCCGCGAACGAGCACCCCGCCGAGTCCGGCTCCGGCAAGCCTCACCGGCTCGACGCCGCGGCGATCGCGGCGAAGTTCGCCGAGTTGAAGAGTTCCGAAAAAGGCCTGACCTCGGAAGAGGCCGAGGTCCGGCTCGAAAGGGACGGCCCGAACGCGATCGTCGCCAAGGAAGAGCCGCTCTGGCATAAGCTGTTCGGCTATTTCTGGGGGCCGATCCCCTGGATGATCGAGGCGGCGGCGCTGATCTCGCTCGCAAGACGGGATTGGCCGGACTTCATCGTCGTGACCGGCCTGCTTCTCTACAACGCCGCGGTCGGCTTCTGGCAGGACGCCAAGGCCGCGAGCGCGCTGGCTGCGCTGCGCAAGGGCCTCGCGCTCGAGGCGAGCGCGCTGCGCGACGGCAAGTGGCGAAGCGTCGACGCGGCGGGTCTTGTCGTCGGCGACATGGTCGACGTCACCGCCGGCGAGATCGTGCCGGCCGACATCGTGCTGACCGGCGGCTCCTATCTGTCGATCGACCAAGCGGCGCTGACCGGCGAGTCCCTGCCGGTCGGCAAGGCCGTCGGCGACATCGCCTATTCCGGCTCGATCGCCAAGCAGGGCGACATGCAGGGCGTCGTCGCCGCCATCGGCAACAATACGTTCTTCGGCCGCACCGCCAAGCTGGTCGCCTCGGCCGGCGCGAAGTCGCATTCGCAGAAGGCGGTCGTGCAGATCGGCGACTTCCTGATCCTGCTCGCGGCGGCCCTCGCGGTCGTCCTGGTCGGCACGCAGGTCTACCGCACCATGGTCGTCCCCGGCCACTGGAGCTGGGATCAGGCCGGGCAGATCGCCCAGTTCGTGCTCGTTCTGCT
>CAIZGR010000260.1 GCA_903932535.1 uncultured Hyphomicrobiales bacterium | reverse complement strand
GCTTGAGATGCCGGACGACGGCGAACTCGCGCTTGAGCCGCGCCAGCAGCTCGCCCTAGGCGCCGCCCTGCAACACCTTGGCGAGGAAGAAGCCGCCCGGCGCCAGCACGTCGGAAGCGAATTCGGCGGCGAGCTCCACGAGCCCGGCGATGCGCAGTTGGTCCGTCTTGCGGTGGCCGGTGGCGTTGGCCGCCATGTCCGACAGGACGCCGTCGGCGAGGCCGCCGAGCCACGCCCGCAGGCGATCGGGCGCATCGGCGTCGTGGAAGTCAACCCGACGGAACTCGACCCCCTCGACTGCGTTCATCTCCAGAAGGTCGATGGCGATCACGCGGCCTTTTCCGTCGCGCGACCCGGTCTTCGCCGCGGCGACCTGGCTCCAGCCGCCGGGCGCGGCGCCGAGGTCGACGATCCGTTGGCCGGCTTTCAGGACCTTGTATCTCTCGTCGATTTCCAGGAGTTTATAGGCCGCGCGCGAGCGGTAGCCCTCGCGCCGCGCCTGCGCGACATAGGGATCGTTGAGTTGGCGCTCGAGCCAGAGGGTCGAGGCGAGCGAGCGCTTGCGGGCGGTCTTGACGCGCGTCTTCAGCGCCCGTCCGCCCTCCCGGCCGGAACCGCCGCCGGTCATCGTGCGGGCCCCCGCCGGTGCGGCCCGACCCGGTCCTCGCGCATGAGCTGGCTGAGGATGCCTTCGCGCAAGCCGCGGTCGGCGATCCGCAGCCGTTCGGCCGGGAACTGCGCCCGGATCGCCTGAAGGATGGCGCATCCGGCCAGAACGAGGTCCGCCCGTTCCTGCCCGATGCAGGCGTTGGCGGCGCGTTCGGCGTAGGACATCGCGCGCAATCGGGCCACGGCCGCGTCCACATCCTCCCTGTCGAGCCAAAGGCCGTCCACCGCCCGCCGGTCGTAGCGCGGCAAGTCGAGATGGACGCCGGCGATCGTCGTCACCGTGCCGGAGGTGCCGAGGAGATGAAACCGATCGCAGCGGGTCTGGCCGGCGACCCGATCGACGAAAGGCCGGAGCGCCGCGTTGACGTAAGCGATCATGGCGGCGAAGGTCGCATCGGTCACGTCGATGCCGCCGAACGTCTCGGCGAGCGACACCACGCCGAGGCGCATCGACTCCCAGGCCAGGACGCGACGCTTCGGCGCCTTTTCATCGCCTCCGAGCCAGATGATTTCCGAAGATCCGCCGCCGATGTCGAACATCACGATCGACTTGGCTTCGTGGTCGGCGAGATCGCCGACGCCCGCGGCAGCCAGATGGGCCTCGGTCTCGCGGTCGACGATCTCGAGCTCGACCCCGAGCTGTTCGCGCACCTGATCGACGAACGCGGGGCCGTTGATCGCCGCCCGGCAGGCTTCGGTGGCGATGGTGCGGGCGCGCGTCACGCCGCGGGCCGCCATCTTGTCGCGGCAGACGCGCAGCGCCGCCAGCGTGCGCTCGATCGCCGCCTCGCTCAGGCGGCCTGTGAGCGACAGGCCTTCGCCGAGACGGACAATGCGCGAAAAGGCGTCGACGACCCGAAAGCCGTCTGCGGTCGGCCGCGCGACGAGAAGGCGGCAGTTATTGGTCCCCAGATCGAGGGCAGCGTAGGTCGGCGTGGCGTGGCCCGCTGGCCGGGTGTGGGTCACAGCAGCCTGGGCATCGACTCCGAGCGCGGGACTCGACGAGAAAACATGAGACAAATCCAAAACCTCGAAAAGCCGGGACAAGCAATGCTCGCCCGCCGGCTCCATTCGCGTCGAATGTAACAAGCCTGCCGGGCAATGCAATCCGACTGGACGAATTGAGGATTCAATGCTCGAAAAATGCGTGCCTGACGGTGTCGCCGACCTCGAGCCCGATCGACCGGGCGACGCCGCCGTTGACTTCCAGCACAGCGGCGCACGGCGGCCCCGAGGGGATGACGCGCTCCGACAAGGGCTCGGCCTCGGCGACGACGTTCGTGACGCGCCCGGCCGGCGAGATGAAGATCATGTCGAGGGGGATGTAGGTGTTCTTCATCCAGAAGGACACGGGGGCATTCTGCTCGAACTCGAACAGCATGCCGCGGTTTGCGGGCATGAAGCGCCGGTTCATCAGTCCCCGTTCGCGGCTTGCGTCGTCCGCTGCGATCTCGACCTCGAACGTGTGCGTTCCGCTGGCGGTGACGACCTGCAACGTCTCGAGCGGCTCCGCAAGAGCGGGCGCGTTCGCGCCGACGGCCAGAACGAGAAGACCAAAAGCAGCCCAGCGCCGCGCCCCATACGACCGCATCGCGTCCGCTCCCCGACCAAAAGAAGCGAGCACGCGACCCGCCGTATCGAATTTCAGGGGCGCCTGCGGCCCTCGAGCCGCATCGGCGCCCGTTCGCTCAGTGCGGCGCAAGAACGCGCGAGCCGTCTAGCGGACGCACCTCGGCCGCCATCAGCCCCTTCGGCCCGGGACCGAAACGGGCCAGCATGCTGTCGCCGGGCTTGGGATCGAGGAAGCCGTAACGCCGCATCGTCTCCATGTGGACGAAGATGTCCTCGGTGCCCTCGCCGCGCGTGAGAAAGCCGAAGCCGCGCGTGCGATTGAACCACTTCACGATCACGATCTCGAAGCCGCCGGCCGCTTCCGCCTGAACGCGCGTCCGGGCTGGCGGAGGCGGTGAGAAGCCCGCCTCCGGCTCCGCGACGGAAATGACCTTCAGCACCTGAAGGCCACGCTCACGGCGCTGGGCCTCCGCGACCACCCGCGCGCCTTCCCGAAGGCCCGTGAAGCCGTCGCGCCGCAAGACGGTCACGTGAATGAGAATATCGGCTTCGCCGCTGTCGGGGACGATGAAGCCGTACCCCTTGGCCGCGTCGAACCACTTGACCCGCCCGGCGACTTCCACGACCGTCGCGGCGGTCTCGCCGCACGCCTGATTGTCGAAAGCCGCCGCCGGCGGCTTGATGACGTCCTCGTCCACTTCGGCCCCCCTGCCAACGCGTCAGCAGCTCTGCGCCGCCTTATCGAACCGACCGCGCCTCGCGACCGCGCTCATGCCGAACGAATCAGCCGCGCGACCGGAACGAATCTCTCAGGGAAGGATAGCAAATTGCAACGCGCTGAATACAGCCATCATGCGAAACTTCAGCGGAGCTGTAGGCGGGCCGAAAGCGGCCGCCCTTCGGACCGGCTGGAGCGTTCGCGCCCGGCGGAACGGCCTATTCGGCCTCTTCTTCCGGCTCCGGCGGCGGCGCGAGGCCCTCGAGTCCGCGCAGCAGGTCCTCCTCGGTCATGCGGTCGAATTGCGGCTCCGCGCCGATCTCGATCTGCGACTGGGCGTTGGGATTGACCATCAGCGGCGCAGCCTCGGCCTCGGGCTCGTCGACCTCGACATGCTTCTGGAGCGCATGGATGAGATCCTCGCGAAGATCGCCCGCCGACAGTTTCCCGTCGCCGATTTCGCGCAGGGCGACGACCGGGTTCTTGTCGTTGTCCCGCGCGACGTTGATCGGCGCGCCGGACGAAATGGCGCGGGCGCGATGGCTGGCCAAAAGGACGAGATCGAAGCGATTGTCGATCTTTTCGATGCAATCTTCGACTGTGACGCGAGCCATGGCGACTCCTTCAGGAAAAACCAGATGTTTGGGAAGCGAACCGGCCGTGTACACCCTGCGCCGGCGGGACGCAAGGTTTCGCGCGCGCCCGAACGGTCAGACCGCCGCGCGCGTCCGCCTTGCGCGCATGCGCCCGATCGCCGCCGAAAAGGCCTCCGCGAAGCGCTCGACGTCGCGTTCCGCCGAAGCCCATCCGAGGCTGACACGGATCGCGCCCCGCGCCAGGACGGGTTCGACCCCCATCGCCGCCAGGACGTGCGACGGCGTCACCTTGCCCGACGTGCAGGCCGAGCCCGAGCTGACCGCGACGCCTGCGAGATCGAGCGCGATCATCAGGGTCGCCGCTTCGACCTCCGGAACCGCGAAGCAGAGTGTGTTGGGCAGCCGAGGCGCTTCGGCCCCGAACACGACGGCGTCGGGCGCGGCGTCGCGAACGCATTCGGCGAGCCGATCGCGCAGCGCCCCGAGACGCGCCGCCTCCTCGACCGCGCCGGCCGCGGCGATTCGCGCCGCGGCGCCGAACCCCGCGATCGACGCGACGCTCTCCGTGCCCGCGCGCGCGCCGCGCTCCTGTCCTCCGCCCCGGATCAGCGGCTCCCCGAGGCTCAGGCCTGGGCGCGCGGCGACGAGCGCGCCCGACCCCTTCGGCCCGCCCAACTTATGCGCCGACAGCGCCAGCGCGTCGGCGCCGAGCGCTCCGAGGCTGAAGACGGCGCGGCCGGGCATCTGGACGGCGTCGCAGAAGACGAAGCCGCCGGCCGCATGGACGATCGCGGAGGCTTCCGCGACCGGCTGGATCACGCCGGTCTCGTTGTTGGCGCCCTGCAGCGCCAGCAGCGGCCGGCCGGGCCGCCGGCAGGCCTCGGAGAGCCAGTCGAGATCGACCCGGCCGTCGCCGCGAAGCGGCGCGATCTCGACCGCCGAAGCGGGAAACCGGCGCCCCTGGAGAGCGCAGGCGTGCTCGCCGGCCGAAAGGATCAGCCGGTCGAGCGGAGGCTCCCGCTGCCCGAGGCCGAAACGGGGATCGAGGGCGGCGTTGACGGCCTCCGTCCCACCGGAGACGAACGTCACACAACGCGCCGGAACGCCGGCGAGCCGGGCGACTTCGGCTCTTGCGTCCTCGACCGTCCGCCGAGCGTACCGTCCCTCCGCATGAACGGACGAAGGATTGCCGGTCGCGTCCATGGCCACGATCACGGCCGCGCGCGCCTCGGGCCGAATCGGCGACGTGGCGTTGTAATCGAGATAGGTCCTGGTCATCGGCCTCGCGGCGGCCATTCGCGCCTCCGACCGGAACGATTGTACGCGCTCACGGGCGTCCGCCGCGCCTCCGCGCGGTTTTTGCTTGCAATCTCTATCATATTGCGTGCTATGAGGCTGCCTCCGAGGCGAGCCTCCCGTCGACCGAGCCGAGACATACGCGCGCCGAGCCGGCGTCGCAAGCCGCTCCGTCCGTCGTCGGACGCAGGCGCCGCCTCCGGTCGAAGTCGGCCGAAAGGTCTTTGGAGTATTCATGCCCGAGGTCTTCTTCAACGGTCCCGCCGGTCGGCTGGAAGGCCGTTTTCATCCCGCCAAGCAGCGGGGCGCGCCGATCGCGGTCGTGCTCCATCCGCATCCGCAGTTCGGCGGGACGATGAACAACCAGATCGTCTACAATACCTATTACAACTTCGCCGACCGCGGCTTTTCGGTCCTGCGCTTCAACTTCCGCGGCGTGGGACGGTCCCAGGGCGCGTTCGACCACGGCCAGGGCGAGCTCTCCGACGCCGCCTCCGCCCTCGACTGGGCGCAGTCGATCAGCCCGGAGGCGCGCGCCTGCTGGATCGCGGGCGTCTCCTTCGGCTCCTGGATCGGGATGCAGCTCCTGATGCGCCGCCCGGAGATCGAGGGCTTCATTTCCATCGCTCCGCCGGCCAACCGTTTCGATTTCAGCTTCCTCGCCCCGTGCCCGTCCTCCGGCCTGTTCGTCCATGGCGACAAGGATCGCGTCGCGCCGCTCAAGGAGGTGCTCGTGCTGATCGAAAAGCTGAAGACCCAGAAGGGCATCGTCATCGAGCACGCGGTGATCCCGGAGGCCAACCACTTTTTCGAGGATTGCATCGACGACCTTCAGACCGTCGTCGGCGCCTATCTCGACAAGCGGCTCGGCATGCCGAGACACGCGCCCCCGCCCATCCGCAAGGAGCGTTCCAAACCCGTTCCGGCGCGAGAAGCCACCGAAAACGAAAACGAATAGGCGCAAAGCGTGTCGCTGATCACGACGACGGAAGAACTCCAGGCGGCCTGCCTTCGGATGGCCCGCCACCCCTTCGTAACGGTCGATACCGAATTCCTCCGCGAGACGACGTTCTGGCCGATATTATGCGTCGTTCAGCTCGCCACCGACGAGGAGGCGCTCGCCATCGACGCCCTCGCCGAAGGCCTCGACCTGCAACCGCTGCTCGGGCTGATGGCCGACGAGGCCGTCGTCAAGGTCTTCCACGCCGCCCGCCAGGACCTGGAAATCTTCTGGAAGCTCTCCGGCGTCCTGCCGGCGCCGCTGTTCGACACTCAGGTCGCGGCGATGGTGTGCGGGTACGGCGATCAGGTGTCGTACAGCGAGCTCGTCCACTCGGTCTGCCATGTGACGGTCGACAAGTCGTCGCGCTTCACCGACTGGGCGCGCCGGCCGCTGGCCGCGGCGCAGATCGAATACGCGATCGGCGACGTCACCCACTTGCGGGACGTGTACCGGGCGCTTTTGAAACGCCTCGCGGCGACCGGCCGCCAGTCCTGGCTCGAAGACGAGATGTCGGCGCTCACGGCCTCCGAGATCTACGAGCAGCACCCCGAGCGGGCCTGGGAGCGCTTCCGGAGCCGCGCCCGCAAGCCGCGCGACCTCGCCGTCCTGATGGAGATCGCCGCTTGGCGCGAAAGCGAGGCGCAGGCGCGCGACGTGCCCCGCTCGCGGGTGCTCAAGGACGACGTGCTGATCGAGCTCGCGCTCGCCGCGCCGCGCAACGTCGAGGCGCTCGCCAACCTTCGCGCGTTCCCCCGCGGCATGGAGCGCTCGCGCGCCGGCGGCGAAATCCTTCAGGCGATCGAGCGCGGCCTCGCCCGCGACCCGAAGACGCTGCCCAAGATCGAACGCGAGCGGCGCAACGGCGCCAATGGCGCGGCGACGGTCGAGCTCCTCAAGGTCCTGCTCCGGCAGGTGAGCGAGGAGAGCGGCGTGGCCGCCAAGCTGATCGCCACCGTCGACGACCTCGAGGCGATCGCCGGCAACGACAAGGCGGAGGTGGGGGCGCTCGTGGGTTGGCGGCGGAAGCTCTTCGGCGAGCGCGCCCTCGAGCTGAAGCACGGCCGGCTGGCGCTGACGGTCGAGAACGGCAAGGTGGTCACGCTCGAATGGCGCGAGGCCGAGGGGCCGCCGGCGCCGGCGTGAAGCGCGCCGCGACGGGCTCCCGTCGAATTGTTCTCGCGGGCGCAAATTCATGGGCCTGGGCGTTCCCTCGCGCGCCGGCTCGACGACGACGAAGGCTTCCTGACGCCGCCGCCGCGGCCTTGGACGCTCGCGTGACGCGGCGAGGGATCCCTCCACGACGCAGCGATTGCGCGACATGGGCGCTCGCTGCGCTGGAGCGGGCGCCGGCCGAAGGGCTGGAATGGGCTGGAGATCGGAGGTAGAGGGCTGGCGGCGAAGGCTGGGAGCCGGCCCGGAGCGGAAGTTCCCGTTTCTCAGATCGGTCGTCTTCCGCAGTCTTTCGCGATTCTGCCTCGAAATGTCGCGTTGCACAATTCGTTGGCGCCTGCCGCGTTGTTTACGCGCCTTCGGACGATGTCGAAGGGACCGATTCGCGCGGCGGCTGCGGCGTGCTGTTCGACGTGCTTGTCAGTGCGCCCGGGACCCTGCAGCCGCGGTTTCCGAGCGCGGCGGCCTCCACAGGGCGTCCTTCGGGACGCCCGTCTTGCGGCGCGCTATGGAGCGCGCGCCGAGCCGATCGTCCTGCCGAGCCCTGCGTCGCCGCCAAGACGCCGACGCCGCCGGCTCCGCTCGGGGGCGGCTCCGCGCGCCGGAATACACTGGCCGGCCCGGAAAGGACCTATCCGCGCGCCGGAATCGCTGTCGGACGCCCCTCTCGTTCTTGCGCCGCCGCCCCTCCCTCGCGCCGGCCGTGGGCCGGCGGACGGACGCTTCACGAGGATGGGACCAGGGGGAGGAGGGAGTCGCCGAGAATCGCAGTCGCCAGCGGCGTCGCCCAGTTCAATTTCACTTCCGCGATGCTGACGTTGACGTCCGCGGGCGGCGCCCCGAAAGGGGCGCTCGTGACGATCATGCCGGCGCCGGCGCGCACGTAGTCGGCGGCGTTGGCGACCGTGACCCCCCCTGCCGCCGCGATCAGCGGCGGGATGGCGAGGGCGCGCGCGAGCGCCGCAACCTCGCCGACCGCTGCGACGCTGAACCTTTCCAACTGGAGGATGTCGAAACCGGCGTCGATCGCCTCGCGCGCCTCTGCGATGTCGTCGACTTCGATCGCGATCTTCTTCTCGGGGGCGACGAGGCGCAGCCTGTCCATGACCATGGAGAGCGGCTTGTCGTGCAGGAAGGCGCGGTGCTCGGCGAAGATGAGAATCGTCTCGGAGAGGCCCGCGCGATGAAGGATCGCTCCGCCCGCCGTGACCGCGACATGCGAGAGCCGTCGCCCGCCGGGAAACGCCTTGCGGGTGCAGGCGACGCGGACGTTCGGGTTGACCGCTTCGACCGCCTCGACCATCGCCCGCGCCGCCGTGGCCATCCCCGACAGGGTTTCGACCATCGTCTGCGCCGCCTTGAACACCAGATGCAGATCGGCCGCGTCGCCGGGGCCGGCGAGCAACTGGGCGCCGGCCTTGACCGTCTCGCCCGATCGCCGGTGCAGCACGACCGGGACTCCGCGCCGCGTGAACATCGCGGCGGCAAGCTCGGTTCCGGCGACCGTCATGGGGCCGCGCGCATAAAACACGACATGACCGCGCCGGCCGTGAAGCCCGAGCGCCTCGGTCGTCAGATCGCCGCCTGCCGCATCCTCCAGAAGCAGCGGCTCGGCCAAATCGTCGAGGCGCTCGAACGCGTGGGATGCGTGGGCTTGCGACATGGACATGACTCTCAATCTCCTTCAGACGTCGATCACGATCTTGACGCCGGACGCCCGAATCACCGCATACGCGGGCTTGCCGACTTCGAGCGCGAGCGCGTCGACCGCCTCGTTTGTAATCTCGGCCGCACCATCGCTTCTGCGCCGACATCGATCCCGCCATGCTCGGTGGCCGCGCCCTAGGCGATCGCGACCATTTTGCCGGGGAGAACGTTGCGGGCGGAGCGCTTCGTCGATGAGCCCCGTTGTGACTTCGCAAGGTTCGCGCCACTTGCCGCGTGACGGGGACCCGCCCTTTCTTTCGTGGACGACCTGGCTTGCCGACGTTCCCGGGACTCGCGTCCCGGAGGCGCGCCGCCGTCCCGGCGCTGTCTTGCGGGGCCGAATTTGTCCGCGTTTGGGCACGGCGAATTGTCGGGAACCCGACAAGAAAGCCGCCACCGGCGAGGTCGTCCCGCTGTGCCAGAACCCGGGTCCCGGCGCCGGCTCCGTCAGCGCGCCCCGGGATGCCCGTAGAGGGTCGAACCGCCTGCTCCCGTCAACGTGACTGGCGGCCGGGGGGCCGTTCCCGTATCGAGGCGCGATGTCCGCCCTCACGACGCACCGCCCGCTCGTCCTCGCTGCCGTGATGGCTGCGAATTTCATGATCGCCATCGAGGCGACCATCGTCTCGACCGCCATGCCGCAGATCGCGGCGCAGCTCGGCGGGCTCGCGCTCTACAGCTGGGTGTTCGCCGCCTTCCTGCTCACCCAGACGGCGACGACCGTCGTGTTCGGCAAGCTCTCCGATCTCAGGGGCCGCAAGGTGGTCATGCTGTCGGGGATCGCGATTTTCCTCGGCGGCTCGATCCTTTGCGGTTTCGCCTGGTCGATGCCGTCGCTGATCGCCTTCCGCCTCGCGCAGGGGATCGGCGCGGGCGCGGTGCAGCCGGTGGCGATGACGATCGTCGGCGACCTCTATTCGGTGCACGAGCGCGGCAAAATTCAGGGCTGGCTCGCGAGCGTCTGGGCGCTCTCGGCCGTGCTCGGGCCGCTGGCCGGCTCGATCATCATCCAGCGCTGGTCGTGGGCGTGGATCTTCTGGATGAACGTGCCGATCGGCATTGCCGCGTCCGCCGGCTTCTGGTTCTACCTCCACGAAAAGAAGTCGGAGGCGCTGGGCACGATCGACCACCTGAGCGCCGGCGTCTTCACCATCGCCATCGCCGCGGTGATGGCCGACATGACCGCCTTCTCGACCGCTGGCTGGGGCGAGATCGGCATCCTCAGCGCCATCGCCGTCGCCGCCGTCGCGGCCTTCGTCGTCCAGGAGCGCCGGTCGCCCGAGCCGATGATCGCGCTCGATCTCTGGGGCCGCCGATCGATCGCCGCGGTCAACGCCTCCTCGCTGTTCGCCGGCATGGTGATGATCGGGCTGACCACGTTCCTGCCGGTGTTCGTGCAGGGCGTCATGGGCCGGCCGCCGTTGATGGCGGGCTTCGCGCTCTCCGCGATGGTGCTGGGCTGGCCGACCGGCGCGACCCTGTCGCCCCGCCTCTGGCGCCGCTTCGGTCTGCGCAACGTCCTGCGGGCGGGCGCGGCGCTGATCCCGCTCGGCGCGCTCGCGTTCGTCTTCCTCCGGGCGGACACCCCGCCGATCGTGGCCGGGATCGGCTCGGCGATCGTCGGCTTCGGCATGGGGCTTTCGAGCAGCGCCTCGATCGTCCTGATCCAGGAGATCGTCGACTGGTCCGAACGCGGCAGCGTGACGGCCGCCTATCTCTTCGCCCGCACGCTCGGCAGCGCGTTCGGCGCGACCGTCTTCGGCGCCGTCCTCAATTTCGGCCTGATGCACACGGGGCTGGGCGCGGTCGGCCCCGACCAGCTCCGGAAGCTGCTCGACGGCGCCGCGGCGGCGAACGACGTGCTGAAGAGCGCGCTCGACGGATCGCTGCGCGTCACCTTCGTCTCGATGTTCGTCGTGGGCCTCCTGGTCGCCGCGACCGCCGCGCTGGTGCCGAAGGTGAAATTCGCCGCCCGGCGCGCCCCGGCCGAGTGATCGGCTCGAAGCCGCCGCGACGATTCAGAGCGCGACGATCGCTTCGCCCGCGAGCTTGAGGTCGCCGGCCTCGTCCCGCGCGGTCAGCGCGATACGACCGCGGCGCTCGCCTTCGGCCTCGAACACCTCGGCCAGCGCGCCTTCGCAGCGGATCGCCGCGCCGAGCTGGGTGATGGCGACGAAGCGGGTGGAGAAGGCGCGCAGCCGTTCGGGCGAGACGGCGTCGGTCAGCGCCTGGCCGAGGAGGCCCATGACCAGCATGCCGTGCGAGAACACGTCGGGAAACCCGGCTGCCTTGGCGAAATCGCTGTCGAGGTGGATCGGGTTGTCGTCGCCGGACGCGCCGGCATAGAGGGCGAGTTTTGCGCGGGTGATGGCGGGGAAGGCTTTCTCGATGACGATGTCGCCGACCTGCGCCTCGTCGAGCGGGACGGTCATGCCACGCTTCCCGGGTTGCGGACCAGGATCACGCGGAGGCAGTCGGCGACCGGCTCGCCGCGCTGGTTGGCGACGCGGGTCGTGACGTCGATCCGCGTCAGCGCGCCGCCCTTCTTCGCCTGCACGCCGGCGACGCCGGACACGAAGGTCAACTCGTCGCCGACATGGACCGGCGCCCGATAGACGAAGGACTGCTCGCCGTGCAGGATGCGGGCGATGTCGATCCCGAGCGCCTCGATCAGGGCGAACGGCCTCTCGTTGGCGATCATCTCCAGGCAGAAGAGATAGGTCGGCGGGATCGGCCGATCGGCAAAGCCGGCGGCCCTCGCGGCGCCGAGGTCGCGATAGACCGGATTCGTCTGGCCGAGGGTGTCGAGGAAGGCGTCGAGCCGGCCCGGCTCGACGCGGGCGCGCGTCGGCGGCAGCGTCAGACCGATGGCGGAGGCGTCGACCATGCTCGCTTCAACTCCGCTTCGACAGCGTCGCGACACCGAGGCTCGCGCCGGGCTCGGCGCACAGAATCGGGACGCCCCCCGCGACGATCACCTCGGCCGACATGAGAGACTCCCGCGGAATTTTACCTGGCTGACATTCTGTAGCACATTGGGCACACGTCGGCGTCCAGAGCGGCAAAAACGCCGAGGCGCGCGCGGACCCGGGAGGACAGTCATGGCGGCGCTCGACATCGACCGGGCGGATTTCCTGAAGGACGACGACATCGTCGTCTTCCAGAGGTCGGTCGAGAAGTTCTTCGACGGGCACGCGCCGCCCGAGCGCGTCGAGTCGTGGCGGCGGGCGGGAATCGTCGAGCGCGCGTTCTGGCGCGAAGCGGGCGAGGCGGGCCTGCTGTGCCTCGCCGTTCCCGAGGAATACGGCGGCCCCGGCGGCGACTTCCGGCACGAGGTCGTCCTGATGGAGGCGATCGCTCGGCGGCAGGTCAGCGGCTTTGCGGCCTCGTTGCACAACGCGATCGTCGCGCCCTACATCCTCCACTACGGCTCGGAAGAGCAGAAGACGCGCTGGCTGCCGAAGATGGCCTCGGGCGAGTGCATCGGCGCCATCGCCATGACCGAGCCCGGCGCCGGGTCGGACCTCCAGGGGGTCAGGACCACCGCCCGGCTCGACGGGAATCATTACCGCATCAACGGCCAGAAGACCTTCATCAGCAACGGCCAGCTCGCCGACCTCGTCATCGTCGTCGCCAAGACGGATCCGTCGAAGGGCGCCAAGGGGACCTCGCTGATCGTCGTCGAGACGGCCGACGCGCCGGGCTTCCAGCGCGGACGCAACCTCGACAAGATCGGCATGGAGGCGCAGGACACGTCCGAACTCTTCTTCGACGGCGTCCGCGCCCCGACCGCGAACCTGCTTGGGTCCAAGGAGGGGTTGGGCTTCGCGCAACTGATGCAGCAACTGCCGCAGGAGCGGCTCACGATCGGCGTCGGCGGCGTGGCGGTGATCGAGCGGGCGCTCGAGGACACGATCGCCTACGTCAAGGAGCGCAAGGCCTTCGGCCAGCGGCTGATCGACTTCCAGAACACCCAGTTCAAGCTCGCCGAGTGCAAGACCGAGGCGACGGTGGCGCGGGTGTTCGTCGACCGGCTGATCGGCCTGCACCTCGACGGCCGGCTGGACGCCGCGACCGCGTCGATGGCGAAATACTGGGTCTCCGACCTCGAGAACAGAATCGTCGACACGTGCCTGCAGCTTTTCGGCGGCTACGGCTACATGAACGACTATCCGATCGCGCGCATGTTCCGCGACAGCCGCGTCCAGCGCATCTACGGCGGGGCCAACGAGATCATGAAAGTGCTGATCGCCCGGACGCTGTAGCGGGGGTCGCGCGGCCCGGAATCGGGAGGAAGGCGGCGACGGCGGCAGCGGCCTCGCACGCGGAATCAACGCTTTCAAGGGCTTGCAGCGGAATTTTCGGGCGATTGTTGCTTGCCGAAGCGACGGACGGATACGCTCGGCTCTCAGTCCCGTCCCGTGCTGCGCCCCGAGGCCTATACAACGTCGTCATCGTGCACGTAACGCGTCGGCAATCATCGGCTTCTCCATGAAATTTTCGTCCCGCGCAGCGCGCGTCCGTTTCGCGAGGGGCCGCGGACGAGGCGGCGTCCTGTCGATCGGACGTGCGGCGAGCGCCCTCTTCGAGAGAACAAAGATAGAACGATTCAGCCCGCTTGGCAAGACAATGTCGCGTTGTCTGCGAGGGCGCCGGTTGGACGCTCCCGCGGTTCGCAAAGGCGACATCCTGGTGGTGTCTCCGTCAAATCGTTCGGTCAACCGCTTGGCGGGGAATGGCAGGAGCGCTGAAGGAGTGGGCCTTGCCCGGGGGTTTCGCGAACGGCCAAAATAGGCATGCTCGTAGACGTTGCCGTTGGTAGCTAAGGGCGTGAAGTTCGGCCGCAAACCCAAGCTTACCGAGCACCAGAAGCGCGAGGCGATCCGCCGACGCGATGAGGATGGCGAAACCTTGCGCTCGATGGAACGCAGCTACAACGTAAGTCCGCAGACGATTCCGAGGAGTGAGTCATGAGCGACGACGTTCTTTCAGTTCGAATTCTCGACCTCATTGAGGCAGGGCCTCAGCTATCCCCTCTTTTTATTGAGGGCCAAAATGCAACCTGAGGTTGGCGCGTCGCTGCGGCGATTCCCGTATGACGAGTGCTGGAGCGGGAATTCTGGTCGCCAAACCGTCGAGAAAGTGGTCGCGTCACGCTCAAGATGGGACCTTGGGACCCTCCGTTCACCCGTCAGGAGGGCCGAAATGCCCCGGAATTGGGCCGTTCCCTAAATGAGGGGATTTCTGAGGCCGCACGCCGGAAAAAGTCCCGATTTTCCAGCCTGTCTTTGGTTAGGACTCTCGCTAACTCAATGGGTGGTAAGATAAGAGACACGCCTGTGCGGCCGACGCGCGCTCTGTGCGAATTCTCACCTGAAATTCAGGACGTGTTCGGAAACACCGCGCCCGTTCCACCGGCGCCCGATCGGGGAGGCGAACGGGAGCGGCGTCAATCCGACGCGCCGATTCTGCTCAAAACGCCGTACGCTGGACCGCGCCTCTTGTCGCAGCCGCACCGGCCTCCCATTCTTCTGATCAGGGCATTACGCGGCCATCGAGGAGGTCATCGATGACGATCGGCGTCGCCGGTGCGGGCGTGGTCGGCCAGACGCTCGCGGCGGGGCTCCTGAAGCACCGGCGCGCGGCCGCCATCGGCACGCGCGATCCGGGCAAGCTCGCGGAGTGGGCGGCGAATAACCCCGGCGCGCAGGTCAAGGGCTTCGCGGACGCTGCGGCATTCAGCGAGATCGTGGTTCTGGCGGTCGCCGGCGAGGTCGCGCTCGACGTGCTCAACGTCGTCGGTCCCGCGGCGATCGACGGCAAGACGGTCGTCGACGCGTGCAACCCGATCGGCGGCGGGCCTCCGGTCGCGGGCGGGCTCAGCTTCTTCACCCGGCAGAACGAGTCGCTGACGGAGCGGCTCCAGAAGGCCTTTCCGAACGCGCATCTCGTCAAGGCGTTCAAATCGGTCGGCGCGGGGCAGATGGTGAACCCGCAATTCGCCGGAGGCCGGCCGACCGTGTTCGTCTGTGGCGACAGCGCAAAGGCGAAGCACGTCGTGGCCGGGATCTGCGACGCGTTCGGCCAGGAGGTCGAGGACATGGGCTCGGCGGAAGCGGCCTGGGCACGCGAACCGCCGGGCAAGCCTCTGCGCGTGCCGGGCGTCGGAAAGGCCGGCGGGTCGGCGCACGCGCTCGAGCTTTTGCGTTAGAGTGCCGCCTCCAACTTTGCAGGGGGCGGCCATGCCGGTCATCGATGTCAAAAACTCGACGCTTCTCGTGATCGACTTCCAGACGCGGCTGATGCCGGCCATCGACGAGGGCGCCGCGGCGATCGCCAATGCGCGGCGGCTCGTGGAGGCGGCGGCGATGTTCGGCGCGCCGACGCTGTTCACCGAGCAGAATCCCAAAGGCCTCGGCCCGACCGTGCCGGAACTGCGGGCGGACGATTCGCGCGTGCTCGCCAAGATGGAATTCGACGCCGGCCGGGCGCCGGGCTTCGACGCGCGTTTGCCCGAGGGAAACGCTGCGATTCTGACCGGGGTCGAAGCGCACGTGTGCGTGCTGCAGACGGCGCTCGGGCTGATCGAGAAGGGCCGGAAAGTCTTCGTCGCCGCCGACGCCGTCGGCTCGCGCCGTCCCGAAAGCAAGGCGGTCGCGCTCCGCCGGATGGAGCGGAACGGCGTGGAGATCGTCACGACCGAGATGGTCGTTTTCGAATGGCTCGGGAACGCCACCAACCCGCGCTTCCGCGAGGCGGTCGCGCTGATCAAGTGACGGGACGTCGTTTCGGACGCCGGGCGGGTCACGCGTCGGAAAAGAGCGTCATCAAGACCTTGCCCTTCTCGCCGATGAGGCGGACCAAAGTCTGCGGCTTGCCGTTGCGGCCCTTTTCCACATAGCCGCCGCCGATGACGACGGCGCTCACCGGAACGCCAACGGTCGCGGCGCCGGCGTCGATCGCCTTGGCGCTGTCGCGGTCGACGAGCTCGTCCTTGACCAGCGGCGCCCTCTGCTCGAGGGCGATCAGCCCGCTCGCCTTGCAGGCGTCGGCTTCCGGCGACAACGACTCCGCACGGACGGGCGCCGCGGCGAGCGCCGCGAAAGCGAGCATTGCGATTTTCAAGGACGAAGCCCTCCAGGCGCCGGGTTCCAGGCCAGTGGGTCGCGCCGTCCCGGCGCCAAACGAAGGACCACCGCCCGCCGTCCCCTGGGGAAGCCGCTTTTTCTCGAAGAGCGGGCGAGATGGGCGGGGCCGCTCCTGTGCGACGGCGGGCATTTAAGCCGGCTCTGGAGCGGGAAATCGCGTCGCCTTCAGGCGATCGATGTGCCGTTTGGCCTGTCAGAGGTCGTAAGACATCTGACTGCGCAGCCGCGCGCCCGGCCCCACCCGGCCATGATGCTTTCGCCCGGATGGGGCGGATTGAACATCGGCGCGCGAAAGCCTCCTTTCCGGCTCGCGGCCGTGCTCGAATTGGATGTTCGTGGCCACTGTAGACGCGGTCGCTGACCGCGCCAGCCTCGCTCGGCGCGCGCGCGGCTACAGCGCCGCCGCCGGCGACAGGATCGCCCAGCCCGCTTCGCCGAGCCGGATTTTCGGCTCGCGCGGACCGGGCAGCAGCTCGGCGTCGCGCCCGTTGAGCAGCGCGCGCATGCCCCTCGCCGGCAGCTCCGCCGGCCCGCCGAGGTTGAGCGCGACCATCAGGCTGCGGTCGCGCTCGTAGGCCACGAACGCGAAGGTCTCGTTGGCGAGGTGCGCGACGCGGGTCTTCGCCCGGTGCAGCCACGGGTGGCGGCGCCGCATCCCGATCAGCTCTTGATGACGGCGATAGATGGGCCAGCCGGCGGGAGAGAGCGCCTCCGGCCCCTCGGGAAAGGCGGGACGGACCGCGTCGTCCCCGCCTGCGCGGTTCTCCTTCATGCCGCGAAAACCTTGCTCGTCGCCGGCGTAGATCGAGGGCGTCCCGCCGCAGGCCAGCAGCACCGCGAGCGCGTGGTCGATCGCGCGCGGGTCGGCGAGGCGGCTCGCGAGGCGGGTGACGTCGTGGTTGCCGACGAAGGTCTGGGGCGTGAAGGCGTCGAGGAACCCATTGTGCCGGTCGAGCGCCCAGGCGAGCTCGAAGAAATTTTTGTCCTCGAGCGCGCTCCAGATCGCCTTCCACAGCTCGTATTGCGTCACCGCATCGACGCCGCTTTCCTTCACGAAGCCGAGATAGTCACCGTGGATGACCTCGCCGAAAATGTAAGCCTCGGGATGCCTTTCGCGCACCCGCGGCAGGACGCGCGCCCAGAACCGCGGCGGAACCGCGTAAGCCGCGTCGAGGCGAAAGCCCGCCGCGCCCCGGTCGAGCCAATGGATCATGACGGCGGCTGCGAGCTTTTCCACCTCGGGGGCGTCATGGTTCAGGACCACGAGATCGCCGTGCCCCTCGAAGGTCGCAGCCTCCGGCCCCTCGGACGCCGGGCGTCCGGGCGGCGAGGTGAGGCGGAAGAGGCCTGCGCCCGGCGCGGCCGGCCCTTGCCGGAGAACCTCTTGAAAGGCGGGATGGCGCCGCGCCACGTGGTTGAACACGCCGTCCAGCACGACGCGCATCCCGCGGTCGCGGGCGGCCGCGATCAGCGCGTCGAAGTCGGCCTCGTCGCCGAGCCGCGGGTCGATGTGGAAATGGTCGGTGGTGTCGTAGCCGTGGGTCGCGGAGGCGAAGATCGGGCCGAGCAGCAGGGCCGAGGCGCCGAGCTTGATGGCGTAGTCGAGCCAGCCGATCACCCGGCCGAGCCGGTGGACCAGCGGAGGTGGCCGCTCGGGGCGGACCTCGGCGCCGACAAATCCCAAGGGATAGATCTGCCAGAAGATTGCGTGCTCGACCCAAGCGGGCATGATCGTTTCTCACGGGCGCCGATCGGCAAGTCGGGGCGGCGCCCTCGCCGATCCGTCAATAGACCTGCGCCGTCGGCCGGAACAGGATTTCGTTGATGTCGACGTCGTCGGGCTGGCTCATCGCGAAGACGACGGCGCGGGCGAACGAGTCGGCGGGAATTGCGATCGTGTAGGCCTTCTTCGCCCCTTCGGCGAAAGCCGGATCGGTGATGGTCTGGGTCAGCTCCGTCGCGACCGCGCCCGGCGAAATGATCGTGGTGCGGATGTTGTGCGGCTTGACCTCCTGGCGCAGGCCTTCGGAGATGACCCGGACGGCGTGCTTGGTCGCCGAGTAGACGGCGCCGCCGGGGCCGGTCTTGTGGCCGGCGACCGAGGCGACGTTGATCACATGGCCGCTCTTCTGCGCGATCATGTGCGGCAGCGCCGCGGCGATGCCGTAGAGCACGCCCTTGATGTTCACGTCGACCATGCGCTCCCATTCCTCGACGTGCAGCTTTTCGAGAAACGAGCTCGGCATCAGGCCGGCGTTGTTGACGATGACGTCGATACGGCCGTGCAATTCGACGGCGCGCGCCACCAGCTGCTCGACCTCGGCGCGCTTGACGACGTCGGTCTGGACCACCGCGCCATCGGGGAGCTTCAGCGCCTCGGCGAGCGCCTCGAGCCGGTCGAGCCGCCGCGCGCCGAGCACGAGCTTCGCGCCGCCGGCCGCCAGACGGCGCGCCGCCGCTTCGCCCAGGCCGCTGCTCGCGCCGGTGATGACGACGACCTTGTTTTCGATGCCTTCGGTCATGGTGTTCTTCTCCTCAGCAAATCGGAGGGGCGGCGTCTCGCCGCCCCATAGGTCGCCCGGAAGGACGCCCGTCGTGCGACGCGCATGGGCGCGCGAGACGCGCGCCGTCCGTTGGAGCCGTCACGCCCGCTCGATAGCGTAACGAAGCCAGACGACCCCGCCCTCGAGCGTTTCGGCGGCGACGAAGCGCAGCGCCAGTCCCGCGGACGGCATGTCTTCCGGCGCGCCGCACCCCTCGAAAATGCCCGGGCCTCCGGACAATCCGTCGAGGCCGGGATAAACGAGCAGGCTGATTTCGTCGATCAGCCGCGCCCTCAGGAACGCGCCGTTGACGATCCCGCCGCCTTCGAGCAGCAGAGTTTTCGCGCCGAACATCTCGCCGAGCGCGTCCATCGCAGCGCCGAGGTCCTTTCCGTTCGGACCGGCGAAGAGGTAGGAGACGCCGTCCTCGCGCAGTTCGGCGAGGTAGGCGCCGGGGACGGCCTCGCCGAGAATGGCGACGATGTGGTCGCCGCCCGCATCGTCCCGCCCATAGTGCAGAACGCCGCGCGGATCGAGCGCGACGGCGAGGTCGCGGCCCTTCCGGTCGGCGACGTGCGGAGCGCGGCGGGCGCCGCCGCTTGCAAACGCCGTTCGCGCCGAGCCCTTGGCGTAGGCCTGCATGGTCTTGCGGCCGACGATCCAACCGTCGGCCTCGAACCGCGCCGCGACCGCGTCGTAATGGCGGATGAGCGACGCCCGATCAATTCCGCGCGCCGGCGGCGTCCAGCGGTCGGGAAGCAGCCGCCCGTCGATCGAGCCCATCATGTGGCAGACGATTCTGGGCCGCATCGGGCTCTCCTTCTGTGGCGTCCGGCGATGGGACGATCAGCGACCGGCCATCGCTTCTCTAATCTCCCGTCACCTGGCGCCGTCCTCGCGCAGCGTGATCCGGACCGTCGCGGCGCGGGCGCGCGCGCCGATCATCGGCGCGAGGTACGGGCTGCCACGGTATTTCGCGCGGTAGGCGTCGTCGATCCGGTCGTTGATCGGCCCTTCGACCGGCTCGAAGGCGACTTCTCTCGTCGCGCCGGCCGCAACGATCCGCCCGGCCTTGCAGGCGATGGCGGCCATGTGCCAGCGCGAGCCCGGGCCGTTGTAGGCGCGCGCGTAGAGGTCGCCGTCGACCGCGACGGACCAGATCCAGGTCGGCGTCCCGTATGTGACGCCATCTTCCCGGAAGGGGGCGACATGGAGGTCGTCCGCCCCGGCGATCTTGTGCAGTTCCTCTTGCGTCCAAGCGGTCATGGGCCGGTCTCCTCGGGGTGCGTAACGAATGGAGGTTCGACCGCCGCCGTCATTGCGAGGACCTCCGAACTTGATCCGGGGGGACGAAGCCATCCATGATCGTAGCGCGCCCTACGACCCCTGGATCGCCACGCTTCGCTCGCGATGACGGGAACGAATCGAACTGAATTCGTCCTGCTCTACACCCGCAGCATCGTCTTGATGGCGCGCCGCTCGTCCATCGCGCGATAGCCCTCGGCGACGTCGGCGAGCGGCAGCGTCAGGTCGAACACCTTGCCGGGATTGATCTTCCGCGTGAGCACGAGGTCGATCAGGTCCGGCAGGAACCGGCGGACCGGGGCCGGGCCGCCCAGCATGCCGGTTTGCGAAAAGAACAGAGTCTGTCCGTCCAGGTCGACGCCGTGGGGCACGCCGACATAGCCGATCATGGCGCCGGGACGCGCCGACCGGATCGCCTGCGTCATCGACTCTTTCGTGCCCACGCACTCGAGAACCGAATCCGCGCCCACGCCGTCGGTCAACGCCTTGATCCGCTCGACCCCTGCGTCGCCGCGCTCGGAGACGATGTCGGTCGCGCCGAACTCGAGCGCGAGGTCCTGCCGCGTCTTGTGGCGGCTCATCGCGATGATCCGCCCGGCGCCCATCTGCTTGGCGGCGAGCACGCCCATGAGGCCGACCGCGCCGTCGCCCACCACCGCGACCGTCGAGCCTTCCTGCACGCGGGCGGCGTCGGCCGCGTACCAGCCGGTGCCGAGCACGTCCGAAACGGCGAGCAGGCTCGGGATCAGATCGTCCGGAGGCATTGCCGGCGTCGCGACCAGCGTGCCGTCGGCCAGCGGCACCCGCGCCATCGGCGCCTGCGCCCCGGTCATGAACTCGCGCTGCTGGCACGACGACTGAAAGCCGCGGCGGCAATGCGGGCAGGTGTTGTCGGAGATGCAGAACGAGCCGACGACGAACTGGCCCGGCCTGACGCTCGTGACCGCGCTGCCGACCTCTTCGACGACGCCGCAATATTCATGTCCCATCGCCATCGGCTGGGTGACGTCGTTGAGCCCCCGATAGGGCCAGAGGTCGGAGCCGCAGATGCACGACGCCGACAGGCGGATGACGGCGTCGGTCGGGCGGAGGATCTTCGGCTCGGGGACCTCCTCGCAACGCACGTCGCCCTTTCCGTAGAGAATGGTTCCCAGCATGATGCGCTCTCCTTCTTGGCCGGGCCGCCTTCATTCGAGCGGCCCCCTGTTTGGCGTTTCGAAACCGTCGACTATTTGGGGGCGAGCTCGCCGTACCAGTAGGAAGCGGTGACGCCGCCGTCCATGAGGAAGTCGCTGCCGGTGATGAAGGCGCCGTCCGGCCCCATCAGGAGCGCCCCGACGGCGCCGACCTCGTCGGGCGTCGCGGCGCGTCCGACCGGGCAGAGCTCGATCATGCGCCGATAGCCTTCGCCGCGCGGGCCGGCCAGTTCGTCCTTCGCGAGCGGCGTGATGACGATGCCGGGGCTGATCGTGTTGACCCTGGCCCCGCGCTTGCCCCAGCGCACGGCCTCGGCCATCACGCGCAGCGCGTTGCCTCGCTTCGCGAGCTGGTAGGCGTGGAGAGAGTCCTTGACCTGATCCGGCTGGAGCATCGGAAGCGCCAGCAGGTCGTCGGCGGGAGTCTGCGCCAAAGCCGCGTTCTGCTCGGCAGTCAGCGCGCCGAGGCGGTGGCCGGACTGCGATGCGATGACGACCGCGGACCCGCCGCTCGCGATGACGTTGCCGAATTCTTCCAGCACCAGCGCGGTCCCATAGAGATCGACCGCGAGGATCGTCGCCGGCGAGGCCTGAGAGGGCGAAACCCCGGCGGCGTGGATGACGCCCGTGACGTCGCCGATCGCCGTGGCGGTTTCCACCAGCGCGTGAACAGAGGCGCGTGAAGAGACGTCGACGGTCGCAGTCCCGACTTCGAAACCGGCGTTGCTCAGGACCTCGGCCGCGGCATCGGCGTTCTCCCGGCGCAGATCGGCCAGCAGAACACGCTTGCCAGCGCTGACTCTCCGCGCAATCGCTTGGCCGATGGAGCCGGCGCCGATCACGACGACGACGTTACTCATGGCCTTGTCCTTTAACGGAGCGCACGTCGCCCTGCCGGTGGAGAATGGCTGCTCGCATGGGTGATGCTCCTTACTGCCTGTAGACAAGCCTATCGGCGTGCGAGGCGCTCCCGCTCCGAAGGGCAGCGGTCGCCTTGCACGGTGATCTTCGACGAGGCGTCCTCGATGCGCCGCAGGTCGTCGGGCGTCAGCGCGAGCGCGGGCGTCGCCAGCCGGCAGTCACCCCCCGTATTGCGCGTCGGAGACCTTCTCCAGCCATTCGACCGCCTTGCCGTCCTTCGGCTCCTGAATGGCGATGTGGGTCATCGCCGTCGTCGGCGCCGCGCCGTGCCAGTGCTTTTCGCCGGGCGCGATCCAGACGACGTCGCCGGGACGGATCTCCTGCACCGGGCCGCCCGAAAGCTGCACCCGGCCCACGCCCGCCGTGACGATGAGCGTCTGCCCAAGCGGATGGGTGTGCCATGCGGTGCGCGCGCCCGGCTCGAAGGTGACGCTCGCGCCCTGGACGCGCTCGGCATCGAACGGATTGAACAGGGGATCGATGCGGACCGTGCCGGTGAACCAGTCGTTCGGTCCCGGCGCCGAAGGCTTCGATCCGGCGCGGATGATGTCCATGAAAAGGCTCCTCGGGCTTTGCGATGGATGAAAGGTAGCCGAAGAACGGTCATTTGATTAGCGGGTGGAAATTGCATGGGCTTGTGAGCAGGATTCATGAATGCGGCGCCCTTTGCAGCCGCGCTCGGCTCGAGCGCGGCGACGCGGTCGGCGACCGCGGTTGCGCCGCGCCGCTGCCTGTCATAGGCCCCTCGCATGATCGCGCTCTTCACCGATTTCGGCCTCGGCGGACCCTACACCGGGCAGATGAAGGCGGTGCTGAACCGCTTGGCGCCAAGCGTTCCGGTCGTCGATCTCTTCGCCGACGCGCCCATGGGCGACCCGAGAGCGTCGGCCTATCTGCTGGCGGCCTATGCCGCGTGGTTCCCCGGGGCCACCGTGTTCCTTTGCGTCGTCGATCCGGGCGTCGGCGGCGAGCGGCCGGCGGTGATCGTCGAGGCGGACGGGCGCTGGTTCGCCGGCCCCGGCAACGGGCTTTTCGAGCTCGTTCAGCGCCGCGCGCGCGTTGAGCGCTGCCTGGAGATCGCGTGGGCGCCCGAGCGCATGTCGGCGAGCTTTCACGGGCGCGACTTGTTCGCGCCGGTCGCGGCCATGATCGCGCGCGGCGACGCCGCGCCCAGCCGCCCGATCGACGCCCGCCGCGTTCGCCGTCCGGACTGGCCGGACGACCTCGCTGAAGTCGTCTATGTCGACCATTACGGCAACGCGATAACCGGCCTCAGAGCCGCCGCCCTGCCGCCCGGAGCGAGGCTCGTCGCGGGCGCCCGCGCGTTCGAACGGGCGCGGACCTTCTCCGACCGGCCGCAGGGCGAGGCCTTCTGGTACGAGAATTCCAACGGCCTCGCCGAGATCGCCGTCAACCGCGGGCGCGCCGACCGCGACCTCGGCCTCGCTGTCGGGACGCCGGTCGAAATTGTCGCGCGCGGAAACGCTGCGGCGGCGCCTTGAAACGCGGAAATCGGGCTTTCGGCTTCCGCCGCCAGCCGGTATAAAGCCGCCATGCTCCTGATTGCCGGCGCCATCCGCGTTTCCCCCGAAAAGGTCGCCGAGGCGCGCGAGGCGGCGGCGCGCATGATCGCCGCGACCCGCGCCGAGGACGGCTGCGAGCAATACGCCTTCGCCGAGGACGTGCTCGACCCCGGACTCATCCATATCAGCGAGGTCTGGCGCGATCAGGCCGCGCTCGAGCGGCATCGCGCGACCGAGCACATGGGCGCTTGGCGGATCGCGATGCGCGATCTCGCCTTCCACGAGCGTAACCTGAAAATCTACGAGGTCGACGCGGGACGGCGCCTGTAGAGGAGCCGGGCGTCTTGTCCAAGGCGACGCGCGCGACCAAAGCGCTCGAACAGGCCGGCGTCGCCTTCACCGTCCACGCCTACGATTACGATCCCGACGCCGACAAAATCGGCATCCAGGCGGCTCAGGCGTTGGGCGTGTCTCCGGAGCGCGTTCTGAAGACGCTGATGGCGCTGGTCGACGGCAAGCCGGTCTGCGTCATCGTCCCCTCGAACCGCGAAGTGTCGATGAAGAAGCTCGCCGCGGCGTTCGGCGGCAAGTCGGCGCAGATGATGAAGCCGGCCGACGCGGAGCGGGCGACCGGCTACAAGGTCGGCGGCATCAGCCCATTCGGGCAGATGCGCCCCGCGCGCACGGCCGTCGAGGAACAGGCGCTGGCCCACGATTACGTGTTCGTCAACGCCGGACAACGCGGCCTTCAGGTGCGGCTGAACCCGCGCGATGCGGTCGTGGTCCTCAACGCCGTGGTCGCGCCGGTCGCGGCGTGAAGCGGCGCGGAGCCGGGCCGGCCGCAAAATCCCGCAATTTCGGGCTGAGCGTGAGGGATCGGAGGGGCGGCGTCTCGCCGGTCGAAGAGCGCGAGACGCGGGCCCGCCTGGGCTCGCTGAGGCGCGGTCCGGACGGGCCGGGCGAGGAGGCTCGAGAATGTCGGTTTTCGTTTCCCGAACCGTTGCAGAGGGGCGCCTATGCCGGCTCGGCGCCGCCGGCCGGCGCGGCTTTCGTCGGGCGCGCGCTGCGCTCGGCGGCGGTGCGTTGTTCCTGGCGGTCGTCGTCGCGGGGCCGGTCTACGCCGGCGGGCGCGTGCTCACGCCCATGGACGTCGTCACCATAAGAATCGTCGACGTTCCCGGCCTGAACACCACGACCCGCGTCGAGACCGACGGGACGATCGACTTTCCCTATCTCGGCCGGATCATGGCCGCTGGGCTGACGCAGGATCAGCTCGCGCGGCTCGTCGAGAGGCGGCTCATCGAACGGAAGATTATCGCCGCCCCCTGACGGCCCCGCGGCCGCCCTCAAAAGGCGAACGCGCGCTGCCGAGGCTCGGGCGGCGCGACGCCGACGCCCTCCATGCGCAGCAGGCGCGCCTTGGTGTCCGCCGCGCCCGGCGCCGAGAAGCCGCCGATCTTTCCGCCCGCCGCCAGCACCCGATGACAGGGGATGAGGAGCGGCATGGGATTCTTCGCCATGGCCTGTCCGACGTCCCGCGCCGCCTCGCGCGCCGCGCCGACGGCCGCGGCGAGCGCGCCGTAGGTGGTCGTGCGGCCCCAGCCGACGCGCCGCAAGGCGTCATAGACTTGCGCGAAGAACGGGTCCTGGTCGCGGAGATCGAGGGCGACGGAGGAAAATTCCGTCTGTTCGCCGGAAAAGTAGCGCTTTACCAGCGTGATCGCCTCGGCGACCTCCGGCGGCGGCGCGCCGGGCTCGGCCTGGGGCGCGCGACGCTTCAAACTTCGTTCCGCCGCCGCCGCCGTGGACGCCGGCAGGACGAAACGCGTCGCGCCGAAATCGCTCCAGGCGATGGCCGAGAAGCCGGCCGCGGTTTCGAAGACGCACGAATGCTGCGCAGTCTCGATCATGGCGACGCCTCATCCCGTCATTGGGCGTACGAGCTTGCGCCGACGCTGCCGGAAATCAATCCGATTCCTGCGGCGGGGCGGGGCTCCGATCCAGCCGCCGGCGCCGATGGGAGAGGCGGCGGTCGAACTGTTGCGCTCCGAGCGACAATATGGCGCTAAACTGAACCATTGTTCTTTTCCGGCGAGACGATTAGGTTTGGGGAACGGCTTGGTAAAAGTCCAAAACTCTGGAGCGTTGAATTCCAGATCCGCCAACCCAACTGTAAATCGGCCGCGCAGGCCAACGCGGCGGCCACCCCAAAAACAATAAATAATTGGAGATGAACATGCTACGTTCGCAGGCTTCTGCGCGCGGCGGGGCCCGGCCGGCTTCGCCGCTCTTTGTCGACGACCTCTGCGCCCAGCTCGCGCCGCTGAACCGCTACGGGCTCAACCGGGTCGGCGCGGCCCTCGTCTCGGCGCTGCGCGCGCTGACCGGGGCGTCCCGCACGGCGGTGTGCTCGGCGGCCGGCTGCAACCGCACCTGAGGCGGACAGAACTTTCATCGCGTGACCGCCGCCAGGGTTCCCCCGGTCAGGGCGAGAAGCTCGGCCGGCGTCAGGCGGAAGACCGCATTCGGCGTGCCGGCGGCGGCCCAGATCGCCTCGAATTCCATCAGGGTCTCGTCGATCAGCACGATCGGCGCGATCGCGTGCCCGACCGGCGGGACGCCGCCGATCGAAAATCCGGTCGCTTCGCGCACGAAATCGGCGTCCGCCCGGCCGATGCGCTCGCCGATCAGCGCGGCGACCTTCTTCTCGTCGACGCGGTTCACGCCGGACGCGACGACGAGCACGCTGCGTCCGCTCGCCGAGCGAAAGACCAGCGACTTCGCGATCTCGGCGACCGTGCAGCCGATCGCCGCCGCGGCCTCGTCTGCCGTGCGCGTGCTGGCGTCGAATTCGAGCACCGGGTAGCGCGGACCGAGCGCGGCCTGGACCCTGAGGGCGGAGGGGGCGGAGGCGGGTTTCATGCGGCGGACGTCGCGCCGGCTTCCTGTCGCGCTTTGGAACCGTCATCGAGGTCGGCGCCGGCCTTCGTCTCCAAGACTCGCCGACCAGAAAGGATCTTGTCCATATCCGCATCGTGCGGCCTTGCTTCAATTTCGTCAAACCCATCGCGCGGTCGCTCGAAACACCTGCGCAAGACGTTGAGCGTTGACGCGCTTCGGGAGGCGGGCCATGGGTTGCGCGTAACGATCGCGGAGGCAGCGCATGCCGCAACCTATCTCCTCGGACAAAGAGAGTCGGGAATCGGCTTCCGCGTCGCTCGAGCTTTTGCCTGAACGCGAAGGCCGCGCCATGGCCGTCATCCTCGCCGAGCCCGATCGAATACCGGATCGCGCGGACGCGTCCGACCCGATGCAATGGGACGAACTCGGCTTGCCCAAATGACCGTCGCCCCTCCTGCAACTTCCGGAGCTCCCGTGAACGCCGGCTTCACCGCCGCCGCCGACGCGATTCTGCAAAAAGCCGTATCCGGCGAGCCCAACATCCCCGGCGTCGTCGCCATGGTCACCGACCGGCGCGGCGTCCGCTACGAGGGCTCGGCGGGCGTGCGGCGGCTCGGCGATCCGCAGCCGATGACGGCGGACAGCGTTTTCGCCCTGTTCTCCTGCTCCAAGGCGATCACCGGGACAGCGGTCCTGCAATGCGTCGAGCGGGGCCTTCTCGATCTCGACGCGCCGGCGAAGCGCTGGGTTCCGGAGATCGGCGAGCTTCAGGTGCTCGAAGGCTTCGACGAATCGGGCGGCCTCAGGCTCAGGCCGCCGAAACGCGACGTCACCACGCGCATGCTGATGCTGCACACCGCCGGCTTCGGCTATCCCTATTTCAGCGCCGCGCTGAAGCGCCTCGCGGCCGAGCACGGCCAGCCCGACCCGCGGCTTGGGGCGAAGCGCGGGCTGATGACGCCGCTCCTGTTCGACCCCGGCGAGTCCTGGGAATACGGGATCGGGATCGACTGGGCAGGACAGGTCGTCGAGGCCGTTGCGGGCCAGCGCCTCGACGCGGTCCTGAAGGCGTGGGTGCTCGACCCGCTCGGCATGGCCGACACGGGCTTCGTTCCGACTCCTTCCATGCGGGCGCGGCGGGCATCGATGCATCAGCGCGGCCGCGACGGCGCGCTCGCGCCCATCGACTTTACGCTGCCCGAAGAGCCGGAAGTGTGGATGGGCGGGGGCGCGCTGCTCGGGACCGCGCCCGACTATATCCGCTTCCTGCGCATGTGGCTGAACGACGGCGCGGGCGAGGGCGGGCGCGTGCTCCGGCCGGAAACGGTCGCGATGGCCGCGCGCGACCACCTCGACGGCTTGACGATCCGGCGCATGATGAGCGTCAGCCGCGGCCTCGCGCACGACGCGGAGTTCTTTCCGGGCGCGCGCAAGACCTGGGGCCTGACGTTCATGGTCAACGAGGCGGCGGCGCCGACCGGCCGGCCGGCGGGCGCGATCGGCTGGGCGGGCCTCGGCAACCTCTTCTACTGGATCGACCGCAGGAACGGCGTCGCCGGCTTCTGGGGGAGCCAGCTTTTCCCCTTCATGGACACCGCCGCGTTCGACGGCTTCCTCGCCTTCGAGACGGCGCTCTACGCCGCGCTCCGCTAGGCGCCGCTCACCGAAGCCGCACGGCCAGCGACTGCGTCGCCTGTCCGACGACGCCCTCCTCGTCGTAAAGCGCCGATTCGGCGAGCCCGCAGCCGTTGCCGCCGAAGAGGCTGCGCGCCTCGAGGCAGATCCACTCGCCGACCGGGCGTCGGAAGAGGTTGATGGTGAGATCGCAGTTGACGAACACGTATCGCGAAAAATCGAGCGCCGCGCTGATTCCGTTGCCGGAATCGGCGGCGACCGCGACGCGCTGATAGGGGCTCGGCGCCTCGCCCTCCACCAGCGGGTGGTTCATGTGGAACCAGACCGCGCAGGGGCCGTCGAAAAATTTGCCCTCGGCCAGCCGATTCTCGACCAGTTCGGCATAGCCGAAATCGTGGCCTTCGAAAGCCATGGCGACGACGGGGCTCTCCGGCCACGGTTTCGGCGCGTGCGGGGGCGGGTGGCCGGGCGTTCCCGCCGGCACCGGCAGACCCTCCTCGCGCTGGACGAGCGCGGTGAAGCGGGCGATGTCCTTGTCGCGCGCGATCAGCCGGCCGGAATAGTGGCCGGCGTTGCGGCCGAGATAGTCCTGCGACACTTCGATGCGGATTTCCCCGATCGGCGCCGGGCGCAGGAGGTTGACCGTCAGCCGTCCGACATGGGTGAGCCCATCGGGCGCGGCGGCGCGCTCGACCGCCCGGCAGATCAGCGCCGAAGGCGGGCCCGCGTGCTGATGATCGGGATGCCAGGGACCGCGGGTGAGGGCGCTCGCGAGAAATGCGCCCTCGGCGGTTTCGACATAGGCGGCGTCCAAGGGCGAAGCTCCATGAAGACTTGTGCCGGCGACGGGGCCATCGGCCCGCCGGCGGCCCAGGGACTCGAGCCTACATCGGCCACCCGGCCGGGTCGACCATCCGATGGCCCGGAATCGATCGTGAACGGATGTTCCTCATCGGTTCCGGCATGATCCCGTGTCCGTTTCCGCCGGGCGCGGCGCATTGCCGGCGCGCTCGCCGATCGCGGCTGACGCGGCCGGCGACGGCGGCTACAAGGCCGCGATGACGCCCGAGCCGCCGATCCCTATCGAGTCCGTTTTCTCCGCCGTCGCGCGCACGGGCCTCGTCCCGCGCGGCGCCTTCCGCCTCGGCGCGCAGGAGCGCGTCGGGCTGCTCGCAGAGGTTTCCACCGTCGCGCTGATCGGCGTCGCCGGCCGGCGCGGCTGGGACGCGTTCGCCGCGAGTCCGGAGGCGCACAACGGCGGCGGCGATCCGCTCGACCGGTTCAGCCGCCGCGTGATCGACGGGCTCGCCTCGGAATTCGCGGCGGTCGCGCTCTATCCGTTCGGCGGGCCGCCGCATTGGCCCTTCCTGCATTGGGCGCGGCGGGCCGAGCCGGTCCGTCCCTCGCCGATCGGGCTCCTGATCCACCCGGTCTACGGCCTCTGGCACAGTTTCCGCGGCGCGCTCGGTTTCCGCGAGGCGATGGACCTCCCGGACGCCGCTTCCCGGCCGAGCGCTTGCGACGCCTGCCGCGAGAAGCCGTGCCTGAGCGCCTGTCCGGCCGGCGCGTTCACCGAGGCCGGCTACGACGTCCCGGCCTGCGCCGCGCATCTTGGCGGCGCTGCGGGCGGCGGCTGCATGGCGCTCGGCTGCGCCGCCCGGCGCGCCTGCCCAGCCGGCCGGGCTCACACGCCCGGGCCGGAGCAGGCTTCGTTCGCGATGCGCGCCTTTTTGCGCGGCGTGGCCGCTACTGCGGATTGCGCGCCGTGACGAACCACACCGCCGCGCCGAGCGGCACGCTTTCGCCGACCGCATGCGCTGCGAGCGCCGAACGGATCGCCTTCGCCGCCGCCGCGCGGGTATTTTCCGGCTGGTCTTCCAGCATCCGGCTCGCCGGCCCGAGATTGAGCGCGATCTCGACGGCCGCATCGACGCCTTCGCCGAGCGCGACGTCGAGGTCGAAGTCTTCGGCGGCGAGGTCGATGTCGACAAACCCGGCTTCGCTGAGCAGCCGCCGCACCCGGCCGTCGTCGGCGAAGGCGAAGGGGCCGGGGTCCTCCGGACCGCTCTCGGGCAGGAGCGGGGCGTGCGCCGCCGCGGCCCGCAAGGGCACGATCAGCCAGGGGTTCTCGCGCGCCGCCCGCCAGCAGGCGAAGGCGAGCCGGCCGCCGGGCTTCATGCCGGTGCGCAGGTTGGCGAAGGCTTGCGCCGGGTCGGCGAAGAACATCACGCCGAACCGCGAGGCGACGAGGTCGATCTCGCCCGGCGGCGGCTCGTAGACCGTCGCGTCGGCGTGGATGAAGCGCGCCGGGAGCTCGTCCGGCAGGCGTTCGCGGGCGCGCCGCAGCATGGTCTCGGAGACGTCGAGCCCGAGCGCCTCGCCCTCCGGCGCGACGCGGGCCGCGAGCTCGACGGTCGTCGCGCCGCAGCCGCAGCCGATGTCGAGGACGAATTCGCCGGGCCTCGCGTCGGCGAGGAGGAGCAGCCGGTCCGAGATTGGCTGCAAGAGCGCGTCGTGCCGGTCCTGATGCTCGGCCCAGCGCCGCCCGCCCTTGCCGTTCCAGTAATCCGCCTGTGCGGCGTTCGCGGAATGAATGGATCCCATGGACATTTCAAACTCCCTCCAGTTATGCGGGCGACGCCAGCGGTTTATTTTTTTCGACGATGTAGGTTGATACGATTACGGTCTTGGCCGGGCCGTTCCTGCCGCCGTGAGGCGCGCCGGTCGGAACCTGGAACCCGTCGCCGGGCCTCAGGGTCAGCGCGCCCACGCCGTCGATCGCGAGGTCGGTTCCGCCCTCCACGACGTAACCGGATTCGACGCCCGGATGCGTGTGGCGGGCGATGGTGGCGTCCGGTTCGATGTCGACCCGCATTTCCACGGTCACGTAGCCGTCGACGGGCCCGTCGGTCTGCTTCAGCAGCGTCCGCTTCAGCCCCGAAGCCGGAGGCGTTTCAGCCTCCGTTCCGCTTGCCCGGAATCCGCCGGCCGCGCACAAAGCGCAGGCCGCGAACGCGCGTCGCGTCAGCATTGGGTGGTCCTCCTCCTCCTCTTCACGCCGTTCCTCCCTTCCTCTGCAACGTCATTCCGCCGGCTCGGGCGCGCGCTCCAGATGCGGATCGTGGCCGAGCGCCAGCGTGATCCCGAGCGCGACCACCGCGCAGGCGGCGATCGTCGCGAGGCCCCATTAGAATTTGCCGGTCGCGTCCTTGATCCAGCCGATCAAGAACGGGCCGAAATAGCCGGACAGATTGCCGATCGAGTTGATGGCGGCGACGCCCGGCGCGACCGCCGCGCCTGCCAGGAACGCGGTCGGCAGCGTCCAGAAAATCGGCAGCGAGGCGAACACCCCGAAGGCGCCGACGGTCAGCGCCAGCATCTTCCAGACCGGGTCGGTGATGAAGGCCGACGCGCCGACGCCGATGGCGGCCAGCGCCAGCGCGAACGCCAGATGCATCGTCCGCTCGCCCGCGCGGTCCGAGCGCAGGCCCCACCAGACCATGCCGAAGAAGCCCACGACATAGGGAATGGCGTTGACCCATCCCGTCATCGCGATGGTGAGCCCGAACCCCTTGACGATCGTGGGCAGCCAGAAGCCGACCCCGTAGAGGCAGGCGACGGCGCCGAAATAGACGAGCGCCAGCGCGAGCACCCGATAGTCGGCGAGGCTCGCGAGCGCGCTTCCCGGCGAGACGTGCTCGCGCCGCCGGTCCTCGAGCGCAAGCCGCCGCTGCAGCCACGTCCGGTCCTGCGGATCGAGCCACGTCGCGTCGGCGGGGCGGTCGGTCAGGTAGAAGAAGGCGACGAAAGCGAGCACGATCGAGGGCACGGCCTCGACGATGAACAGCCATTGCCAGCCGCTGAAGCCCAGGGCGCCGTCGAAGCCGAGGAGCGCCGCCGACACCGGAGAGCCCAGCGCCGACGACAGGGGGATCGCCGCCATGAAATATCCGACGATGCGCGCCCGGTAGGCGGCCGGGAACCAGAGCGTCAGGAAAAAGATGATGCCGGGGAAGAAGCCCGCCTCGGCGAAGCCGAGCAGAATGCGCAGGAGGTAGAAGGTGTGCTCGGCGCCGAGGCCGGTCGCCTTGACGATGTGCGGGATGAAGGCCATCGATCCCGAGACCAGCCCCCAGCTCAGCATGATGCGCGCGATCCAGCGGCGCGCGCCGACCTTGTCCATGATGATGTTGGAGGGCACCTCGAACAGGAAATAGGCGAGGAAAAACACGCCCGCGCCGAAACCGTAAGCCGTTTCGGACAGCCCGAGGTCCGCGTCCATGGTCAGCTTGGCGAAGCCGACGTTCACCCGGTCGAGATAGGCGACGAAATAGCAGAGGATGAGAAAGGGTATGAATCGCCACGCGACCCGATTGAGCGTGCGCGCCTCGACCTCTTCCGCCATCTCATCCTCCAGTCCTTGCGCCCGGTCTTTCCGCCGGGGTCGACTTTAGTTGAACGCATTTCTCGTTGGACGCAAGCTTTATCGGCAGGGCGCCGGCGGGGCATTCGGATGAATACCGTCACGGCCGGCGTATTTGCCGCGAAACGGGCGCCGGACGCAGGCCGGCGCCTATGGGCGGTCCGGGCGGGCGACTTGGAGTCGCTCGCACGAATGGTCTAGCTTGCCCAGCGGACCGCGCGCTCGTTGGGGCGAGGCGTGCGGAGCTTGGGAATCGACGCGATGGACGAAAAGCCCGAGCGGGCGGCGGCTCGAGAGCCCGATCTTGGCGCAGCCCTCCGGCGGGCGCGGATCGAGAACGCCGAACGCGCCGACGCGGTCGCCGAACTCCGGGAGATCGAGGCCGGCCGTCTCGCGCTGCTCGAGAGCGCGCTGCAGAAGGTGGTGCGCCAGGCGCCGGCGGAGGTCGACCTGTTCGAACTGACGCTCGCCCCAGGCGACCGGCCGCGGGTGTTCCTCGACATGGTCGCCTTCATCGAAATGGCGCGCGACCGGCGCACCTATCGATTCTTCCAGGACACGCTCTACGGGCGGGTTCTGATCGCCGAGAGCCCGAAGATCGACACCATCGTCGCGGCCTGCACCAACTATGTCGCCCGCCGCCTCGTAGAGCGCGAACGGGCGCTCTCGACCGGCGTTTCCCGCAGCGAGGGGACCGACGAGGCGGAGGCCGCGCTCCACGCGCCGCTCGGCGATCCCACGCGCGCCATCCCGGCCCGGGCGAGGATCTCGCGCGCCGGACCGCGGACCGCCGTCCCCTCTCGCCGCTTGGCGCGCAGCCTCGCCGCTGCTTTCGGCTGGCTCCTGATGGCGGTCGGCGCGATCACGCTCGTGGCTCTCGTCGCGCTCGCGACGCGGCTCGCCTGGACTCACGGCCTCGCCGAGGTTTCGACCCGGGCGCTCGGCTTCCAGCCCTTTTGAATCAGCCTGGAATTGAGGCCTTGATTCGTCCACCTTCGCCGAGCACAATTTCACGCGGCCCGGCGGTGCGCGGTTCCGGCCGGGCGGGTCGGGGCGGCTTGTCGAAAGCCGACTTGGCGAAAGCCGACTTGGCGAAAGCTGACTTGGGCAGGGCGGTATGGACAGCGCTTTCTTTTCCGATCTTCTCGCCTCGATCGCCGAGCGCGGACGCGCCGTGCTCAAGCTCAGCCCCTGGCCGCGCGACGTCGAGAATCGGGCGGCGTCGCTCGCCGAAATGTGTCGCGCGCTGCTCAGCGGTCGCGGCGAGGCCTCGGGCGTGGCGCTGGCGAGCGAGATTCTCGGCCGCTACCGGACCCTCGGCGGCGACGACAAGGCCGCATTCTTCCGCGCGCTCGCCGAGGACTTCGGCCCGGACCGCGACAGGATCGAAAGCGCGGTGGCGCGCTGGACCGCGACCGGCGGGGAGGCCGCGGCGGCGGACGTCCACTACGCCTCCGAACCGCGCCGCCAGGAGCTGTTCCGGCGCCTGAACCGCGGCCCGGGCGGAACGTCGGCCCTCGTCGCCCTGCGCGCCGACCTCATCGAGGCGATGCGCGCCGACCGCGGGCTTGCGGTTCTCGACCGCGATTTCGTCCACCTGTTCAACTCCTGGTTCAATCGCGGCTTTCTCGTCCTGCGCCGCATCGACTGGTCCTCGCCGGCGGCGATCCTGGAGAAGATCATCCGCTACGAGGCGGTGCACGAAATTCGCGGCTGGGACGACCTTAGGCGCCGCATCGATTCTGTCGACCGGCGTTGCTACGCCTTTTTCCATCCGGCCCTGGTCGACGAGCCGCTGATCTTCGTCGAGGTCGCGCTGACGCTCGAGCCGCCGGCCGCGATCGCGCCGCTGCTCGCCGAGCGGCGCGCCCATCTCGCGCCGGACAAGGCGCGCGCGGCGACCTTCTATTCGATCTCGAATTGCCAGAAGGGCCTCGCGGGCGTGAGCTTCGGCAATTTTCTGATCAAGCAGGTGCTGGAGGAGATCCGCCGCGAGCTGCCGAAAATCGAGACCTTCGTGACCCTGTCGCCCGTCCCGGACTTCCGCGCCTGGGTCGAAAGCTGCGACGATCCGGCGGTGGAGAAGCTCGTGAAGACGGTCCGCGACGGCGCGCTCGACGGGGAATGGGCCGAGAGGCCGGAATCCGCGGCCGGCATGAGCAAGGCGCTGGAGGCGCTCGCAGCCACCTACTTCCTCAAGGCCCGCCGCGCCGACGGCCGCGTGGTCGATTCCGTCGCGCGCTTCCATCTCGGCAACGGCGCGCGGCTCGAGCGGATCAACCCGATGGGCGATCTGTCGGAAAAGGGCCTCGCGGAATCCTTCGGCGTGATGGTCAACTACCAGTACGATCTCGCCGAGATCGAGCGCAATCACGAGGCCTTCGCCAATCAGGGCGTGGTGGCGGCTTCGGGCCCGGTGAAGAAGCTTTCGCCGGCCGTGAAGGCCCGCGCGCCCGCCCCGGCGCTGCCCGCGCCGAGCGCGTGAGCGGCCCACGCGGCGCGCGCGGTTTCGGGATGGCGGAGCGCTGCGCGGCGCTGTAGCCTCGGGCGAAGGGGCGCAGGGAGCCGCGCCCGATCGAGGGAGGGAAGCCATGTACGCCGCAATTCGTCAGGTGAAGGCCAAGCCCGGCATGGCGGACACGCTCGCCGACGTGATCAAGGGCGCGGTGCCGATCGTCAGCGGCGTTTCCGGCTTCATGGGCTATTACGTCGTCTATGCGTCCGACGACACGGTGACGGCGATCAGCATCTTCAACCATGTCGAGGAGGCTCAGGAGTCCAACCGCCGCGCCCTCGCCTGGATCGACAAGCACCTCGCGCCCTATGTCGTCGGGCCGGCGACGGCGACGGCGGGGCCGGTGATCGTGCATTCGGTGCCGTGAGGGGATATTCGCGCCTCGCCCGGCCGAGAGGGCGCCCGTCTCGGGCGCCTTCGCCGGCGAGACGCCGCCGCTCCAATTCCCCGCGACGTCGGTGGGCGGGCTCTCGGAGTCTTACTTCCCCGCTTCGATCAGCGCGATGGCCTTCTTCAGAAGGTCGTCGACGAGGCCGCTGAGCGACACGCCGCGCGCCTCGGCGCGGCCGGCGAGATAGGCCGGAGCGTCCGGGTCGAGATGAACCGGCGGGCTCGGTTGCGCGTCCGGCCGGGAGAACCTGCCGCGCGTCGCGGCGGAAAAATCATTTTCGTCCTTCATGCCGATCGCCCTTCTTCGTCTTGCCGGATTTCACACCGCCAGCGCCTCGCGTTCGCCGATATGCTCGCCCCCGATCGCGAGGCCGCGCACGCGGGCGGCGACGCGCCAGAGCGCGCCTTCGCGCTGAAGCCGCACCAGATGGTAGGCGGCGCGGGTGCGCGGGTCCGCGGTCGCTGCGGCGGCCGAGGGCGCGCCGAGCACGGGAACCCGGCCGCCGACGGTCTTCGCCGCCGCCGACGGCAGGGAGCGGACGAGCTGCTTGTGGGTGTGCCCGTGCAGGATCGCCTCGGCGCCGCGTGCGGCGATGACGCGCTCGAACGCCGCCGCGTCGGTCAGGCCGCGCAACGGCGGCGCGCCTTTCCACAGCGGCGGATGATGGATGAGGACCACCCGCGCCAGATCGCGCGCGCCGGTCTCGGCGAGTAGCGCGGCGAAGGCGTCGAGTTGCGCCCGTCCGAGCCGGCCCGTCGCCATCAGCGGCCCGGTCGGCAGGCCCGAGGTCAGGCCGATGATCGCGATGTCGCCGCGCAGGCGCAGATAGGGGAAGGTCGAGGCGCCCGAGTCGCCCATCGTCCACTTCTCGAAGGCCGCCTTCAGGAGCGGCATCGCCGGCCGCACATAGGCGTCGTGGTTGCCGGGCACGAAGCTCACGTCCCGGGGATCGCCCAGCGTCTCCATCCAGGCCGCGGCGCGGCGGAATTCCGCCGGCATGGCGATGTTGACGAGGTCGCCCGTCACCGCGACATGGTCGGGCCTCTGGGCGCGCAGGTCCACGACGATGCGCTCGAGCAGCGCCATGTCGTTGAGCCCCTCGCGTCCGCGCTTCCAGTTTACCCAGCCCATGAAGCGCTTGAGGCGAAAGTCCGCGCCCAGCGGCGGCGGCGCGGGTGAAAGATGCGGGTCGGTGATATGCGCGATGGTGAAGCTCATGGCCCGCCCGGTCAGGGATTCGGCGGCGCGCCGCCATTGACGGGGCGAGTTAAGAGCGCTTCAAGGCGAACACAACCCCGGCGCGGCCGGCGGGAGGGGCTCGTCGTTCACCCATGGCTTCGTTCGGCGCACGGCTTCGCTCTCGCATCGCGCACCTGAGCTTCCTGATGACGCGGCCGATGACGCTCGGCGTGCGCGGCGTCGTCGTCGCCGACGACGAATCCGTGCTCCTCGTGCGGCACGGCTATGTTCCGGGGTGGCATTTCCCCGGCGGCGGGGTCGAGGTCGGCGAGACGTTCGTCGACGCGCTTTCGCGCGAGCTCGAGGAGGAGGCCAGCGTGCGGTCGACGGGAACGCCCGTTCTGCACGGCCTTTATTTCAACGGCCATGTGTCCCGGCGCGACCATGTCGCCGTCTACGTCATCCGCGAATACGAAGTGCTCGGCGTCCGCACGCCCGACCGGGAGATCGAGGAGGCGCGATTCTTTCCGCGCCGGGCGCTGCCGGAGGGGACGAGCAAGGGCACGCGGTCGCGGCTGGCGGAAATCTTCGACGGCGCGCGGTCGTCCGACCTTTGGTGAGGGTTTGCGGCGCGGCAGAGGCGCGCCGCAATTTCACCCAAATGCTTTGAAAGTGAGCGGCCAAATCCGGGTGAAAAAAAGTTAACGAATCGGTAAGCGCTGCGGGCGCTTGAATCTGTCCCATGGACTTCTTTGGCCGGCGCTCGTAGAGTAGCTGGCCGAAAACGGGGTAACGCATGACTCTGCCGTTCTGGCGCCTGACCGCACTCGGCCTCACCGCCGCAGCGGGCGCGCTCGTCGCCGGATGCGACGACTCCTATCTCGACACCGGGCCGGGCCGGTCCCAGCATCCGATCTCCAGCGCCACCCTGAACGAGATGGCGAAGCTGGACACGACGCCTTCGTCGCCGATGCTCATCCGCGCCTACAAGAAAGAGGCCGAGCTCGAAGTCTGGAAGATGAAGTCGGACGGCCGCTATGCGCTCCTGAAGACCTATCCGATCTGTCGCTGGTCGGGCCAGCTCGGCCCCAAGCGGGTCGAAGGCGACATGCAGGTGCCCGAGGGCTTCTATGCGATCGCGCCCGGGCAGATGAACCCGAACTCGCATTACTATCTCGCCTTCAACGTCGGCTATCCCAACGCCTACGACCGGGCCTACGGGCGGTCGGGCGGCAGCGTGATGGTCCACGGCGTCTGCTCTTCGGCCGGCTGCTTCTCGATGACCGATAAGCAGGTCGACGACATCTACGCCATCGCCCGCGACGCCTTGCGGGGCGGTCAGCGCGAGATCCAGCTCCAGTCCTTTCCGTTCCACATGACGCCGGAGAACATGGCGAAATACCGGCTCGATCCGAACATCGCTTTCTGGGAGGAGCTGAAGAACGGATCGGACCATTTCGAGGTCACCAAGACCGAGCCGTCCGTGCTGGTGTGCGGCAAGCACTACGTGTTCGGCGCGAGCACGTCGGGCGAGGTGTCTGCGAACGCGCCCTGTCCGGCTCTGCACAAAGACGCGGAGGTCGAGGCCCTGGTCGCCGAAAAGGAGGCCAAGGACGCCGCCAAGGTCGCCGAGCTCGCGGCCAAGGGCGTGAAGCCGATCCGAACCCTCTACGCCGACGGCGGCCAGAACCCGGTGTTCGCCGGCTACAAGGACACGAGCGACCCGGAGGCGCTCGCCGGCGGGCCGCAGGAGGTTGCGCTCGACGAGCCGGCCAGGGCCGCGCCTCCCGCGCCCGCGGTGGTCAGGGTGGCGGCGGCGGAAGCGACGAAGCAGCGCGCCGCGACGGCGGAAGCCGTAGCGCCTTCGGCCGTGGCGCCAGCCGCCGCGCCGCCGCAGACGATCGCGGTCGCGACCCCCGCCGGCGACGGCGCAGGCGTGTGGGGGGCTGGCGCGAACAACGTCAAGAAATGGCTGCACGTCGGCGGGCAGGACGCGCCGGCGAAGCCCGAAGCGACCGCCTACGTGCCCGATCAGCCGATCCCGTCGGACGTTCCTCTGCCGCCGCGGCGCACCGCCGGGGTCGGCGAGGGCAAGGCGCAGCACGTCGCGGCGAAGGCGACCGAGCCGCCGGCCAAGCCGGCGAGAAGTCCGGCCGACGGTGAGTCGGAAGCGCCGGACGCGACCGGGTCGATCCCGGCCGCGCCCCATGCGGCGCCTGCTCCGGCGGCGACGAAGTAGGGGGAGGGCGCGCGTCTCGCGCGCCTCTGGGCGGCGAGACGCCGACCCTCCGATTGGCGGGGTCCGTGGGGCGGACGTCGCGCCGTCGGCTTTAACGGGGAAGGGGCAGCCATGAAAACGCACAAGGTCGACACGACGAACGGCGCGGTCGCCGTCCACGAGTCGGCTGGGCAGGGGCCGGCGCTCGTGCTCATCCACGGCAATTCGGCGTCGTCGCGCGCCTTTTCCCGGCAGCTCGACGGCCCGCTCGGCGCCCGCTTCCGCCTCGTCGCGATCGATCTCCCCGGCCACGGCGCATCGGACGACGCCAAGGACCCGAGCCTCTACACGCTTCGCGGCCACGCGGCGGCGGTGCGCGCGGCGGTCGACGCGCTCGGCCTCGCCGATGCGCGCTTCGTCGGCTGGAGCCTCGGCGGGCATATCGCGCTCGAGCTGGCGCCCGAACTTCCGCAAGCGAAGGGCTTCGTCATCTTCGGGACGCCGCCGCTCGCCTTTCCGCCGGCGATGGCGGAGGCCTTTTTGCCGAACCCGGCGATGACGCTAAGTTTCGCCCCGGCCTTCGAGCGCGCTCAGGGCGCGGCCTATGTCGCGTCGTTCTTCGCGCCGGACTTTTTCGACGTCCCGCCGTTCTTCCTCGAGGACGCCTTGCGCACCGACGGGCGCGCCCGCGCCGGGCTCCCGGCGAGCTTCGCCCCGGGCGCCTCCCACGACGAGGTCGTGGTCGTGCGCGAGCTGAAGGCCCCGCTCGCCATCCTGCACGGGGAGCACGAGCTGCTCGTCAACGGCGCCTATTTCGCGACCCTCGGGGCGCCGACCCTGTGGCGCGGGGCAGTGCAGACCCTTCCGGGCGCGGGCCACGCGCCCCAGTGGGAAACGCCCGACGCCTTCGACGCGCTCGTAACGGCCTTCGTCGAGGAGACGGAATAAGGCGCCGGCTCAGGGCGAGCGCGTAAGGAGACGCGTCCACTCTGGGCGCTACGGCGAGAGCCGCGATTGCCCCGCTCCTTCGCGCACGATACGTTGGAGCCCGACCCGCCGGCCCGGAGCCTCTCTTTGCCCGTCCTCCCGCGCAGCCTTCGCCGAACCGCGCTCGCCGCCGTCCTCGCCCTTCTGCCCGCGGCGGCGCCGGCCGGCGTCAGCATCCTCGCGACCGCCGGGGGCGAAACCGCTGCGCCCGCTGCCGCCCTCACGCCCGCCGAGGCCGCGGCCCTGAACGGTCCGCAGGCGCTGCCCGACGTCGTCGAGGGCAAGGCGGACGCGCCTGCGACCATCGTCGAATACGCCTCCATGACCTGCGGCCACTGCGCCGCCTTCCACAAGGACGTCTGGCCGGCGCTGAAGGCGAAATACGTCGACACCGGCAAGGCGAAATTCATCCTGCGCGAGTTCCCGCTCGATCGGCTCGCGCTCGCGGCCTTCATGCTCGCCCGCTGCGCCGGCCCCGACAAGCGCGACGCCGTGGTCGACCGCCTGTTCGATCATCAGGCCGACTGGGCCTTCGTCGACAATCCGCTCCCGAAGCTCCGGGAGCAGACGAGCGCCGCCGGCCTGTCGGCGGCGGACTTCAAGGCCTGCCTCGAGAATCGGAAGCTGCTCGACGCGGTGCGGAGCATGGGCGACGGCGCCTCGACGAAACTCGGGGTCAATTCGACGCCGGCCTTCTTCGTCGCCGGCAAGCGACTCGCGGGCGACCATTCGCTCGCGAAATTCGACGCAATCCTCGAGCCGGCGGCGAAGTGACGCTGTTTCGCACAGGTATTTTGCCGGTCCGGGGTTGATTGCGCCGGCCCGCTGTGGCCGCTAGGGACAATCCGTCCCGTTCCGGGACGCTGGCCGGATGCGGGTTCTCCGGCCGGACGACAAGGCCCGTGAGATGAAATTCGAGCGCTTGCGCCTGACCGGCTTCAAGAGCTTCTGCGACAGCGCGGAGTTCAAGATCGAGCCCGGCCTCACCGGAGTCGTCGGTCCGAACGGCTGCGGCAAGTCCAATCTCGTCGAGGCGCTGCTCTGGGTGATGGGCGAAAGCTCTTACAAGGCCATGCGCGCCTCGGGCATGGACGACGTGATCTTCTCGGGCTCGGGCAAGCGGCCCTCGCGCAACAACGCGGAAGTGGGCATTCTGCTCGACAACGCCGACCATCGCGCGCCGGCCGCCTTCAACGAGCACGAGCAGATCGAGGTGACGCGCCGCATCGAGCGCGATTCGGGCTCGACCTATCGCGTCAACGGCAAGGAGGTGCGCGCGCGCGACGTGCAACTCCTGTTCGCCGACGCCTCGACCGGCGCGCGCTCGCCCGCGCTCGTCCGCCAGGGCCAGATCGGCGAGATCATCGCCGCCAAGCCGCAGGCGCGAAGGCTGATCCTCGAAGAGGCCGCCGGCATTTCCGGCCTGCACTCCCGCCGCCATGAGGCGGAGCTGCGCCTCAAAGGCGCCGAGGACAATCTGCTGCGCGTCGAGGACGTGCTGAAGCAGATCGACGTCCAGGTCGAGAGCCTGAGGCGGCAGGCGCGGCAGTCGAGCCGCTACCGCAATCTGGCCGCCGACATCCGCAAGAACGAGGCGCTCGCCCATCTCATCGCTTGGCGCGAGGCCGAAACCGCCTTCACCGAGGCCGCGAAAAAGCTCGACGCCGACCTGCTCGACGTCGCCGAGCGCACACGCGCCCAGGGCGAGGCCGCGCGCCAGCAGGCGCTCGCCGCCGCCGAGCTGCCGGGATTGCGCGAGGAGGAGACCCGCCGCGCCGCCGCGCTCCAGCGGATCACGCTGGCGCGCGACGCGCTGGAAGGCGAGGAGAAGCGCGCCGCCGCGCGCGAGGCCGAGCTCGAGCGCCGCGTCGCCCAGCTCGTCCGCGACCTGGAGCGCGAACAGGCGCTGATCGTCGACGCGGCCTCGGTGCTCGACCGGCTCGCCGAGGAGGAGGCGACCCTCGCCGCGGCGCTCGACGGCGCCGGAGACCTCGCGGCCGAGGCCCGCGAGCGCGAAGCGGAGGCGGCGCAAAAGCTCGCCGCCGCCGAAGCCGCGCTGAACGAGGCGCAGGCCGCCTCGTCCGACCTCAACGCGCGCCGCCATGCGCTCGGCGCCGCGGCGGCCGAGGAGGGGCGGCGCCTCGCCCGGCTCGAAGCGGACTGCGAACGCATCGAGCGCGACCTCGCCGCGCTCGCCGGCGACGGCTTCGACGACGTCGAGCACGAGCGCCGCGCCGAGGAGGCCGCCGAGCTCGCGGAGGCGCTCGACGCGGCCGAGCAGGCGACCCTGTTCGCCGAGGAGAGGCACGCCGAGGCGCGCGAGGCCGAGGCGCTGACCCGCGGTCCCCTCGCCGAGGCCGAGCGCAAGGCGCAGGCGCTGGAGACGGAGGCGCGCACGCTCGCGGGGCTGCTGGGCGCCCGCACCGACACCCGCTTCGCGCCCGTCGTCGACGCCATCAGCGTCGCGCGCGGCTGGGAGGCGGCGCTCGGGGCGGCGCTGGGCGACGATCTCGACGCGCCGGCCGACGAAGCTGCGCCCGCCCACTGGTCGCTGCTGCCGGGCGTCGGCGCGGATCCCGCGTTGCCCGAGGGCGTCGCGCCGCTCGCGGCCCACGTCGCCGCGCCCCCGGCGCTGGCGCGCCGCCTCGCCCAGGTCGGCGTCTGCGCGCGCGCGGACGGCGAACGCCTCGCCGTGTTCCTCGAGGTCGGCCAGCGGCTGGTCTCCCGCGAGGGCGACTTTTGGCGCTGGGACGGCTTCGTCGCCGCGGCGGAAGCGCCGACTCCGGCCGCGCGCCGCATGGTCGAGAAGAACCGCCTCGGCGACCTCGAACGCGAGGCCGTGGCCGCAAGGCAGGCGGCCGAGGTGGTCCGCGTCGAGACCCAGCGCGCTGCGACGGCGTTGCGCGAGGCCGCGGTCTCCGAGGCCGAGTGGCGCAACCGTGCGCGGGCCGCCCGCGCCGCCTCCGACAGCGCCCGCGACGCGCTCTCCCAGTTCGAGCGCAAGCGCGCCGAAGTCTTGACCCGCCGTTCGGCGATGGCCGAGGCCGCCGCCCGCGCCAAAGCCGCCCGTGACGAATCGGCCGAGCGCAAGGCCGAGACCGAGGCGGCGATGCTCGACCTCGCCCCGAGCGAGGCGCTGACGCTGAGGCTCGAGCGCGCCCGCGCCGCCGCCGGAGAAGCCCGCGCGGCGCACGCCGAGGCCCGCGCCGCCGTGCAGAATCTGTCGCGCGAGGCGGAGGCGCGCGGGACGCGGCGGAAGGTGGTCGCGGCCGAGCGCGCGTCATGGGACGTCCGGCGCGAGCGGGCCGCGGGCCAGATCGAGGAGATCGCCGAGCGGCGAACCGCCACCGAGGAGGAGCGCGAGGAGCTTGCGGGGGCGCCGTTCGAGTTCACCCGCCGCCGCCGAGCGCTGGCCGACGAGTTCGCCGCCGCGGAGGCCGCGCGCAAGGAGGCTGCGGACGCCCTCGCCAATGGAGAGACTGCGCTCGCCGCCGCCGACCGCGCCGCGCGCCAAGCGCTGGAAGCTATGGGGCAAGCGCGCGAATCCCGCGCCGCCGCCGAGGCCAGGGTCGAGGCGACGCGAACGCGGCGCGACGAGCTCCTGCGCGCGATTCAGTCCGACCTCGACGTCGAGCCCGCGGGCCTCGCGGCGCTCGCGGGCGTCCCGCTCGGCGCGGCCTTGCCGGCGCACGCCGACGTCGTGCGAAAACTCGAAAGCCTCAAGCAGGATCGCGAGCGGCTCGGCGCGGTGAACCTGCGCGCCGACGAGGAGCTGGCCGAGGTCGAGGGGGCGCGCGACAAGCTCGTTGCCGAGCGTGACGACCTGACCGAGGCGATAAGGAAGCTGCGCGGGGCGATCGGCTCGCTGAACCAGGAGGGGCGCGAGCGGCTGCTGGCCGCCTTCGACGTGGTCAACGGCCATTTCAAGAGCCTGTTCTCGACCCTGTTCGAGGGGGGAGAAGCCGAGCTTCTCCTGGTCGAGAGCGACGACCCGCTGCACGCCGGCCTCGAGCTTCTGGCGAGGCCGCCCGGCAAGAAGCCGCAGACGCTCACCCTGCTCTCGGGCGGCGAGCAGGCGCTGACGGCGATGTCGCTGATCTTCGCGGTGTTCCTGACCAACCCCTCGCCGATCTGCGTCCTCGACGAGGTCGACGCGCCGCTCGACGACTACAACGTCGAGCGCTTTTGCGACCTGCTGGAGGAGATGCGCAAACGCTCCGACACCCGCTTCGTCACCATCACCCACAATCCGGTGACGATGGCCCGCATGGACCGGCTGTTCGGGGTCACGATGGCGGAGCGGGGGGTGAGCCAGATCGTGTCGGTGGAGCTGGCGGAGGCGGAGAAGATGGTGGAGGCGGGGTGACACTCCTCTGCCTCCGGGAGAAGGGCTGGGGATGGGCTGCGACGGTCGTGATTGGCCGCTGAAGGGCGCGGTCAGTGACCGGCGGCGGCCGGGTCATCGGCTGTGCCCTGGTGCGTCCGCCGCCCTTCCAGAACCGCCGGTTTCTCCTTGTTCGCTCGTATCTAAATAGATACAAAGTCGGGTGTGGACCGTCCGAACAACCTAGGCGTTTGACGCGTGGCGGCTTGGCTCGGGTGCGATCCAAAGTGGCGCAATCAGGCGGTGCGGCGCTGTGATTGTTTCGGGCTGTTGTCATTGGCGACGGCGGGGTCGGGGTGGGCGAGGGCTTTCCAGTAGGCGTCCCAGTCGCCGTTGATTCGGTTTATCCGCAAGGCGAGCCTGTGTTCGGCGTGCT
>CAIZGR010000259.1 GCA_903932535.1 uncultured Hyphomicrobiales bacterium | reverse complement strand
CGCGCGCCTTCGCTCAATCCTTTTCCGAGTCCGCGCAGCGTCCCGCCGAATTTTTGTCCAGGATCGTCATGCTCGAACGGCACGAACTTCGCCGGATCGTCGCGCCGCATATTCCGCTGCCCTACAAGAGGTCGCCGAAGCATTGGCTGAAAGGCGCGTTCACGAATAAGACGCCTGCAAGAGCGTCACGGTAGGACAATGACCGGCGCCGTCGGAGGCGTTCGACTCGGGCCTCGCCTGCAATCCGGCGCCGCCGATCGCCCCATCCGTATCGTGAAGGATGCCCGTTCAAAGACGCGCCAGATTCCAGCGTCGGCTTGAAACCTCCCCTCGCCGCATGCAAGGATGCAAGCGACCCATCCAGCCTGCCTTCGGGGGCCACGATGAGCAAGACCGTCACAAACGTCCGGACCAAGACCGAAACGAAGGTCGAGCGTCCTCGCCTTCACAAGGTTCTGCTGTTCAACGACGATTATACGCCGCGGGACTTCGTGATCGAGGTGCTGAAGGCGGTGTTCCGCATGAACGAATCGGAGGCGCTCAGCGTCATGCTGACCGCGCACAAGAAAGGCCTGTGCGTCGTCGGCGTGTTCGCCAAGGACATCGCCGAGACCAAGGCCGCGCGCGGCACCGAGGCCGGCGCGGCGCGCGGCTATCCGTTGCGCTTCGACACCGAGCCGGAAGAATGAGCGGTCGCGCGATCGGCTTTCGCCGCCGCGGACGAAGCAGCCGCCGAGGCGCCGCCCGGGTCGCTGCGTCCCTCTCCACCGCCGTATCCGCACGGCGCCTGCGTCGCCGGCATGCGGAGACGTAACACAAAAGATATTTGGACTACAAAACGGAAATGTCGTTATCGTCGTTCGCGCTGAAGCTCGCGAAAGCCCACGCGCGGCGCCGGCAAACATTTTTATCGGGCATCCAGCCGCTCCCATGCGCACGACGTCCGAGGCGGAAATCGAATACCATTACCACACCGGAAACGACTTCCACGCGCTCCGGCTCGACCCGCGCATGGTCTATTCCGCAGCCCTCTGGACTTCGGAGCCGCAGTCGCTCGAAGAGGCGCAGGTCGCGAAGCTGCGCTTTCACGCCGATGCGGCCGGAGCCCGGCCGGGCGCCCGGATTCTCGACGTCGGATGCGGATGGGGGGGCGCCGCTGCGCTTTCTCGTCGAGGAGCGGGACGTCGCGGAGGCGGTCGGCCTGACGCTCAGCCCCGCGCGGAAGGCGCATTTCGAAGCGGGACCGCCACTCGCGCGGGCGCGCATGACAATCGCGAGCTGGCAGGACGACGACGATCCGCAGCCGTTCGACGGCATCGATTCGATCGGCGCCTTCGAGCATTTCGGCCGCCACCACCATTCGCCCGAGGAGCGGCTCGCGGTCTACGCGCGGTTCTTCGACTTCTGCCGGCGGCGGCTCGTGCGTGGCGGCAAGCTGTCGTTGCAGACCATCGCCTACGGCCGGATTCGTAAGCTCGCGCCCTTCCTCCGCGAACGGATTTGGCGCGAAAGCGAGCTGCCGACGGCGCATGAAGTGCTGGAGGCGGCCTGCCGCGGGGTCGAGCCCGAGCGGCTGCTGAACCACCGCCTCGACTACGCCCGCACCTTGCGGGCGTGGGAGGCGCGCCTCTCCGCCGCGCGGGCGCGGGCGGAGGCTCTGGCCGGTCCCGCGAAGGTCGCGGACGACCTGCGCGATCTCGACGAGGCCGCCTCCGGCTTCGAGAACGGCGCTCCAGCTGCTGCGCATCGCCTTCCGCCGCTGCTGAGCGGCCGAGGGCCGGCCGCGCACGGATTTAGCCGCTGTGCTAGGCTCGATTTCCGACGCGCCGACCGCGCGCTGTCGAAAGGAAGCCCATGACCGATTCCACCAGCGCCGACATCCGTCTCGGCAGGCGTCGCGTGCTGCTCGGCGCGCTCGCCGCATCCGGGGCCGCGCTCGCGGCCGCCGGCGCGCCGGAAGCCGCGCGCGCCGGCGAGGCCATCGAGCCGCCGGCGCCGGCCGAGAACCCGTCCGCGGCCCTCGAGGGCGTGGAAGTCTGGAGCGGTTCGCTCGCCTTGCAGGCCGCGACCTACGCGGCGCCGATGGTCGCGATGTATCTCTTGCGCGACGCGACCTGCTTCAAGCCGGGCGCCAAGGCCCGGCCGAACGCGATCTGGCGGATCGCAAACATCGCGACGCCGGAAATCGCGCAGCAGTCCGGCTACGTCACGCCCAACGTCAACGTCGTCTACGGCTTCGGCTTCATGGATCTCGCCGCCGAGCCGGTCGTCCTCGGCGCGCCGGATTCGCGCGGCCGCTATTACATGATCGAGGTCTGCGACATGTGGACCAACGCCTTCGCCTATCCGGCGGGCGGCCCGTCCGGCTACGCGGGCGGGACGTTCGCCCTGGCCGGCCCGGGCTGGAAGGGCGAGCTGCCGGCTCACGTCGAGCGGATCGACTGTCCGACGCGCTGGATCGAGCTGCAACCGCGCGTCTTCGTCAGGGATCACGCCGATCTCGCAGCGGCCGAAGCGGTCCTCAGCGCCATAACGGTGAAGGGGCTGTCGGAATTCAACGGCGGTCCCGCGCCCGCGCCGGCCGCCTATCGTTACGAGGCGCCGAGGATTGCGCCGCATGTGGCGAGCAGCCAGCTTCTCTTCGACGATCCGTTGCAGTTCTGGTCGATCTTCAGCGAGACCCTGAACGAGAACCCGCCGCCGGCCGACGAGATCGCGGCCGTCCTGCCGCAGTTCAAGTATCTCGGCATCGAGCTCGGCAAGCCGTGGCGCCCCGAAGCGGTCAACCCGGCCGTTCTCGGCGGGATGAAGCAGGCCGCGGCCGGGATCGGCCGGCTGATGGCGGCGAACGTGGCGATTCGAAACGCGGTGCAAGGCGGCTGGGCCGTCCCGCGGGCCAACGTGGGCCTCCCCGGCGCCGATTACCTCACCCGCGCCATCGTCGCCGTGCTGGGCCTGACCGCCAACACCGTCGAGCAGGCGATCTATTTCACCGGCCTCCTGGACGCCGAGGGCGAGCCGCTGACCGGCGCGAAGCGCTACACCGCGACCTTCACCCAGCCGATGCCCTACATCGAGCCGGTCCCGCCGGGATTCTGGTCGCTCACCATGTACGACGACGCGACCAAGCTCACCGTGCCCAACCCGATCGACCGCTACAGCCTCGGCGGCGCGGACCCGATCCAGCGCAACGCCGACGGGTCGTTCACGCTCTACCTGCAAAAGGACAATCCGGGGGCGGACAAGTTGGCGAACTGGCTGCCGGCGCCTGCCGGGCGGTTCTACCTCATTCTTCGCAACTACGCCCCGTCGCCCGCCATGGTGAGGGCGATCGAGGCCGAGGGCGCGTTCGCGGGGCCGCCGCCGCTCGTTCCCCGGACCTGACGACGGCGCTGGCGTTGACGCCGTGAACGACGAAATGCACGATTGGGACCCTCCAAGGGTGGCCGGCGACTCGCCCCGACCGGGCGGCGAAGCGTTTCATGGATGGCGACGACGCGGCGATCCGCGCGTGTCTGGCGCACAAGGCGAACCTCGAGGACACGCCCGCGGCCGAGCGACCGCGGCTGCTGACGGAAATCGCAGCAAGCGAAGCGCTCATCCAGCGCCTCCGGTCGGAGGATCGGGTTCAGGCTTTCCCAACGCCGCCCCGTCTGCGGCAGGGTCTCGGCCCCGCGACGACGCCGGTTCCGGTCGGCCCGCTGCCGTGGACGCATCGCGCCTCGACGGAATAGGGCGGAGGGAAACAGGGCGGCGCCGGCGCGCGCTCACCCCGGCGTTTCGGGTGAGGGCGCGCGGCCGGAGCATCGTTCGCGTCATGTGAAAGGCCAGCCGGAGCGCGCTTCGGCCGGAGGCGCGCGGCGAAGATCGCCGTCGAAAAGCCCCTGCGTTCCGCCTGCGACATCGCTCCGGCCGTTCGCGCGATCCGCCTCCTGCGCGGGCGCGCGGTCGTTCCCGATCAGCGCTGCGGCGTCAAGATCGGCGCCGGGACGCGTTCCCTCGTGACGCTCTGCCTGTCGTGACATGTCCATGCCCTCTCATCGCGTCTTGCGATCCCCAACGACAGCCATTGTGCGCGTCATACGGCCCGCGGCGGTGACGCGGCTCACAGCCCGAACGCAGCGCGCACGCCTCGACGATCGACCGCCGTGCTCACCAGCCCGAAAAACGCGTTTCGACCTGCGCCAGGAACGCCTTCCGTCGCTCCGGCCCGGTGTGGTCCATGTCGTAATGCGCGAGGTAGTCGCATCGGGCGCCCGGCGCGCAAATTCCGCGCAGAGAGCGCATGAGAAAGCGCCGCGGCGGATCGCCCATCAGGATTGTGAGAAGACGGCCGCCGCCGTAGGTGCACACCACGCCCAGGCGCTTGATGTTGTGCATCGCCGGGACGTAGTCGCCGTTCGCCTTGCGGGTGAAGCTCACGCCCGGCAGGAACACCCGGTCGACGAAGCCCTTGAGGATCGCCGGGAAGCCCATGTTCCAGACCGGAAACGAGAAGACCAGCGCCTCGGCGGCGAGGAGACGGTCGACATACGGGCCGACGTTGCGCCGGTTGAGCGATACGTCGTCATACGCGATCCGCTCCTCGCGGCTCATCACCGGATCGAATTGCTCGGCGTAGAGGTCGCAGTCGTCGACCGCATGGCCGCGGCCCGCGAGCGTCCGCACGACCCTGTCGTGCAGGGCCGCCCCAAAGCTCGTCTCGACGGGGTGGGCGAAGAGAACAAGAATGCGCATGGAGTGCCCTCGGACCTGCGCGGCGCCGCCGGGTGGGCGCTCAACGCGCGCAACCCCGATGGGTTCCATCGCGTGAACGGGAAACCGGGGCGGCCGTGCGCACGGACCTCGGGACGGTCAGATCCGTCCGCTACCGCCCGTGGCTGCTGGTGAAGTTCCCCCCGCCGCCGAGGTTGAGCGGCGCGCTGTCGCCTTCTGGCGCGGGCAGGGGGGCGGCGACGACCGCCGGAGGCTTCGGCTTCGGCTTCCTCTTCGGCGGCGGCGGAGCCGGCTCGATCTGGGGCGAGACGGGCGCGTTGGCGTCGGCGGCGCCGCTGGGATTGTCGGTCTCCGTTGCCGCCGTGTCGGCGGGCGGAGCCTCCTTGATCACCGTAACGCCGCCTTTGCAGCCGACCAGCCACACGTCGTAGATCGGATGCTCGACGCCGTGCAGGCCGGGGCTGTCGGCGAACATCCAGCCGGAGAAGATCCGCCGGAACTTGCGCTGCTCGTCGATCTCGTCGACCTGGGCGAAGGCGTCGGTGCGCGGCGGATCGGTGGGCGGGCGCGACCAGCAGACCCGCGGCGTGACCTGCAGCGTGCCGAACTGCACCGTCTCGTCGAGCGAGACCTCGAAGGTGATGATGCGGCCGGTGATCTTGTCGAGCCCGTCGAACACCGCGATCGGGTTGGCGATCTTGTCGGCGCGCGCGGGCGCCGCCAGCAGGCACATCGCGCCGAAAGCGAGCGCAGCCAAGCCCGCGGCGGTGACGAACATCGATTTCATGCGGGCCGATCTGACGCTCAACGGCGGCGGAAAGAAGGCGCTGCTTACGCCCCGGGGCTCCAGGCCTCGTAGTCCCCGCCGGTCGGCTGGCGGTGCGGATGCGGGTTGAGGGTCGAGCCCTTGGGCATGATGGCCGACGGGGTGCCGGTCGGGTTTCCGATGTGGGGCTGCTCCCACGAATGGGGCTTGTAGTCCTCTTCGCTCGGCGGCGTGTCGACCGTCTGATGCAGCCAGCCGTTCCAGCCCGGAGGCGTCATCGAGGCCTCCGAGAGGCCGTTGTAGATCACCCAGCGCCGCTCGAAGCCGAGCGCCGGATCGATGCCGGGCTTCCGGTAATAGGCGTTGCCGAACTGGTCGTGACCGACGAGCACCCCGAACCGGCGGGTGTAGAGCAGGGTGTTGAGGGTCGCCCCGTTCCACCAGGTGGCGAATCGCAGGAGAAAAAGTTTCAGGTCCATCGGAAGGCCACCGGTGACGACAAGCGCCGGTTGCGCGGCGCGCGCGGACTATGGCGAGGCGGGCCAACGCTGTCCAGTCGAACTTTGCGGGCACGGCGCGAGCGCCCCTTTGCGGAGGCCGGACGTTATGCGCTGCGCACCGATCTGCCGAAGACCGCCGCCGCCGAAGAGATCCTGCACGACCGATACAAGGATCTCGCCCGGGTGGAGTGGGCGTTCCGCGACTCGAAGACTGTGCAGATCGAGATGCGGCCGGTCTACCTGCGCGACGAGAACCGCACCCGCGGCCACGCCCTCGTGGTCATGCTCGCCAGCCTCTGCGTCATCGAAGTGGTCATCCCGCGGCCGGCCCGCCTACAACCGGGTTCCGACGCCACGCGACGACATGCGCCGCCTGTTCGAGGCCGCCGACGTCGCCATCCCCGCCGCGCCGCCCCTCGCCCCCGCCCGCGCAGCCACGAGGCAAACTCCCACAACGACGAAAAGCGAAACAAGGTCAACCCGTTATTGGGAGCGCGCCAAGCCTGGAACAGGGGAGCGTCCGTCAGAGTTGCCGCGGCCACGAACGCCGCTTGAAAACGGCGTGCCGCCGGGCGACATTCGCCCGGCCCTGCCAAAGGTCCCGGGAGAACCGCCTATGCCCAGCAAGCTCGACCAGCTCCGCACGATGACGACCGTCGTCGCCGACACCGGCGACATGGAATCGATCCGCCAGTTCAAGCCGACCGATTCGACCACCAACCCGTCGCTCATCCTCAAGGCGGCCGAGCTGCCGGCCTACGCCCGCCTCGTCGAGGAGGCGATCGACTGGGGGCGCAAGACCCGCGCGCCGGTCGGCGAGGTCACCGACCGCATCGCCGTCAACTTCGGCGCGGAGCTCACCACGATCGTCCCCGGCCGCGTCTCGACCGAGGTCGACGCCGACCTCTCGTTCGACACCGAGGCGATGATCGCCAAGGCGCGGAAAATCATCGGGCTCTACCGGGAGCGCGGCATCGGCCCCGACCGCATCCTGATCAAGCTCGCCTCGACCTGGGAAGGGATCGAGGCCGCCCGCGTGCTCCAGCGCGAGGGGATCGACTGCAACATGACGCTGATCTTCGCCTTCGCGCAGGCCGCCGCCGCGGCGAACGCGGGGGCCTTTCTGATCTCGCCCTTCGTCGGCCGCATCTTCGACTGGCACGTCAAGGCGGGGGAGGGGCCGTTCGACGGCGAGACCGATCCCGGCGTGAAGTCGGTGCGCGCCATCTATGGCTACTACAAGACCCACGGGTTCAAGACCGTGGTCATGGGCGCCTCCTTCCGCAACACGGGCGAGATCGAAGCGCTCGCCGGCTGCGATCGGCTCACCATCTCGCCCCAGCTCCTCGGAGCGCTGTCGAAGGACGAGGGGACCCTCGTCCGCCGTCTCGACCCCGCCGAGGCCGGCGCGGCGCCGGCGAAGCTTTCGCTCGACGAGAAGGGGTTCCGCTGGATGCTGAACCAGGACGCGATGGCGACGGAGAAGCTCTCCGAAGGCATCCGCCTCTTCGCCCGCGATCTCGAGGCGCTGAAGAACACGGTCGCGCAGCGGCTCGCCGCGGCGGCGTAGGGTCCGCGGTCCAAGCGCTCACCGCCGGGGGGCCGGCCGCTCGGAGGGGCGCGGGCAATGATGGATATCGCTTACGCGTCGGCGTTGTCCGCGCTGGCCGGGTCGGTGATCGGCGGGCTCACGTCGCTCGCGACGACGTGGCTCGCCCAGCGCACGCAGGCGCGGGCGACGGAGATCGCGCACGGCGTGACCCGCCGCGAAGACCTCGTGCGCGAGTTCATCGTCGCGGCCTCGAAGACCTATGGCGACGCGCTGGTCAACAGCGAGCCGCATGTTCAGGACCTCGTCGACCTCTACGCCAAGGTCAGCCGCATGCGGGTGCTGTCTATGCCCGACAGCGTCGCCTGCGCCGACGCGCTGCTCAAGGCGATCGTCGACGCCTATTTCGAGCCGAACCGGACCGCGCGCGACCTTCACGGCGTCCTGCAGTCCGGCCTCGGCATCGATCCGCTGCGGCAGTTCGCCGACGCGGCGCACGCCGAGATCAAAGCGGTGGCGGCGGGATTCTAGACTCCTCCGCGGATCGACAGGCCCGCCGCGCCGTTCTCGCGAGGCGCCCGTGTTTCGACGTCTCGGGAACAGCGTTCGCCAAGCCCCTCCCGTCAAAAAAACTTCGTACGCGATCGCTAAAGTTTTTGAAACGGGAGACAAGAGCATGATCAAGCGTACCGCAGCGGTCGTGGCTGCATTGGCGGGGTTGGGGCTTTCCCACGCTGTCGCCGATCCGATATCGTCCGTGTGGGACGTCGTCGATCAGCAGGGGCTGTCGGCCGGCGACTTTTTCGCGACGACGTGGACCGCCTCGACGAGCGAGACCGTGCGCGTCACCGGCCTCTACGCGCTCGGCGACAATTACGCGATTTATGACAACGGCGCATTGGTCGCCTCGACGAACGCCGCCGATTGGACCGCGACCGGGAATGGCCAGTTCGGCGCGCCCTACACCGTCGATCCCGGCGTCGCCTGGGCCACGACGGGGGCGTTCGCGTTCGCGCACGCAAGTTTCGGCGTAAGCGCCGGGGATGTCGTCACGATCCAGGTGAAGACTCTTCCGACTTATTTCTCCGACGGCGCCGTGGCCGTCGCGGGCGTGCCGGAAGCCTCGACCTGGGCGATGGCGATGATCGGGTTCCTGGGCCTCGGTTCGATGGCCGGCCTCGCGAAGCATCGCGCCGGCCGCTTCGCCCTCTAGGTCCGGCCGTTCCCAGACGAAAAGCTCCTTCCAACAAGGACGTGCGAATCATGAAGAGCTCGTTTCTCGGCGCATCCGCGGCCGCAGCCCTCGCCGCTGCCGCGTCGGCGTCGGCTGTCCCCGCCGGCCCCGCCATCACCTACGTTCCCGGCAGCATCGCCGAATCGACCATCGCCGGCGGACCCTGGACGCTGCACGAAAGCGCCTTCAAACGCGACGCGTCGGGGATCGTCCCGCCCGCAGGCACCCCGGGGCCGCCCTATGCCGGGACCGGCGTTCCGTACATGGGCTTCTGCGCCCAGTCTGGCCAAGCGTCGCTCAATGTCGGCGCGAGCGTGATGCAGCCGTTCTATTTTCCCTTCGTCCGCAAGAACGGCCTCGTTCTGGAAGGCTTCTTCGACTACCGCCCGCGCAACGAGCAGGAAGCCGTGGTCGCCGCGACCTCGAGCGACCTGGGCCTGACCTGGACTTTCGGCGGCAAGGCTCTGGCGCTCAATCCCTATTGCCCCTGGGACATGACCGACCCGGACAACCAGAATGTGAGCGTGCCGAACGCGAGCCGCGTGCCGGTCGAGACGGCGTACGGCTCCAATTCGGCGAACGCGGCGGACAACGGGCTCGGTCACCCCGTGGTTCTGACCGTGAACGGCCAGGACCGCGTCTACCAGTTGAACCGCGCCAACACCTACATCGACTCCGCCCCGCTGGTGGTCCACCCGCTGCCCCAGGGACGGAAGCCCGGCTCGCTGCCGGGACTGCCCGCTTACGGCTATGTCAGCCCGCTCGTCTCCGGCGGCTACCCCACGCTCACGCCCGGCTATCAGTTGACGAGCGGCCTCGTCGATCCCGACGCCATCATGGGCGCGGTGACGATCGGCGGGACCACCACGGTCGTCTACGTGTCCAAGAACGTGACGGCGAACGCCGACACGAACGCCGGCTACGCGGCCTGTCCGTCCACGCCCGCCTACGCCCTGACCAATCTGGTCAACGGCAAGGCGCGCAAGGCGAACCACGACGTCATAACAGTGCGGGTCGCCACCACGACGGATGGGCTCGCCTTCAGCGACGCCGGCGCCGCGACGGGCCTTTTCAATCCCGGAACCACGAGCCTGAGCGGAACCCGCTGGCTCGGCAGCGGCAGCCTCATTCGGCTGTCGAACGGCAAGGTCGGCATGTTCTTCGGCGCCGGCAACTGCCTCGACAACGATTCCGACGGGTTCCACTACATGGGCTACGCCGAGACCGTGAACGCGGTCAGCAGCCCGGCCGACCTGACGAACTGGACGGTGCTCAACGGGCTCGACAATCCGATCCTGTCGACCGACCGGGTGACCGACCCGAGCGGCCGAACCTACCCCCTGAACGCGCCGGTGGTCGACGTCGCGAGCGTCAACGCGCTGACCCGGGCGCAGGTCGCGCCGTTCACGCAGCCGGCGGGGCCGAACCCGCCGGCCGGCGGCTACACCGCGAACTTCTTCAGCGGCCGGGTCTACGATCCGCAGGCGATCTACACCGACGCCCAGACGGTGACGATCGTGTTCGCCGGCTATAACACGCCGCAGCCGAGCAACAACCTCGGCGACTACCGCTCGATCGGCCGGTTCCAGCTCCGGTTCCCGGAAAACTACTTTCTCCCGAACTGACGAGGGCCGCGCGCCCGGGGGGCGGCGAGACGCCGCCCCTCCGCCGCCGCTCACGCCAGCCGCCAGGAAGCCGGGCGGGGCCATCGCGGCTCCTCGCGGCCTCGCTGCGCCCGATCGTTCGGGGAACGATAGGCCATCCGGTGGTGACCGGGGCAATAGGAGCGCCCCTGCGCCGGGGCGAGCCCGCAATAGGCGAAATCCCCGCTCCTCGGATCGCCGAGCGGCCATCGGCAGGCGATTTCGCGCATGTCCTCGAGCCGCACCCGCCGCATCTCCCCAACTTCGACGTCTCCGTCCGTACAAACCGGACTCCTGTCCGGTCCTGACGGGCGCTCGCCCGGCGCCGCCCGACAGGCCGCCGCGCGAACCCGCCCGGAGACGGACGCGCGCCCGTGGCCGCCGAGCTTGACCCCGATCCGGTTCGCCTTGCCGATCACGGCGTTGCGGGACTCCGCGCCGAGCGCCGCGGCGATGACGCTCGCGCTCCGCCCCTCGAGCGCCAGCCTTTTCAATCTCTCGACCGCCTCGTCCGTCCACAACATGCGCGCGCCTCGATCGCTTTGCGGCCCGAAGGGGCCGCAAGGGGAAACCATCCCGACAACCTGTATTCGCCCCGTCGTCCGTCATTCGGACGAGCCGCTTTGCCCAGCAGGGCTCTTCACGGAAAATAAATAAGTTTCTCAGTATCTTGCGATGAATGTGCCAGGAGGCAATTCATCATTTCGAACCGTCCTGCGCGAGGCGCGTATACGGTATATTTGCTCCGCGGCGCGAATGCGTATAGTCAGCGTTCCGAACGGAGGGGAGACCGGCATGTCCCGCGGCGGTTCGGAACGCGTCAGGACAGCGCGAACGCCTCCGTATACGTCGTACCGAACGTTCAAGACGTTCATCGAGGATATTCGCGAACATGGCGTTCCGTCGCGCGTCGACCGCAGCGTGCTGACGCGCTTTTCGGGCGTGGTCGGCTCGCAGCTCACCCATGCGCTCCGCTTCTTCGGCCTGATCGACGAGGAGGGACGTCCGACCCAGCGTCTCCGGGACCTCGTGGACGCCCAAGCCGCAGGGCGCTGGCCGGCGACGCTGCTTGCTCTGCTTCGGCAGGAATACGCCCCGATCTTCGCCATCGACCTCGAGGCCGCGACGCCGTCCCATTTCAACGAGGCGTTCCGGAAGGCTTTTCCCGCCGCGGATGCGGTCGTCCAGAAATGCGTGACGTTTTTTCTCTACGCCGCGAACGACGCGGGCGTGAAAATCAGCGGCCGGGTGCTGAAGGGCCGGAAGCCCCGGCCGCTGACGCCTCGCAGGCGGAATCTTTTGGCGCCGCCTTCGCCCGTGAAGCCTTTGCAGACCGCGCCGTCCCAACCGCGCATCGAGGGCGGAAGGCCGTCGGAAATCCTGCTCACGCATCTCGAGCCCAAGGAGATGGACGACGAGCAGCAGGCGGCCGTCTGGACCCTTCTGAAGTACTTCAAGGCGAGAGGATTGTGAGATCGGCGGCGGGAAGCGCGGATCGAGCGCGGCCTCGGCCGAAGCCGGAATACGAACCTCTGACGACCCCGGTCGCCCATCGGTTCGCCGCCAATCAGCGCCCGCGGTACGAGAAGCTCGCGCGCTTTCCCGACGGCGATCTCGCGTTCGGCGACGCGCTCTGTGGCTTCAACCCGGTCTACGGGCGGGGATGACGGTGTCGAGCATGGAGGCGCTGGCGCTGCGCGACTGTCTCGCGGCGGCCCGCCGGGGCCTCGCGCAAAGGTCTTTCGCCGCCGCCGCGAAGCTCGTCGACACCCCCTGGCGGACCACCGTGGGCAGCGACCTGCAGCACCCGGGCGTGGCCGGCGAACGCACGTTGCAGACGCGCTTCCTCAACGGGCGCCTGTCGAAATTCTATCGCGCCGCCGCCGATCCGGTCCTGGCGAAGACCTTCGTCGAGGTGGTGAACCTCATGCGCCCGCCGCTCGCCCTGCTGGCGCCGGCGATGATCGGAAGGGTTTGGGCCGGGAGCCGCTGACGGATCGGCCGGGTCTCGCGCAGGCGCGCTGCGGCGCATGACGGCCGAGCCGTCAGCGTCTCGGGCATTTCCACCAGTCGCCGTCTTCCTGGTATTCGCAGCCCCTGCGTTTCAGCTTCGCGCTCAGCTCGTCGCGCCGCGCGCAGGCCTTGATCGTTTTGGGATCGTCGCTCACGCCGCCCTTGCACGCCGTGTTCACGGCGAGCCACCCTTGAATCATTGGCGACAGGGCGTGGGCCGGAAGGCCGAAAACGAAACCGAACGCGACAGCCGAGGCCAGAATCGCCGCTACGGCCAGCGAGGCGTGGCGCAGGCGCGCGGCTCGATCGCAAACGGCGTGCATATCAGCTCCAGACTGCGCCATTTCCCCAAATTATCGGCGTCGACGACGCCGCGCAAGCGCCTCCTCGTCATCGGACGTTCGTGCAGCGGGGGCCGCTGACATCCCCGCCGCCGCGGGCTACGCTCGACCGCGAGGCCAGGATGGGAGGACAACTGGCGATGAGCTTCGGCGCCGCGCGGCCCGGCGAAGCAGGCGGCGATCCCTTGGAGGTCCTGCGCGTCTTCCTGCGCCTCGGCCTGACGAGTTTCGGCGGGCCGGTCGCGCATCTCGGCTATTTCCGCAACGCCTTCGTCGTCGAGCGCGGCTGGCTCGACGAGCGCGCCTACGCCGACATCGTGGCGCTCTGCCAGTTCCTGCCGGGCCCGGCGAGCAGTCAGGCCGGCTTCGCCATCGGGCTCGGGCGGGCCGGACTCCTCGGCGGTCTCGCCGCCTGGGCCGGCTTCACGCTGCCGTCGGCGATAGCGCTGACGTGCTTTGCGTTCGGCGAAACCGCGCTCACCGGGCGGGCGGGGCAGGGGCTCCTGCACGGCCTCGAAGTCGCCGCGGTCGCCGTCGTCGCGCAGGCCGTGCTCGGCATGGCGCGCAATCTCGCGCCCGACCGGCCGCGGGCGGCGATCGCCGTTCTCGCTCTTCTGCTCATGGCCTTCGCGCCCGGAGGCGCGAGCCAGATCGCCGCGATTCTTGCCGGCGCCGGCGCCGGGCTCGTCGTCTGCCGGCAGGCCGGCGACGCCGGGCGCGAGGCGGAGGCGCCGCCGCTCGCCCGGACGACCGGGCTCCTCGCGCTCGCCGCTTTCTTCGGCCTTCTGCTCCTGTCGTTCCTGCCGGCGCGCGATTCGGGACTCGCCTTTCTCGCCTCCGTCTATCGCTCCGGAGCCATGGTGTTCGGCGGCGGCCATGTCGTGCTGCCGCTCTTGCGGACGGCGGTGGTCGATCCCGGCTGGGTTTCGAACGGCGCGTTCCTCGCGGGCTACGGCGCGGCGCAGGCGGTCCCCGGGCCGTTGTTCGCCTTCGCCGCCTATCTCGGGGCGGCCGCGACCGCGCCGCCGGGCGGGGCGCCGGGCGCGGCGCTCGCGCTGGTCGCCATTTTCGCCCCCGGCGTCCTGATCCTGATAGGCGCGCTGCCGTTCTGGCATGCGCTGAGCCGCCGGCCGCAGGCGCGGGCGGCGATGGCGGGCGTGAACGCGGCGGTGGTCGGGCTGCTGGCGTCCGCGCTCTACGATCCCGTCTGGACGAGCGCGGTTCGGACGTCCGCCGATTTCGCCGTGGCCGCGGCGGGCTTTGCCGCGCTGGCCGTCTGGGGCGCGCCGCCGCTGGCCGTCGTCGCGCTCACGGCCGCGGCGGGGGTCGGCCTGGGGCTCGTCTGAGCAAAAGCGCGGAGCCGGGGCGCGCAGCAAATGGGCAGGCGGTCACGCTCCCGGCGCCGCTCCGGGGTCCGGCGCGCCGGCCCTTGGCGGCGTTCGAGCGGTTTGACATGTCAAGATCGCTTTACCATCGCCCGCGGGTGTGACATGATGACGCGCCAACCGCCTCGAAGGCGATCGCTTTCGAGCAAAAGGCGAATTTTCACGTCGTTGTCTCGAGCCCGTGGCAGATGGGGATAACTTTACATCGCGGCGATTTGGGGCAGAATTCGCCGCCGAAAGACCAAGGCTGCAGGGGCTACGGTGATGTCGGTGATATTGACGCGGAAGCCGCCATCGGCGGGACCGGTTGAAGGTTGTGTGCGCCGGGGGACAGGGTGGCCGACGCCCCTCTGTCTGAAGGATACGCTCCCGACGACGTCGGACGCTTCGGGCGGGCGGGATTCTCATGTCGAGTTCCGGCAACCCCGTCATCGCCACTGCGCCTGTCTTCCGGGCTGACCGGACCGCTGCGCTCCTCGAGAACTTCGTACTGGCGACTCATGACTCCTCTCACTCTCGACATGGACGCGCTGAGCCGCGCCTTCCGGCGTTTTCCCGCGGTTCTTCCGCGGGCAAGAACGCAACCCATTCAAATGGAGGGTCCCATGTGGACCGCCGATGACGCCGCCGCGGCGCTCGAGGAGGGCTGGGACCTCGTGCCGACCGACGACGGTCCCAGAATTCGGGCCGACCGGCGCGCCCGCACCTTCCTGACCCACGACGACGCGGTATGGTACGTCGCCCATCATGCGAAAGCCGGAAGTCAGCTTCACGCCAAGGCGCTGGAGCTGGCGCCGGCGCTTCACGACCATCGGATCCTGTTTCTCGCCCTCGCCTGCGCATTCATCGCCGGCGCCGCGTTCGCGTTCGCGCTCGATCTGGGCTTCGGCGTGGTCTTCTCGCTGCTGATTTTCGTCGCCATCGTGACTGCGTTCTTCGCCATCGGCGTCGTTCTGCTCACGATGGACGGGATGCCGATGGCGCGATATTGACGATTCGCAGCGAGTTCGGAGGGACGCGGGGTCTCGCCGCCCGAGGCGCGCCCTCCGCCGGCCCACCGGGGCCTATTTGTCGACGAAAGCCTTCTCGATCACGTGATCGCCCGGCTCGCCGCGATTGCCCTCCTCGAAGCCCCGCGCATCGAGCAGCGCGCGGACCTCGGCGAGCATGGCCGGGCTGCCGCAGAGCATGAACCGGTCGTCCTTCGGGTCGAGCGGGGCGAGGCCGTTGTCGGTCGCAAGCCGGTCCGGCGCCAGCGCCGCCGACAGCCGGCCGTTGGGCGGAACGGCTCGCGGGTGACGGTCGGCTCGTCGATGAGCTTCTCCCGCGCCAGCTCGCCGATCAGCTCGTAATCCGGCAGGTCGTCCTGGAGGTAGCCGCCGTCGGCGAGGTCGGCGATCCAGCGCACGCCGTGCGCCACGACGATCCGGTGAGTGGAAGGGCAAGAGCTTCATCGGCGGCGGGCGCGCCGACTTCCGCAGCGCCCTGTTCATGGGAGCCATGGCGGCTGCCCGACCCGATCGGCCGCTCGAGGCCTTCTACCAGCGCCTTATCGCCGCCGGAAAAGAGAAGAGGGCAGCGCTCGTCGCCGTGGCCCGGAAGCTGCTCACCATCCTCAACGCCATCCTGCGCGACGGCGAGCCGTGGAGGGAGCAGCCCCATGCCTGAATTGAGCGACCCGCTTGGATTGCACGGTGGGACGAGGTCTGCGTCCGGCGCGCGAGTCGAGGCCGCAAGCCGCGACGGCTGTGGCGCGAAAGCGCCAGCCTCGACGCGCACGCCAGATGCAGACACGCTCAAACCAAGCAAATCGGGCTTGACGCCCAAGACAGTCGCTCACCCTTTGAACCGGTCCTTGCGGGAGCGGATCTCGGCGAACACGTCTTCGGGGTCGGCGTCGGGCATGCCGACGGCGGCCTTCACCGGCGGCTCTTCCGCCCGCAGGAACGGATTGGCGGCGAGCTCGAGGCCGATGGTCGTGGGCAGGGTGGGGCGCTTCTCGGCGCGCAGCGCCGCGACGTGCTCGGCCCGGTCCCTGAGGATGGCGTTGCCGCTTTCGATGGTCAGCGCGAAGCGCGCGTTGGCTTCGGTGTATTCGTGGCCGCAATAGACCTGCGTCTCGGCGGGGAGCGCGGCGAGCTTGAGCAGCGAGCTCCACAGCACCGCGTAGGGCGCCTCGAACGCCCGCCCGCAGCCGAGCGAGAACAGCGTGTCGCCGCAGAAGACGAACTCGTCCTCTTCGAAATAATAGGCCACATGCCCGGTCGTGTGGCCGGGCGTCTCGATCACCCTGGCCTCGAGCGACCCGACCCGGACGGTGTCGCCCTCGCCGACCAGCGTGTCGAGACCGGGAATGCGCGCGACCTCCTTGGCCGGACCGACGATGGTCAGCTCGGGGAAACGCGCCTTCAGCTCCGGCGCGCCCTGGATGTGGTCGGCGTGGTGGTGGGTGATCAGCAGGTCGGTGAGCTTCCAACCCTTTTCGTCGAGCGCGGCGAGAATGGGCCCGGCCTCGGGCGCGTCGACGGCGGCGGTCGCCCCGGTCTTGGAATCGTGCACCAGCACGCCGTAATTGTCGGTCAGGCACAGAAACTGATGCACGCTCGTCGTCATGGTCGCTTTCCGGTTCGCCGCGCCGCGGGCGCGACGCTTCGTCGATGGCCGGGCTGCTATAGCAGAAAAAGGCGCGGCGGCGAGAAGGGGCGCCGAGACGACGCCCCCTCCCGGAGGGCGCCCGTCTCCGGCGCGAAGAGGGCGGCGGGACGCCGTCCCTCCGGATCGCGCCCCGGACGTCGAGCCCGTCGAGGCCGACCCGGCTTCGGCGCAGTCTCCAGCCCCGCCCTACACCGCCCGCAACAGCACATGCTTCTTGCGCCCGAGCGACAGCTTCACCACGCCGCCCGCCTGAAGCGCGTCGCGGCCGATGACCGCCTTCTCGTCGCCGAGCGCCTCGTCGTTGACGCGCAGGCCGCCGCCGCGGATCTGCCGGCGCGCTTCGCCCGTCGAGGCGACGAGGCCGGCGCGGACGAAGGCGGAGAGCGCGCCGAGGCCGGCGTCGAACTCGGCGCCCGGAACGTCGATCGTCGGCAGGCTCTCGGCGAGCGCGCCTTCCTCGAAGGTCTTGCGCGCCGTCTCGGCGGACTCCTCGGCCGCCGCCGCCCCGTGCAGCAGCGTCGTCGCCGCGTTGGCGAGCGCCTTTTTCGCCTCGTTGATCTCGGCCCCTTCGAGCGCTTCGAGCCGGCCGATCTCGTCGAGCGGCAGCAGGGTGAAGAGCCTCAGGAACTTGCCGACATCGGCGTCTTCGGTGTTGCGCCAGAACTGCCAGTAGTCCCAGGGGCTGCGCATCGAGGCGTCGAGCCACACCGCGCCGGCGGCGGTCTTGCCCATCTTGGCGCCCGAGGCGGTGGTGATGAGGGGCGAGGTCAGCGCATAGAATTGCGGCAGCCCCATCCGCCGGCCGAGGTCGAGGCCGGTGACGATGTTGCCCCACTGGTCCGAGCCGCCCATCTGCAGCGCGCAGCCGTAGCGCTTGTGGAGTTCGACGAAGTCGTAGGCCTGCAGGCACATGTAGTTGAATTCGAGGAAGGTGAGCGGCTGCTCGCGCTCCAGCCGGAGCTTGACCGACTCGAAGCCGAGCATGCGGTTGATGGTAAAATGCCGTCCGACCTCGCGCAGAAAGGGGATATACGCCAGCCGG
>CAIZGR010000258.1 GCA_903932535.1 uncultured Hyphomicrobiales bacterium | reverse complement strand
CCCGGCTGCGCAACCCCGACCAGCTTCGCCGGGGCGAGCGCTACCGTCCGCGCGCGTCATCAAAAGGGGGGTCAATTTTGGACGCCGATCAGGGGTCAGTTTTGGACGCCGATTGACAGGAAGCTCCTGCGCGACGGGTTGTCGAAGGCGCCGCGTCACGATGAAAGCAGCCACCCGCGCGAACAGGATCCGGAAAAAACGCGGGTCGGATTCTTTCGATGACGCGGATCCAGGCTGGCGCTCGATGCTCAAAGTTCCGCACCGATGTCGACGGCAACGTCTCGGCCGCCTGTCGGGGGCTCGCCGGGGGACAGCAGGGGGACACCGGGGCGACAGCAGGGGGACATCAGGGGGACAGTAGAAACGTCAAAAAATGCCCTACATGGACCAATGCACCTTTGGTGCGGTCCGCCCGCTCGCGCGGGCGGCGGCGCTCCGGCGACGGAGAGGAGCGAATTGGGCCACGCGAGGCCGGGCAGTTGCTCCTCGGCAAGCAAAGAGGCCTGCTACGGGCTTCAGGAGCGCCACTGGGCGCCGCTGAGGCCGTGGGGCGCTACCCACCTACAGGGCCAGCGGGGTCGCGGTTCTGGCTTTCTAGCGGCCTCGCTGCCCTGCCAGGGTCCTTCCGGGTCTAGGCCGGCGCTTGCCGCAGACTGATCGCCACGAAATTCCTCCTTTTCGGTTCCTGTTCGCGCAACTGCCGATGAGGTTCGGATCACGGCGAGGGCGCCCGCGCTGCGGCCAGCGGGCGGGAAGGAAGATCCATCCTCTTCCCGCCTGCTCGTAGCTCCTACCGACAACCAGCTAGAAAGGAACACAAAATGTCGTTCGATAATCTGGCCGCTTCGGCCCAGGACCCCAAGAATTTCCCGGTCGAATTCGAGTTCGACGCGACCCTCGTGCGCACGATCGCAAAGGAAGGTCAGGCGTGGTTCGTCGCTAAGGACGTGTGCGACATCCTCGATATCGATAACCCGAGTCAGGCGGTGGCTCGGTTGGACGAGGACGAGAAGGGTATCACTACTACATATACGACCGGAGGCGCGCGTGAATGCCTCACGGTCAACGAGTCGGGTCTGTATAGTTTGATCTTCACCAGCCGGAAGCCCGAGGCGAAGCGCTTTCGCAAGTGGGTGACGAGCGAGGTCCTGCCCGCGATCCGTCAGACAGGCCGCTATGTCGGCTACTCGGAGAAAGACCCCGATCCGATCACCGTCTGGTCGAAGCTCCTCGGCGTCCGACCCTCAGACGTGATCGCCAAGGGGTTCGGCGCCGCCTATCTGACCGGCGGGCCGATCAATCCGTCCGACTACCTCGTCCACAACCACCGCGTGCTGTGCCACCTGGTCACGAGCCTCGCGTCTTGCTGGCAGGGCCTGCACGCCGACGACTTCGACCCGCGCTGGTCCAGACGCGAATGGTCGGCGCAACAGTTCACCAGACAGCTCCAGAACGCCGACTGGCTCGCCAACCGATTCCTCGACACCGAAAGAGCACAGCCGACCTTCGTCGGCTAACGCCCCCACCTTTTCGCAGTCGTCGCCGAGCCCACCCTCGGCGACGATCGGTGACGCTCGCGGTTTCCTGTTCGCGCGGCTCGCCGAGAGAGTTGGGGTCCATCGAGACAAAGGTGCATCACCCATGAGCAACAAGCCGTCGGAACCGTCCCTGGTCCGAGAGGTCGCGCGCCTGCGGAGTTCCTTCGCCAAGCTCTTGGAGAGCCAGACCACCCTGCTCGCCTACGTCGCGAAACTCGGCGACGATCTCGAGACTCTGTCCGGCGAGGTGCGACGCATGCTCGAGGCGATGAGGCCGGAAGCCGCCGAGCACGAAGCGCGCCGGCAGCTCCACTGATCGGCGCTTCCGCGCGCGACTGCGCTTCCCTCCTGACCCAAAATCAAGGACGATCTGATGGCTCCGCGCCACGACACGAATGACGCCGCGCTCGAGCGCATCGCCGACGATCTCATCGGGCTCCGTGCGCTTCTCGACAAGATGGATCACGCCCAGGACGCCCTGCTTCAGAACGGCCAATCGCTGCAGGGACAGCTCGAAGCCCTCACCGGCCAGATCACCCACATGATCGAGGTCCTGACGCCGGAGCGCCCCGAGCAGGAAGGACCGTCGCTCGCCGACCTCCTCGCCCGCATCCTGACCCAGCAGTCGGGAATGATCTCCCTCCTGCGCGAAATCAGCGAAACCATGAAGCGCCTCGCGGCTCCGGACGGCGTCGCCTCTGAGGCGCACGCGTCCGCCAACGGCGCGCGTCACGCCTGACGCCGGCGATGCTCAACTTCCGCAAAATCTCCGCCGCAAGCGACGGCGCCGTGATCCGCGCCTACATGACCCAGGACGAGCCGGAGCCCGAAGCCCTCAAGATCCACGGCGTCGCTCTCGATGGCCGCGACCTCGAAACCGGAGAACGGCTCACGGCCTACTACACTGGCCGGGGCGAGCGGGCGAACTGGCGGCCCGACATGGACCCGCGCGTCTCAGCGGCCCTCGGGATCGCGAGTTCCCGCTCCGAACCCCGCAACGGCCAACTCGACGCCCTCTTCGAGGCGCGCCGCGCCGACACAGGCGAAGACTGGAGCGCGCACGTCCGGAAGAACTCCGGCTTCGACTTCGTGTTCGCCCCGCACAAGTCCGTGTCGCTCGCCGCCGAGTTCGCCCCGACCGAAGCCGAGCGGCAGATGATCCGCAACGCGATCCATGCCGCAAGCGACGATGCGCTTCGCTACGCCGCT
>CAIZGR010000257.1 GCA_903932535.1 uncultured Hyphomicrobiales bacterium | reverse complement strand
GGGGGGGAATTCGAGGATGGCGAGTTTCAAAACGACCTTCAAGCGTTACGCGGAGACGCAGCCCGGCGAGAACCAGACGCATTCGGCGGCGGTGGTTTTCGAGCCGCCGTAACTGTGTTTGCCGCGCGACCAGCGCAGAATGTCCCAGCCGGGCAGGTCGTAATCGCCGAAGTGGCCGCAGAGCGCGACGCGCAGCGACGGGTGGTCTTTCGCCCAGGCGGCGACATCGTCGACGACCGGCGTGGCGCAGCCGTAGAACTTCTCGTAACCGCGGTAGGGCGGATCGAGGAAGACGGCGGTTTTGGTTTTGCCGTAATGGTGGTTGAGGAAGCGGCTCCAGTCGCCGTGGCCGACGCGGACGCGGTCGAGGCGGCGGCTAAGCCGGTGCAACCATTCCCAGGCGGTGGCGCCGTTCGACGTCCATAATTCACGCCCCCCCCCGTTGATTGCGGGAAATTGCGAGGCGGGGACGAGCGCGGCAATGCCCATGCCGGCGCTGCTGGCGTGGGGGATTCGGCCTCGCGCCTGGACGCCGCGGCCGGCGTCGCCGGCGTCGGGGATTGGCGCGAGAGTCTTCTCCCAGTCGCACCATCCGGAGCCGATCCAGGAACATTGGCCCCATAGCCACCAGCCGGCCGCTTTGGCGTCGCCGGGCCATTCGGGATCCTGCAGCTCGCGGCCGAGGCGGTCGCGCTGTTGCATGAGCCAGGCGTGGCGCGCGCCGAGATCGATGTGGCTGACGGGATAGTCGGCGTGATGCGCGACCTCGCCCGGTTGCGCCTTCACGGCGCGCCAGAAATTGGCGATAAAGCCGTTGCCGTCGCAAACGACCTCGAGCGGGGCGGCGCGCGGCGCTGCGAGCAGCATGGCCGCGGAGCCGCAGAACGGCTCGATGTATTGCTTGGGCTCGCCGAGGCGCGCCCAGACCTGCGCGGCGACGGTGGATTTGCGGCCGAAATAGGGAAAAGGCGCACGGAGGCGAGGCGCCTCACCTCGCCCCTCTCCCGGACGGGAGACAGGGGTTTTCCCCGACTGCCTAGCGCGAAGCGCGAACTGCCGACTGCCTACTGCCGAAGCCCCATCACCCAAAGCTGATCAATCCTCTTTCGCCCGTGTAGACCGAGCCTTTCGGCTCCGGATTTGTCGCCATCAGCGCGATACTGACGAACAGCGCCATCAGCGGGTCGATTTTTGCCGTGCCGGATGCCGCTTTAGACACCAGCATCGCGTTGGCTTTCATTTCCGTACGCGCGTTGCCGACCGACCAGGAAAGCAACGGCTGGTCGGCGTGCAGCAGGGTCTGGTCCTCGAGCATGCGCTCGGCGGTCTTGATCGCGCCTTGCAGGCGGTAGCCCTGGCTCACGCCGATCAGCGGCGTCGAGGGGGCGGGCTTGGCCGGGTCGGCTTCGTAGATGTCGGCGACCTTCAGGGCCTCGACGATGAGGCCGACGCCGGCGGGGTCGATGCCGACGATCGCGAGCTTGCCGGAGGCCTGGACGGAGGCGCAGACCGCCACGAGGGCTTCGAGGTCGGCGGCGATTTCGGCTGCCTGGCCGGCGGCGGGGATCGGCTCCGGCGGCAGGGCTGGGGTTTCGAGCGCGGCGGCGATCTCGGCGGCGTCGAGCAGGCGGTCGCGGTCGTAGACCCAGAGATCGTCGGACTTGGCGAAGTCGATGAGCTGCGCGGCGATCGCCTTGCGGCGGCGGAACACGCTGAGCCGGGCGTAGGCGCGGCCCCAGGATAGCCAGCGTTTCGTGCCGGCTTCGCGGCCGAGCACGGCGAGGCCCAGAAGATCGTCGGCGCCGCCGCCGTCGATGCCGATGACGATGCATTCCGAGCGCGCGATCAACGCGCCGAGGGTGAGCGCGGGATCTGCCGCGCCTCGCCAGACGTCGGCGCCGGCCCAGCGGTCGGCGCGCAGGGTCTGGCCGATTTCGACGTTGAGGTGCTTGGCGAGAAAGACGTTGAGGGCGTGGTCGCCGGATTGCTGCGCCTTGGCGAGCTCGTCGGCGATCCACTCGGCGGAGACGGAAAGGCCGAGATTGGGGTTGGTGACGTGGAAGTTCTGCGGCAGCAGGTAGGCCTTCGCCTTCTGCATCGCCTCCGGGAATTCATAGAGGACGGCGAGCGTGCGCGGATCCGTGACGGCGCCGTCGCGCACGGCGCGCCAGTAGCGGAGCTTGTCGAGGAACACGCCGGCCGGGGGCTCGTCGGACTGTGTGCTCAGGTAGATGCTGAAGCCCTCGGGGCGGGAGACCAGGCCGCCGGTGGCTTCGCGCAGCATGTTCTCGGCGTTGGCGCGTTTGCCGAACAGCCAGAGCTCATCGATGAGGATGCCGACCGCTTTTTTACCCGACACCGTCTCGGCGTCGGCGGCGACGACTTTCAGGAAGGCGCGGGTGGTGCGGTGGATGATGATCTTTTCGTGCTCGCGCACGTGGAAGATCTCGGAGAGCTCGTCGTCCGCCTTGATCATGTCGCGGGCGGGGAAGAAGCTGTTGTTGGCGACCTCGAGCGTGGGCGCGAGGATGTAGAACTCGGCGCTGAGGCGCCAGTTGCGGACCAGCGCCGTCAGCATGATCGCGGCGGCGTCGGTGGACTTGCCGTTTTTCTTCGAGATCAGCAGGCCGAATTCGCGGATCAGGCGGCGGCCGGACTCCGCGTCATAGGCGCCGAAGATGGCGGCGGCGAAGTCCGTAACCCACGGGCGCGAGCTTTGCCCGAAAGTGGGAGATCCGGGCGCGTCGACGATGCGAAAACTGTCGAGGACGTCGAGCGCGGCGCGGGCTTCGCCCGGGAAGAGCGGGGCGAAGGGAACGAGGGACTGGCCGGCGACGATCCGCTCACGCCAGTCCGGGCAGGCGGTGGACCAGACTGGGGTCAATTGAGCTTAGGCGGAGGGGGAGGCGCGAAACGGGAGCCGGAAGACGCGCGGCTTTGCGCCGCAGCTTGCTGCTGGTCCTTCTTGCCGGTCGAGGAGGGCGTCGCCTTGCGGGAAGCCGCCAGGCGGGCAGCGGCCTTCGACGCAGCGTCCCAGGCGCCGGCTTGCGCCAGGCGCTTGGCGGAGAGGTCCATCAGCTGGTCGGGGGTGAGCTTTTCGAGCTCGGGATTGATCGCGGGTTCGTTCGCTTTCGGCTTGCGCCCCGCCCCCGCTCTGGCGCCGCCATGCCCCGCCATTTGAAAACCCCGCTAAAATTCAAGTTTTCAACCCAAAATTTTTGGCGCGTGGGAGATCGG
>CAIZGR010000256.1 GCA_903932535.1 uncultured Hyphomicrobiales bacterium | reverse complement strand
CGGCCTATCGAGTCGAACACTTCCAGCTCGCCGATCTTGGCGAAATCGATCAGCTCCGACGCGATCGACTTGCGGCGGCGCAGAACCGAAATGTGGGCGTAGGCGCGGGCCCAGACCAGCCAGCGGCCGGTGCCGCGCTCGCGGCCCATCAGGGCGAGGCCGAGCAGGTCGTCGAGGCCGCCGCCGTCGATGCCGGCGACGACAACCTCGGAGCGCTCCAGGAGGGTGTCAAGCGTAAGTGACGGGTCTTCAGCGGCGGCCCAGACGTCGGCGCCGGCCCAGCGGTCGGCGCGAAGGTTCTGGCCGATCTCGACGTTGAGATGCTTGGCGAGGATCACGTTGAGCGCGTGGTCGCCGGCGGCGCGCGCCTTGGCCAGTTCGCCGTCGATGAAGCTCGGGCGGACGGAGAGGCCGAGATTCGGGTTCGGGATCGCCCAGGTCGCGGGGTCGTTCCACGCCTGCGCCTTCTGCATCGCGGGCGGGTATTCGAAGATCAGCGGCAGCGCGTTCGGGACGACGATGACGCCGTCGCGGATCTGGCGGTGATACTCCAGCTTTTCCTTGAACACGCCGGCAGGCGGCTTGTCGCTCTGCGTCGTGGCGTAGATGACGAAGCCCTCGGCGAAGCTGGCGAGGCCGCCGATGACCTCGCTCAGCATGCTGTGCGCGTTGGCGCGCGTGCCGAACTGCCAGAGCTCGTCGACGAAGATGCCGACGCCCTTCTTGCCGCCGACGGTGTCGGTGTCGGCGGCGATGATCTTGAGCACGGCGCCGGATTCGAGATGGTGAATCTCGCGCACCGCGGCCTTGATGCGCAGCTTGCCGTCCGGCGGCGCCAGCTCGGGGTCGGCCTTGACCATCTCGCGGGCGCTTTTGAACGCGGTGTCGGCGATCTCCTTGGTCGGCGCGACGATGTAGAACTCGGCCGACTGGCGCCAGTTGAGAATGAGGGCGGTCAGCATGACGCCGGCGGCGAGCGTCGATTTGCCGTTCTTCTTGGCGATCAGCAGGAAGAATTCGCTGATCTCGCGAACGCCGGTCTGCGGGTTGTAGGCGCCGAAGATCGCGCGGGCGAAGTCGCGCACCCAGGGGCGGCTCGCTTCGGCGAAGGTCGGGGAGCCGGCGATCTCGACGATGCGCAGCTCGTCGAAGACTTGCATGCAGGCCGCGGCTTCAGCGGGAAAGAGCGGCGGCGGGATCAGGCTTTGACCCGCGACGATGCGGTCGGCCCAGTCGGGGCAGGCGGTGCTCACGTCAATTCGCGCGCGGCGGGGGGCGCGGGGCGAAGCGCGTCGGGGCCGGCGTTTCGGGCCTGGCGGCGGGCGCCGCGGTCTGGCGGGCGCGGGCGTTGAGCAGGCGGGCGCCGGACTTGGAGACCTCGTCCCAGCGGCCGAGGGCGGCGGCTTGGCGAACCGCGATCTCCATGAGGTCCTCGACCGAGCGGTCGGAGTAAAGGGCGAGCTCGGCGGCGGTCGGGACCCGCGGCTTGCGGCCGGCGCCAGGGCGAGAGCCGCCGCGGCCTACGCCCTTCGATTTCGTCGCCAAGGGCGCCCTTTTGATTTCGACGCGGTGGAAATGAAGAAAAATGGCGAGATTTCAACGGGATGGGCTAGGAGCCCGTTTGAATAGGCCAATCCCAATCCCAATATTTTTTGCGGGTGTT
>CAIZGR010000255.1 GCA_903932535.1 uncultured Hyphomicrobiales bacterium | reverse complement strand
TCTCTCCGCGTGATGTCTATTGCCGCGCCCATGTGAAAATCCCGGCCCCGATTCGCGTTTCGAGACCAGGAATCGCACAATCCAGAGCTCTTGGGAATCCAGCTGTCCAAAATGTGAATCAGCCAATCCGAGGATTGGTATAATGGGTGTGGATCGGCGCCACGCCGACTGAAGCGCCGGACGGAATGCGCAAACCCTTGAAGTGGACATCGCGGATCGCGCGGCGTGGGACGACCGCGACCGGCGGCACGAGACGCAGCGCTTCCTTGAACGCCATTTCGGCGAGTTTCAGCTTTTCGAGGCTGTCGAACGGCGTCGGGTCGGAGGCGGTCAGTCCAAGCCCGAGGGCTTCTTCCCGCAGCCGCTCCTGCCAGTGGGGGTTGACCGCGAGCAGCCAGACGAAGGTGCTAAGCGACGAGGCCAGCGTGTCGTGCGCCGCCATCATAAGCATGTTCATGTGATCGGCGATTTCTTCGCCGGTCAACGGCCGGCCGTCATCCAGCGTCGCCGTGCAGAGTTCCGACAGGAGGTCCTCGCCTTCGCCGTCGCGCCGCGACCGGATCAGCGTCATGAGATGGTCGACGAGCCAAGCGCGCGCCCTGACGCCGCGCCCCATCGCGGTGAAGGGCAGGGGGGCGCGCACCCAGCCGATGGTCGCGGCCACCTCGGCGACGAATGCGCTGTTGAGGGCGTCCGCCTCCGGCCCGGGCTCGATCCCGAGAAAGGCCTTGGTCGCGAGCCCGAGGCTCATGCGCTTCATTTCGGGGTACACGCGGCGAAGGCCGGGCGCCGCCCGCCAGCCGTCGAGCCATTCGGCGATCCCGAGGTCGAGCCGTTGGAAATAGGCGCGCATCGCCCCGGACTTGAAGGCGACCGAAAGCGCGCGCCGGTGCAGCCGGTGCTCGTCGAAATCCATCGAAATCACGCCGCGCGGGAACACCCGATCGAGGTAGGGGGCCCAGCCGAGCCGGGACGAGAACGCCTTCTCCCGGTCGGCGAACACCAGTTCGTTGGCGTCGGGACCGAGCACATGGACGCCGCAAGAGCCGAGAAACGAGGCGGTGTACACCGGGCCGAACCGCTTTTCCGACGCCTCGAAGAAAGCGCGCGGATCTTTGAGGATCGCTACGGTATTGTCGAACGGCCCGAAGGCGCGGTAGCCCGGCAGATGCGCAAGCGACTTAGGCGAGGCGCGTTGCGAGCCTGCCTCGATCGTCAGGTCGGCTCCGCTCGCCTGCTGCATCGGATTTCTCCGTCTTCCAAAGCGCCAGCACCGAATGTGACGCTAGGGGCTTGGCCATCGACCGTCAACGCTTCACGCGCCCGCCACTCGAAATACGCGGACGAGCCGCGAGAAGTTCAGCGGGGGCCGACGGGGCCAGAGGGCTAGCGACGCCATCGAACCGGTCTCGGACCGACCCTTCACCCCCGCCGCATCGCGCTCGCGCAGGCGCCCACGAGCGTCATCCCCGCCGCCGCCCAGAGCGCGATCGCGGTCGCATGCTCGGGCGCGCGGCCGAAGGCGACGGCCATCAGCGCCGTCCCGAACGACTGTCCGATGAGCCGCCCTGCCGATTGCAGCCCGGCTGCGCCGCCGCTGCGGTCGGGCGGCGCGCTGCCGATGATCAGGCGGTTGTTGGGCGACTGAAAGAAGCCGAAGCCGAGCCCGCAGATCGCGAGCCGCCAGAGGAGCGACGCGCTGTCCGCATGGCCGACGTTCAGGGCGAGAAGGCCGAGGCCTGCGCCCATCACCAGGAGCCCGGCGCCGCCGAGCAGCCCGGGCGCGAACCGGTCGGCGAGCCGTCCCGAGATCGGGGCGATCAGCGCGGTCGCGGCAGGCCAGGGCGTCATCAGGAGGCCGGTCGCCGTCTCCGAACGTCCGAGCGTATCCTCGAAGTAGAACGGCAGCGCCACCAGCGCGAGGCTCTGCGCGGCGAAGGAGGAAATGGAGGTCATGAGCGACAGCGCGAAGATCGGCCGCTTCAGGAGGTCGACCGGAAGCAGCGGCGTCGCCTGCCCGAGTTGCCGGCGCACGAACAGGGCGCCGAACGCCGTCGCCGCGACGAGCTCCGCAATCGGAATCGCGACGTTCCGGGTCTCGCCGAGGCCGTCGACGCCGGCGATGAGCAGGCCGAAGGCGAGCGCGTTGAGCGCGATGCTCATGGGATCGAGCGTCCGCTTCGAGCGCGG
>CAIZGR010000254.1 GCA_903932535.1 uncultured Hyphomicrobiales bacterium | reverse complement strand
GACATGGAAGCGTTCGGCGGCGGCCCAGACCAGCGGCTGCTCGCGCAGAAGCTCGAAGCCGTGCAGCCCGTGATGGTCGGTGACCAGCGCAAGCTCGAGCGCCCCGACCGAGACCTGTTGGGCGAGCTCGGGCGAACCCTCGCAGGCCACCGACACCTCCACCATCGGATGGCGGCGATTGAAGCGGCCGAGGATCTCGGCGAGATAGGTCTCGGCGTAGTCGTCGGGGATGCCGAGCCGGACGGCGCCGCGCAGGCCCCGGCGCGACAGGGCGGCGACCGCGCCAGCCTCGATGTGGACGATGCGGCGGGCGAAATCGATCAGGCTCTCCCCTTCCGCCGTCAGCCGCACGCCGCGGCCCTGCTTCACGAACAGGGCGCAGCCGAGCTGCTCCTCGAGGCGCCGGATGTGCATCGAGACGGCCGACTGCGTCTTGTGGACGCGTTCGGCCGCCTTGGTGAACGAGCCCGTATCCACGATGGCGAGAAAGGAGCGGAGCTGGTCGGTGTCGAGCATCGGCTTGATCCATGCGAATTGGTGATCAAATAGCTTACAAACATTCGTTGGACCGATCAATCGCCAGGGCGTAACGTCGCGCACATCACAAGTCCAGAGAAGTCGCGGTCCGCGGGCGCTTGCCGGGCGGGGCCGCGGATTCGTCCCTGACGGAGGGAAGTCATGTTGTCTATCGTACCTCGACACGCTGTCTCCAGCGCGGCCGGCGCGCTTTTGCGCGCATTGGAATGGCCGGCGCGCGTCGGCGCCGCCCGCCGGACGATGAACCAGCTCGCCCGGATGTCGGATTATGAGCTGCGCGACATCGGGCTCACCCGTCAGGATGTCTCCGACGCCAACGCGCTGCCGCTCGACGCCGATCCGTCGACCTTGCTCGTGCGGCGCCGCTGCGCGCGCGAGCCTGTCGGCGAGGCGAAGGACATCGCGGCCTGAAGCGTCGGGCCGGCCCTCCCCAAGGGCGGCGAAACAGTCTAGGACAGGCTCCTTACGACCGTCGCCGCCTTCCGGAGGAGCCCCATGACCGCGCATTCGGCCGCTGCAGGAATTCATGTTCACGCCGAGACCGGCGCCCGGCAGGCGGAAATCCTGAGCCCCGAGGCGCTGGCGTTTCTCGCCGGCCTGCATCGTCGCTTCGACGCCCGCCGGCGCGAGCTTCTGGCGCGGCGCATGGAGCGCCAGAAGCTGTTCGACGCGGGGCAACTGCCCCATTTCCTCACCGAAACCAAGGCGATCCGCGACGGCGACTGGACGGTCGCGCCAATCCCGGCCGACCTGCTCGACCGGCGCGTCGAGATCACCGGGCCGGTCGACCGCAAGATGATCGTCAACGCGCTGAATTCGGGCGCGAAAGTGTTCATGGCGGACTTCGAGGACGCCTCCTCGCCGATGTTCGCCAACATGATCGAGGGCCAGGCCAACCTCAGGGACCGCTGGGAAGGCGGCATCGACTTCACCGATCCGGCGACCGGCAAGGCCTACAGTCTCAAGCCCGATCCCGCCGTGCTCATGGTGCGCCCGCGCGGCTGGCATCTGCCAGAGCGGCACGTGACGGTGGACGGCCAGGAAATCTCGGGCTCGCTGTTCGACTTCGGCCTCTACGTCTTCCACTGCGCCAAGGCGCAGATGGCGAAAGGCGCGACGGTGGCCTTCTATCTGCCGAAGATGGAGAGCCATCTCGAAGCGCGCCTGTGGAACGAGGTTTTTTCCCACGCGGAAGCCGCGCTCGGCGTCCCGCACGGCTCGATCAAGGCGACGGTGCTGATCGAGACGCTGCCGGCGGCGTTCGAGATGGACGAGATCCTCTACGAGCTGCGCGACCACATCGCCGGCCTCAACTGCGGCCGCTGGGACTACATCTTCTCGTTCATCAAGCGGCTCGGCAAGAACCCCGCCTTCCTCACCCCCGACCGTTCGGTGATGACGATGGGCCAAGCGTTCCTCAACGCCTATTCGCTGCTGCTCATCAAGACCTGCCACCGTCGCGGCGCCTTCGCCATGGGCGGCATGGCGGCCCAGATCCCGGTCAAGGGCGACGCGCACGCCAACGACGCCGCCTTCGCCAAGGTCCGCGCCGACAAGGAGCGCGAGGCGGGCAACGGCCACGACGGCACCTGGGTCGCCCACCCGGACCTCGTGCCGGTCGCCATGGAGGTGTTCAACCGCCTGATGCCGGGACCGAACCAGCTCGCGGTCACGCGCGACGACGTCGACGTGACGCCGGCCGACCTCGTCGCGATGCACAAGGGCAAGCGCACGGAGGACGGCCTGCGCGAGAACATCCGCGTCGGCGTGCAATATATCGAGGCGTGGCTGCGCGGCCGCGGCGCCGTGCCGATCTACAACCTGATGGAAGACGCCGCGACCGCCGAAATCGCGCGCGCGCAGGTGTGGCAGTGGATCCGCCTGAAGGCGAGGCTCGACGACGGCCGCGAGGTGACGCCGGACATGTTCAGCGAGGCGCTCGCGGGCGAGATGGAGCGGGTGAAAGGGGAGGTTGGCGCGGCTGCCTACGAAGGCGGCCGGTTCCCCGAGGCGATCAAGCTCTTCTCGGACATGTCGCTCGCGCCGGCCTTCGAGGAGTTTTTGACTTTGCCGGCGTATCGGCTGATCGATTGAGCGTTTTTGTAGCCGCAGTCGCCGGCCGCGGCCATCGCGTCGTCCTGTAGGGCCGGGTCGCCGACCCGGCAGGCGCGCGGTAAAGCCGCGGCGCAAATCCCGTTGACTCCCTGACGCCGCTCCCCTATAGCCCGCCTCGCTCCAGCGCGGCTTCGGCCGCGTTTTTGGTTTTTGGCCTCCCGGACGGTCCTCCGTCCTCGAGCGCCCCGAAGCCTCAAATCCGAGCGTTCGCCCGCGGCTCCCTCTCGGGGCTCGCGATTTCGGTCCACTGCAAAGAAGCCGGCCCACGCGGGTCTCCCGCGTCACGAGCCGGGCGGAACACGGAGAAAAACGATGTTCGCAGTCATCAAGACCGGCGGTAAGCAATATACGGTCGCCGCCGACAAAGAAATCACCGTCATGCTGCTGCCCGGCGAAGCCGGCGCGCAGGTGGTGTTCAACGAGGTTCTCGCCCTTTTCGACGGCGAGACCAACACCATCGGGGCGCCGCACGTGACGGGCGCGAGCGTGACGGCCGAGATCGTCGAGCAGACCCGCGGCGCCAAGGTGATCGCCTTCAAGAAGCGTCGCCGCAAGAATTCGAAGCGCAAGCGCGGCCACCGGCAGGACCTGACGATCGTCAAGATCACCGGCATCCAGCCCGGCGCGTGACGCGGGAGGCGAACAAGCCGATTCCCTCGTTCGCCAAAATCGGTTATAGAGAGTTCAACTTCGCCGCCCTCGGGCGCGGCGCATCGACAGGTTTCGGAGCAGGACAATGGCTCACAAGAAGGCAGGCGGCTCGTCGCGCAACGGTCGCGACTCGGACGGCCGTCGTCTCGGCGTGAAGAAGTTCGGCGGCGAGCAGGTGCTCTCCGGCAACATCCTCGTGCGCCAGCGCGGAACGAAATTTCATGCCGGCCGCAACGTCGGCATGGGCACGGACCATACTCTGTTCGCAAAAGCTGAGGGCGAAGTCTGTTTTGAGCTGAAAGGCGACGGGCGGCAATATATCAGCGTACGAATTCAACAAGTAGCAGCAGAATAAAGCGGGGTCGCAGACGAGAACCCCGCTTCGGCGACCAGCCCCCGCGGACGTTCTCGAAACTCTCCCAAAAAGAAGCTTCGAGATGAGTGTAAAAGGCGCCAGGCCTTTTCCTCGGTCCGGTAAGCCGAGCTTACGAAGGGGATGCGGGCGCCGCGTCTCCTTCGTCGTTTGAAGCCTCTTTTCGAGGCGGGCAGCCGGAGCAAACATGTTTCCCGATCTTGCCAGAGACGATGTCTTCCGCCTGGAGACCGCGCGGCTGTGGCTGCGCTGGCCGAGGGCCTCGGACGCCGCGGCGATCCACCGCTTCTGCTCGCTGTGGGACGTCGCCCGCTTCACGGCCCGCATCCCCCATCCTTATCCGCCGGGTTCGGCCGAGCGCTTCATCTACGCCGCGCGCGAGGGCAACGCCTCCGGGCGCGACCTGACGCTGGTGATGACCCCGAAGAAGGGGAAGCTCGAGGCGATCGGCTCGATCAGCCTCGAATCGCGCGGCGGCGACCGCCTCACCCTCGGCTTCGTGCTCGCGCCCGAGCACTGGGGCAAGGGCCTGACCACCGAGGCGACCCGGGCGATGGTGAAGACGGGCTTCGCGCTCACCGACGCGGTCGAGATCCTGGGCAACGTGCGGGTCGAGAACGACGCTTCGCGCCACGTCCTGGAGACCTGCGGCTTCGTGATCGCATCGACGGGGTTGAAGGGCGCGCCGGCGCGGGGCGGCCTCGTCGATTGCCACACCTTCCGCCTGACCCGCGACGCCTGGACCGACGCGGTCGCCTCGCGCCGGCGGGCGCTCGACCAGGCGCATACGGAAGCGGGACGCCCGGCATGAAGTTCCTCGATCAAGCCCGCGTCTATATCCGCTCCGGCGACGGCGGGGCGGGCAGCGTTTCGTTCCGGCGCGAGACATTCATCGAGTTCGGCGGCCCCGACGGCGGCGACGGCGGGCGCGGCGGCGATGTCGTTGTCGAATGCGCCGCCGGCCTCAACACGCTGATCGACTTCCGCTACCAGCAGCACTTCAAGGCGAAGACCGGCATGCACGGCATGGGCCGGAACCGCGCCGGCGGACGCGGCGCCGACGCCGTGCTGAAGGTTCCTGTCGGCACCCAGGTGTTCGACGAGGCGACCGGCGCGATGCTCGCCGACATGACCCGGGAGGGCGAGCGGGTCGTCGTGGCGAAAGGCGGCAACGGCGGCTTCGGCAACGCCCACTTCACCACCTCGACCAACCGCGCCCCGAGGAACGCCAATCCGGGCTTGGAGGGGATCGAGCGGACGCTGATCCTGCGGCTGAAGCTCATCGCCGACGCCGGACTCGTCGGCCTGCCGAACGCCGGCAAGTCGACCTTTCTCGCAGCCGTCTCGGCGGCAAAGCCCAAGATCGCCGACTACCCGTTCACGACGCTCCATCCCGGCCTCGGCGTGGTCAGGATCGACGGCCGCGATTTCGTGCTCGCCGACATTCCAGGACTCATCGAAGGCGCGCACGAGGGCCACGGCCTCGGCGACCGCTTCCTCGGCCATGTCGAGCGCTGCGGCGCGCTCGTCCATCTCATCGACGCCACGGGCGCGAACGCCGGCGCCGATTACCGCACCATCCGGCGCGAGCTCGGAGCCTACGGCGAAGGGCTCGACGAAAAGGCCGAGATCGTCGCGCTCTCCAAGGTCGACGCGGTCGACGCGGAGACGCTGAAGGCGCAGGTCGAGCGGCTGAAGCGCGCCATCCGCAGCCATGGGCCGCCGATCGAGCCGGGGGCGAAGCGCGACAAACCTCTCATGCTCTCGACCGCGGCTCACGACGGCGTGACCGACGTTTTGCGCGCGACGATGGCGGCGATCGAGGTCGGAAAGGCGGAGGCGGCCGCGAGCCTCGCCGCGCCGGAGGCGTGGAACCCGCTTTGAGCTTCAGCCGCCCTCTGGAGCCGCGCTCGCTGAGCGCGGCGACGCGGTCGACGATCGCGGTCTAAAGGGCGGCGAGACGCCGCCCCTCCGAGGGGCAAGTCAGGCCGGGAGGTTGCGCGGCCTCGGGCCGCCGGTCGCCCAGTCGAGCAGCTCGACGGTGTGGACGACCGGCAAGGTCGCGCCGCTCGCGATTTGCGTGAGGCAGCCGATGTTGCCGGCGGCGATCACGTCCGGGGACAGGCCTTCGAGATTCGCCACCTTACGGTCGCGCAGGCGCCGCGCGATCTCCGGCTGCAGGAGGTTGTAGGTTCCGGCCGACCCGCAGCAGAGGTGGCCTTCGGGCGGATCCAGCACCGTGAAGCCGGCGTCCGTCAGGAGCTGCTTCGGCTCACGTCCGACCTTCTGTCCGTGCTGAAGCGAACAGGCGCTGTGGTAGGCGACGCGCAGGCCGGTCGCACGGGCTGGCGCTTGCAGACCGATTTCGCTCATGAGTTCGGTGACGTCGCGCGTCAACGCCGAGACGGCGGCGGCCTTGCCGGCAAGCCCGGGGTCGTCCCGGAACTGGAAGCCGTAGTCCTTGACGGTCGTCCCGCATCCCGAGGCGTTGACGACGATGGCGTCTAGGCCGCCCCGCGCGATTTCCCGGCTCCAGGCCAGGATGTTGGCGCGCGCAAACCCATGTCCATCCTGCCCGAGGTGGTGGTTGAGCGCGCCGCAGCAGCCGGCGCCTTCGGCGATCACCACCTCGCAGCCGTGCCGGATCAGGAGACGGATCGTGGCGTCGTTGATCTCGGGCGCGAGCGTCCTTTGCGCGCAGCCGGTCATCAGCGCGACGCGGCGCTTCCGGATCGTCGCGCTGGGAACGACCTGTGGCCGGTCGAACGGCGAGGCGGGCGGAAGGCGCTTCGGGACGAGCGCGAACGGGGCGCGCAACGCCTGCGGCAGCAGGCCGGCGAACGGCCGCGCCAGCCCAGCAGCGGTCATCGCGAGCCGGAACGCCGCCGGACGCGGCAGCACGGCGCCCAGAGCCCAACGAAACAGGCGATCGAGCCAGGGGCGGCGATAGGTCTTTTCGATGTGATGCCGCGCGTGGTCGACGAGATGCATGTAGTCGACGCCCGACGGGCAGGTCGTCATGCAGGAGAGGCAGGTGAGGCATCGGTCGATATGCTTGACGACTTCCGGCGTCGCCGGGCGGTCGTTCTCCAGCATGTCCTTGATGAGGGAGATGCGGCCGCGCGGGCTGTCGAGCTCGTCGCCGAGCAGCACGTAGGTCGGGCAGGTCGCGGTGCAGAAGCCGCAGTGCACGCAGGCGCGCAGGATCTTTTCGGCGGCGGCGGTGGCCGGGTCGGCGAGTTGGGCGGCGGAGAAATTCGTCTGCATGTCGGTTACGACCCTTCCCGCATCCGGCCGGGGTTGAGCACGCCGAAGGGATCGAAGCCGGCCTTGATCCGCGCCGTCAGTTCGCCGAGCGGTCCCTCGGCCGGCTCGAACACCGCGGAGCGCTCGCGGGTCGCCTCGGGCGCGACGACGAGCGTGGCGTGGCCGCCGGCCGGCTTCATGGCGGCGCGCACGATCGCGGCGCCGGCGTCTGGTCCCGCTTCCCCACCGTCGAGGCTGCACCACACGAGGCCGCCGCCCCAGTCGAACAGCGCCTCCGTCGAAGCGAGCCGCCTTCGAACCGCGTCGACGATCGCCGCCGCGAAGCTCGGCGCCGGGCAGAGGCGCCAGAGGACACGCCCGTCCGGCGGCAGGAGGCGATGAACCTCGCCGGCCTCCTCCCAGAACCGGGCCGAGGCGGCGGCGTCGAGGCGCGCGCCCCGGCCGACGAGGCGCTCGACCGCCTCCGCCCGCCAGGCGACCGACGGCGCGGGGCCTTCGAGGCGTGCGCCAGTGACCGCGCCGAGCCCGCCTGCGATCTCGGCGACCTGCGAGCGGCGCGCGGCGGCCGGCGGCAGATGGGCGACGCTCGACACCTCGAAGGGCGTGTTCAGCGCCTTCGCCATCGTGCGAAGCGCGACCTCGTCGGCGAGCCCGTGCAGGAGGATCGTCGTTTCTGTCTCGGGCCGAGGGGCCACCCTCAGCGTGACTTCGGTCAGGACCGAGAGCGTGCCGAAGGAGCCGGCCAGCAGCTTCATCATGTCGTAGCCGGTCACGTTCTTCACTACCTTGCCGCCGGCCTTCCAGATTTCGCCGGCGCCGTTGACCGCGGAGAAGCCGAGAAAGACGTCGCGCGCCGCGCCGGCGCGCACGCGGCGCGGGCCGGCGAGGTTGCAGGCGAGCGCGCCGCCGAGCGTCGGCTCGGCGTTGCTTCCCATGAGCGCGCGCCAGTCCGGCGGCTCGAAGGCGAGCATCTGCCGCTTCGCGGCAAGCTCGGCCTTGATCGCCGCGAGCGGCGTCGCGGGCCGGGCGGTGAGCACGAGCTCCGCCGGCTCGTAGTTCACCACCCCGGCGATCTGCGACACGTCGAGGACATGCTCGGCCTTCACCGGACGGCCCAGCCCGCGTTTGGAGCCGCCCGAGACGACTTCCAGGGGCTGCCGTTCCGCCGCGGCCCGCGCGACGATCTCGGAGAGCTGCTTCTCGTCCGACGGCCGATAAATCGTCATGGCTCGGGCTCCGTCAGAAGCGGGGCAGGTCGGGGAAGCGCAGCTTGCCCGCGTTCACGTGCATGCGCCCCAGCTCGGCGCAGCGGCAGAGCTGCGGGAACACTTTTCCCGGGTTGAGCAGGCTCTCGCTGTCGAAGGCGCATTTCAGCCGTTGCTGCTGGTTCAGGTCGACTTCGTTGAACATCGTGTCCATGAGGTCGCGCTTCTCGACGCCGACCCCGTGCTCGCCCGTCAGCACGCCGCCGACCTCGACGCAGAGGCGGAGAATGTCGGCGCCGAAGTCCTCCGCGCGCTGCAGCTCGCCCGGCTTGTTGGCGTCGTAGAGGATGAGGGGATGGAGGTTGCCGTCGCCCGCGTGGAAGACGTTGGCGCAGCGCAGGCCGTAGCGTTCCTCCATCGTCTTCATTCTCTTCAGGACGCGCCCGATCGCCTTGCGCGGAATGGTGCCGTCCATGCAGTAATAGTCGGGCGAGATGCGGCCGACCGCGGGAAAGGCGGCTTTCCGTCCGGCCCAGAACAGGAGCCGCTCGTCCTCGGACCGGCTCGCGCGGCAGCTCGTCGCGCCGTGCTCCACGGCGATCGTTTCGACCGCTGCGATCAGATGGTCGACTTCCGCCGCGCAGCCGTCCAGCTCCACGATCAGCAGGCCCTCGGCGTCCATCGGATAGCCGGCTTGGACGAAGGCCTCGGCCGCGTCGATGGCGAGCTTGTCCATGATCTCCATGCCGCCGGGGATGATGCCTGCGGCGATGACCGCGGCGACGCATTCGCCGGCGCCCTCCACGGAGGGGAATCCGATCAGCAGCGCGCGCGCGCCCGGCGGCGTCGGCAGAAGGCGGACGGTCACTTCCGTGACCACGCCGAGCATCCCTTCGGAACCCACCAGCACGCCGAGCAGGTCGTAGCCGCCCGCGTCGAAATGCTTGCCGCCGACCCGGATGACGTCGCCGTCCATGGTGACGAGCTCGACGCCGATGACGTTGTTGGTGGTGAGCCCGTATTTGAGGCAATGCACGCCCCCTGAATTCTCGGCGACGTTCCCGCCGATGGTGCAGGCGATCTGGCTCGACGGATCGGGCGCGTAATAGAGCCCTTCGGCCTGCACCGCATGGGTGATGCCGAGATTGGTGACGCCCGGCTGGACGACCGCGCAGCGGTTGGCGACGTCGACCTCGAGGATGCGCTTGAACTTCCCGAGGCCCAGCAGGACCCCGTCCTCGAGCGGCAGCGCGCCGCCCGAAAGCGACGTGCCGGCGCCGCGCGGCACGACCTTGACGGCGTTCGCCCTGCAGTAGCGCAGCACCGCCGCCACCTCGGCCGTCGTCTCCGGCAGGACGACGACCATCGGCAGTTGCCGATAAGCGGTGAGGCCGTCGCAGTCGAAGGCGCGCCGTTCCCGTTCGGAGTCGATCACGCCCTCGCCGGGGACGATTGTTCTCAACGCCGCAACGATTTCGGAACGCCGGGCGAGCACCGCTCCATCCGGTTCAGGCATCCTGATCATCCGCGCGCTCCCTCGAGGTCGTTTCGTCCGCGGCCGATCAGGATCGCGCGGAAGTCGTTGACGTTTGTGCGCGTCGGCCCGGTGACGACCGCGTCGCCGAGCGCGCCGAAGAACCCATGCCCGTCGTTGTCGGCGAGGCGCGCCTTGGCGTCGATCCCGAGCGCCTGAGCGCGCGCGAGCGTATCGGGGGTGAGGATAGCGCCGGCGACCTCCTCCGCGCCATCGACGCCGTCGGTGTCGGCGGCGAGCGCCCAGACGCCCGGCAGGCCGCCGAGGCCGATCGCCAGCGCCAGCAGGAACTCGACGTTGCGCCCGCCCCGGCCCTTGCCTCTGACCGTCACGGTCGTCTCCCCGCCGGAAATGAGAACGCAGGGCGCGGGGACCGGCTGGCCGTGCGCGACGACTTGCCGCGCAATTCCGCTCATCAGGCGCCCGACCTCGCTCGCCTCGCCCTCCAGAGCGTCGCCGAGGATCAGCGGCCGATAGCCCGCCTCGCGGGCGACGCTCGCCGCCGCCTCGAGCGAGCCTTGCGGCGTCGCGATGACGCGGTTGCTGACGCGAGCGAATGCGGGATCGCCGGGCTTCGGGGTTTCCGCTGCGGGATCGTCGAGCCGGGCGCGCACAGCCGGCGGAACCGCGATCGAAAAGCGCGCGAGCGCCGCTCGGGCTTCCGCGAGCGTGCTCGGGTCGGGCGCGGTCGGGCCGGAGGCGATCACGGAGGGGTCGTCGCCGGGGACGTCGGAGATGATCAGCGACACGACCTCGGCCGGCGCGGCGGCGGCGGCGAGGCGCCCGGCCTTGATCGCCGAGAGGTGCTTGCGGACGCAGTTGATGTCGTGGATGGCGGCGCCGCTGTTCAGGAGCGCGCGGTTGACGGCCTGCTTGTCGGCGAGCGCGACGCCGGGGGCGGGCAAGGCGAGCAGCGCCGACCCGCCGCCCGAGATCAGGCCGAGCACGAGGTCGTCGGGACCGAGACCGCCGACGAGATCGAGCATGCGGCGCGCGGCCTCCTGCCCGGCCGCGTCGGGCGCCGGATGGCCCGCCTCCAAGACTTCGATCCGCCGGAGCGGCCCGACGCCGTGACCGTAGCGGGTGACGACGAGGCCGGAGAGCGGCTGGTCGGCGGGCCAATGCACTTCGACCGCGCGCGCCATCGCCGCGGCGGCCTTGCCCGCGCCGACGACGACCGTGCGGCCGCGCGGCGGCGGCGGCAGGTTTTCGGGAACCGCTCGATCAGGTGAGGCCGCAGCGACCGCGGCGTCGAACATGCGGCGAAGCAAGTCGCGTTCGTCCAAACCCGATTCCCTCCCCAGCGGCTTGCGCCCATCATAGGGCCGATTCGTTGCGGGGGAAGGCCCGCCCAACGGAAATGCAAGAGCGCCGCGGACCGCCATGACGGCTGGATCGGCTGAAGTCGGTTGCGCCGTCTGGGCGGCGCGGGCAGGATGAAACCCGGTTCGCCCGCAACCATCAGGGACCCCTCAGCCATGCAACTCGTCGGCATGCTCGATTCGCCTTATGTCCGCCGCGTCGCGGTCGCGCTGATCGCGGCCGGAATCCCGTTCGAGCACAAGCCGATCTCGCTCTTCCGCCACGTCGACGCGTTTTCTGAAGTCAATCCGCTGCTCAAGGCGCCGACGCTGGTGACCGACGACGGGACCGTGCTCGTCGATTCGACGCTGATCCTCGAATTCCTCGCGGCGACCTACCCGGCGATGGCGGCGCTGACGCCGTCCAATCCCGCCGACAGGCCGCGCGTGCTGCGAATCGCCGGTCTCGCGCTCACGGTGATGGAGAAGGCGGTGCAGCGGCATTACGAGCGCGCCCTGCGCCCCGCCGAGAAAATTCATCAGCCGTGGGTCGGCCGGATCACGGGCCAGCTCCACGCGGGGCTCGCCGCGCTCGATCGCGAGCTGCCGAGCGCAGGCTGGATCGCGGGCCGGCTCGGGCTTGCCGACATCGCGGTCGCCTGCGCTTTCGGTTTCGTCACGGGTGCGGTCGGCGACGTCGTAGACGTCGCCCCCTATCCGAACCTCGCCGCCTTCTCGGCGCGCGCCGAAGCGCTCCCCGCCTTCCGCGCCGCCCCGGCGAAAGACGGCGTCGCCGCGCCCGTGGCGGCCTGAGCGGCGCTCTGCCGCTTTCCGGCCGCAAATTTTCCTCGAGTCGCCGCTAAGCGCGCATGCCGCATGGGATCGGCAGCGAACAGGAAAGTTGGTCGGCGTCTTGAATCCAGAGAGCACGCGCCCGTCCCGGGAATCCGGGGAAGACGTTCACGGTCCCGACGCCGCGCCCGAAAGCCCGCCGGGGCCGGAGGAAGGGTCTCCCGCCGACGGCGCTCGCGATCACGAGCAGGCCGGCGCCGGACAGGAGGGCGCCCGCGCCGAGGCAGCGGCCCTGTTCCGCGCCGCCGGCCTGCCCAGCGCGCGCG
>CAIZGR010000253.1 GCA_903932535.1 uncultured Hyphomicrobiales bacterium | reverse complement strand
CCCGATGCCCCGTCAATAGTTACGCTTCCCGAAATGTAAAGATGAGATGCATAAAACGCATCATATTGCATACTCCCAGGCATATTAAACGCAGATACAAAGAAATTACTATCGTGAAACACACTTTGGCTCATAGCCAACGCCGACCCCATAGAAAACATTGGGGTTGATATTCCAAGTAATGTTAGCGCCGGCCCAAAATTACACCTAAAGCATGTTCCAGTTCCGTCGCTATGTACGAACGCTCCTATTGAACCAATAGACATATCGACCGTTGAGTCGTGAATATTATATATCCCGTTGACTTGATTCGTGAGTGAAAAGAAATCTATTAAATAGCTAGGAGACTGTCCGCCAAGATTAAATTGCGAATCGCCTATATCAAGAGTATTCGGGTCGTTCCCGGTAACACCGATAAACGCCGTTGACGCCACCTGATCGCCGCCACCATTCATCCCAAAACGACCTTGTGTAAAATAGACTTCTGGAAATCCATCTTGGACAATGTGGTCGTGAACAATATTCCATGTAAACGACTGCGCGTTATGTGAAGAGATTCCGTTAAAAAAATACCAACCATCATAGGCGTTAAATGAAAGTACATTGAATGTGTTTGTGTTAAAACCTTGTATTTGAATAGCCTTATCGCCTGCTATAGGCGTCCCTGCAAATCCTACCATCAAATTTTGTATAGAACCTCCCGCAATCGTCCCGGTCGAAAGACCTTCCGTCACGCACGGCGCGGCAATTGATGCGGCGCACACAATTCCGTCGCCTTGCGGAGGGTTGGTTGGAATCAACGGCTGTGTGCCAAATACAGGAACATTTCCAAAATTTATGGCGGTAGACGAGTAACACAGCCCATCTATTTTAACTCCATACCCAAGCGCCGCAGCGGACGTTATAGCGGACTTGATAGCCGTAGAATCGTCGGTTCCCGTCGAACCGTTCCAATTGCACATCGCGCCCTTTGCCCGAACTGATATCTGTCCGGTCGTAGTCATCCCGTTGTTTGTTCCCGTAGCGCCGGGGAGGGTGACGGGGCCGAGGAAGGTGTTTGTGTTGGTCCAGGTGTTCGGGCCGGCAAGTGGGGGCATAAAGCCCGAACGTGCCATTGATGGCGGAGAACAGGTTCGAGACTGCGGCGCCTATGACTTTGCCGCTGCCGTTCGTCCACGGGATCGAGTTGATCTGCGCTTGGTTCTGCGCGGGCGTGTTCTGCGCCAGCGCGGGCGCGCACAAAGCGCAGACGGCGGCTCCCGTGGCGAAGGCTATGGCGGCCGGGCGGCGCATCAATCCTGAAGGCCGGTATAGGTGAAAATCAGATCAGTCGATGTAGGTGGCGTCGGAGTTCCTATCGTCACCCAGCAGAAATACATGTTCAGCGTCGGCGGGCTATCCGAATTCTGAACCGTCGTGTTGACGTTGGTCCCGGCCATCGTCTGCGTCGTTCCTGCGGTCGCCGCGGGCGTCAGCGTGATCGGAAAACCAGGGATAAGGTAAGGCGCGTCGGCGCTCGACAGCACGAAGGCCGCGTGGTCGGTGCAGGTCGAGGCCGGAGACTTCGTGAAGGCGAAGACCGCCTCGGAAGCCGTAATGCCGCCTTTCGAGAAAATGCCGATGCCGTTCAAGATCAGCGACGGGCGGCTGGTCGTGCGCGCCATCGGCACCGACTGAAGGCCGCCGATCGCGTAATTCGCCGTGTAGGCGCTTGTCGAGATCGTGGGGTTGGTCGAGAACGGCGGCCCCGCGCTCAGGCTCGCCGAAGACGGGCCGCCGCCTGCGACCTGCGCCGGCGCCTCGCAGGGCACGGCGGCAACGACCAGCGAAGAAATGGCGAGAATTCGAGCCAAAGCCCGCATGATGTCGCTCCTATGAGGCGACAACTGCGGCTAAATTTTTCCTGGCGTCGCGTCAACGTGCGGTTTCAGTGTGTGCTCAGCCCGTCCCGAGCCTTCGCCGACCGGCGCTCCGCGGAACTTTGGCTTCTCCGTCGGTTTGGGCGGCGGTTTGATCGCCTGCGTCGGCGGTCGCGGCGCGTCGGTCATGGCGAGCCTCCAAGCTTCTGCATTTTCATCCTCGTGGCGTCGGCGAGAATTTGAGGCGACTTCATGAACATCATATTTCGCGCTGTCTCGCGCGATTGACGCACGACTTCCTTGACCACGTCCGCCCGCACGCCGACCGGCCACTGTTGCCAGTCGGGCGAGCGCACGATCACATCAAGGCGCTGTTTCGCCATCCTGCCGGCGATGCGCGCGAAATCGTCGTATTGCTGCTCGGTCAGCGCCACGTTGCGAATCCGCCGCTCGACCGGCGAAATGCCGATGCCCATTTGCGCGAGCGAGATGTTGACCGGGTCGCGGCTCACGCGCTGCTCGTAGATCGCAGTCAGCCCCGCCGCCACGAGCGCGTCGTGGTTCGGCAACGGATCGCCCCAGATGTCGCGGCGCGGGAACAGCGTCTCGGAAAGGCCGGGCACTTTCTGTTTGATCGAGTCGACCACGGTGCGCGCTTGCCGCGAGAACGGATCGGACGCGCGATCGATCTGCGCCAGGCCAACGCTGTAGGGAACGAACGACGAGGCGAAATTCTGGATGTAACGCTCGCCGTAGCGGCCGGGGTCTTCGACGGCCTGCATAAGCTCCGCCGGCCCGCGCATGAACGACTCGTCGAGCACGTTCTGCGTGAAGGCATGTTGCAGCAGCGCGCCGGCCGCCAGCATATCGCCCTGCGCGGCGACGTGCGCCACGTCCCAAAGGTCCGCCGAGACGCCCATAAGCATGCCCAGCGGCCCCAGGCGGTTGGTCTGATACCAGACGTCGCCGATGCGGACGCTGTGCGCCTGATTGCCCGCCATGCGCCAGACGGCGGCCTTGTTGCGGTCGGACGGCCCCGAGCCGGTGATGAGCCCTTGCGAGGCCAGCGCGCCGAAGCCGATCGAGAGCGCCGAGCCGACGATCATGCGCGCCTGCGCCAAATCCTGCGCGGCTGCGCCGTTGCGGCCCAGGAGATCGGCGCGGATTTCGCCGGACAAGATGCCGAGCGTCGTCCGCTGCACAATGGACTGGTCGATGACGTTCGCCGCGATATGCACGAACGGATCGATGAATTTCAACACCGGCGTCTCGCCCAGGCCGGGGATATGCGGCGCCCAATTCGTCAAGCGCGAGATGTGCTGCACGAACTGGCCGGCGGGCCCCATGAGAGTCAGATCGGTCGCGCCCTTGGTCGCCGCGGTCATGATGTCGTCGGGCGTGTTCAGCCGCAGCGCCGCGACGCGCTCGGCCAGTCCCTCCGTGCCGCCCTCGTTTATCGCGCGGCGATAGGTGAGCGCCGATTTCTCCATCGAATAGTTCATCGCGCGGAAGAACGTATGGATCGCCGCGACCGCGCGCGAGGGGAGCCGCGCGATCTGCCCCGTCGGCAGGATCGCCTGCCCCACCCGCACGTCGGGGATAGCGCCCATCGGCGAATAGACCGGCGCGGCCCGCCTCTCGCCCGCCGGCGCCGCGTCGAGCATCTTGCCGATCGAGAGCATGCTGTCGAAGATGCCGCGGCTGACGCCGAACCACGCCGCCTTGGCGTCGGCCATCGTCGCGCCCTCATTCAACATCGGCCCGGCAACCTGCGGCGCACCTTCGGCCTGGAAAGGGAGCGCCTTGAGCGCGTCCTGGCCCGGCAGTCGGCCCGTGAGCCCCGTGCGCAGGGACTGGCCGGATGCCTCCAGCGCAGGCGCGATGCCCGTCCCGATCGCGCGCAGCCTCGCCGCAGCCTCTCCGAAGTGGACGACATTGCCGCCCGCGCGCCGCATGCCCAGCGCCGCAGCGACAGGGGCTTCGAGGAAGCCCTTTTGCGCGGACAGGATCATGTTGCCGATGACATAGGTCGTGTGCGTCGCCGGGCCGGAAATGAGCCCGTTGATCCAATATTCGAGGATCATGCGGCCGAACGAGTGCTTCGACGTCGCGCCGGTCAGATAGGCAATGGACTCTGGCGTTTGGTAGGCAGCCATCATCTTCATTTCCATCGTCTTTTGATAGAGCGTGCGGCCGGTCGCGGCGCGCATCAATTCGTCGATGCTGGGGTAGCGCTTCTGCATCATGCGGAAGATGTTGAGCGCGCGGCCGGCTTCCGCCGTGGCGCCCATGACCGTGCGCAGCACCATATCGAGCCGCGCCTGCTCGGTGGCGAACGCCAGCACGCCCTCCGGCGATTCGTCCTTCAAGCGGGTCAGCCGCCCGATTTCATTCGCCTGATCCTGCAACAAGTCGACGAGGCCGACGATCTGCTCGGCGTTGAACGCCTGCCCGCGCACCCAGCCGTCGACTATCTTCTCGGAGCCGGCCTTGCCCATCGCCTGCGCGAGCTGCGTCGTTTGCTCCCAGGACGACGGCGCGCGGCGATCGCCGACGAAGTTCTCGTTGGCCTCGGAGCGGTCCTTGATCGCCTGCCAGACGTCGTCGCTCGTGTTTATGTTGGCGCGCTTGAAGTTGCCGGCTTTGTCGACGAAGGCGGACTCCCCGTCGCCGACGAGTTGGACGGGTCGGGGGGCGAGGGGGGCATCCCTAAGAGCGTCGTTAGATTGGGATCGTCCGGTGGCGCCGCCCCCTGTTGGGACTCGGCCGCCCGGTTCCTGAGTTGCATCTCCGCCCAGGCCGACCTCGCCGCCTGCGCCGCCCACGACGCCGCCGCCGGGCTCATTCCCGGCTTCTTGGCCACCTGACTCCACTTTTCGAAGTCCTGCGTCGCCTCCTGAAGCTTCTCCTCCGGCGTCAGCGCCTGATCCTGTTGCGCCTGCGCTTTCGGCTTCGGCTTCGATTTCGGTGAGGGCTTGGACGATTTCATTGGCGATCTCCCTCGGCGGCTGAACCTCTTGCGTGTGGGGGCGTTCGGCCTCGATGCGGTCGGCCGCCGCGCTCGCGTGTTCGGGCGGGGTGTTCTCGGCTTCCCCCGTGTGGATGTTGTGCAGCGCCGGCGCCGGCTCCTCGTGCGGAGCGATCACAGTGCGCTGCTCGCGCGTCAGCAGCCGGCCATAGACCTCGCGCATCTCGGGCGACAACTCGATGTTGTGCTTGGCCGCGATCTCCTCGGCCGTTTTGAACAGCGAGCGCAGCCAGCCGCGGAACGCCTCGAACACGCGCGCGACGGCCTGGCTGGGCGCGACGCCTTCCCAGAGATAACGCACGAAGCCGTTGGCGAACTTCTCGTGCGCCGCGTCGGGGATTTTGTCGCCCTCGCCGATGCCGGCCCAGCGCTTTGTCGTCTCCCAATCCGAGCGCACCTGATCCGGCGCCTGCGGATGCGCGGCGTCGCGCTTCAGCGCCTCCAGCCAATCGTGACCGATCTCGTGGACGGCGGTCGATGCGTCCGACGCGCTCAAGAGCGTGATGAGCGAGCGCTTGGGATAGCGCAGGCGGATGCGGCCCTTGACGACGCCGGTGTCTTCGCCTTGCGCAAGTTCTTGCCCTGCTTCCGGTCGCAGCGCGGTCGCCACGTCCTGTTGCGTGCGCGTTTCGAACACCGCGTCGATTTTCATCAGGGCGTCCATCAACTCTTGCGCGCGGCCGGCGTGAACCGACGCGCGCATGACGGAGCCCTTTTTCTGCCAGTTGTCGTAGACGTCGCGCACGATGCGGTCGGTGTAATATTGACCGCCCTTGTTTTTCGCCGCGGGCATTTCGAACTCGTAATAGGCTGGGCCATCCTTGCGGATCGTGATGATGCCGTCGGTCGATTTGATTTCGCCATCCGGCGCTTGTTCGAGGAAACGCATGATGTGCTCGCCATTGGCAAAGCGCACAGCGCGGTCCTCCATGAACTTCGCTGGGTCGAACGACTTGTTCATGAGAATGGCGGGCCGAACGGAGCCGTCCTCCATCGTGTGATTGACGATCTGCCCGCGCCCGCCCGTCTGGTCAAAGCCGGCCAGGACGTTGCCGGAGAACATGTAGCGGTCCTCGCGGCCTTCCTTGCGTGCGGCCTCGAACTGTTCGGCCAAAGTTTCATGTGAAACGGAGCGGTTTTCCGTGACCGCGATGTTCGTCTCCTTGGCCTCGCCCAGATCGGTGACGATCTGCGAAAGCGGCACGCCGAGCGAGCGGGAACTGTTCGGCATTGCGAACGTGGCCTCCCAGGAAGAAAGCGCGACCGGGTTTTTGGCCCCCTCCTTCTGCTTGAAGCCGATCGCCACGCCCGGCATGTCTTCGCCGTTGACGCGCAGGTTCACCACGGCGCCGGGATGCGCGATCTCGGCGACGTGCTTCAGTTTTCCGAAATCGAGATTGAGTTTGTCCTTGGCGCGCTCGCGGGCTTCCGGGTCTTTGATCGCCGACAGGATAGTGCGGCCATATTGGCTCGCCGCCTCGCGCGTCGCATCGATAAGCTTCACCTGCGCCGCTCGACCGGCAACCTGCAAATCGCGAAGATCGCGAGCGAAGTCCCCCGTCGGCGCTTTGGCCTTCGCCGCCTCTGCGACCTTCTCGACAACTTCGCCCGGCGCGAACGAACGCCCCTGCGATTTGATTGAAACCTTGTCAAGGTTCACCGCCCCTTGGAATGGCGACGGCCCCTTGGGTTCCTTGACCGTCTGCGTCTCCAACACGCGCGCTTGCAGGTCGAGCGATTTTGCTTCGAGATCGTTCGTGCCGCTGGCGTCGAGCGCCTCGACCAGTTTCGTGTAATTCTCGCTGATCCTGTCAAGAAGCTTTTGCTGATCGGCGGGCTCCAACAGCGTCAGGCGGCCCGTCACTTTCGCCGCAGACCCTTCCGCGGTCGCCTTGGGGTCCATGCTCAGCGGCTCACCGAGAAGTTCGTGCATCTCCGGTTCTTCGCGCATGATGGCTTGCACGACGCGGTCGCCGTATTTGTTCAGAAAGTCGACAGCGTCAGCGGTGAACCGCGATTTCGCAGCACCCGTCGTGTTTGCGTTCAGGGACGCCATCTTGCGCATGAGCACTGCGGTCGGGCGAACCTCGGCGGGAATGTCGGCCGATAGGTGCGTGTAGGCCGGTGGGATGACCTGCCCGGTGCGGTGGACACGCCCGAGCATCTGCATGTGCGTGTCGATGTTCGGGTCCGCCTCGGCGATAATCATGCGGCGGCGGCGCTGATCGGCGAACTTGGACGATGCGTGCATCGAAATGCCGGTCGACCCTGACTTGTTCAGGATCACCGCGTCGACCTTGCCGTCATTGAATTGTTTGACGGTCAGCTTTTTGCCTGCTGGACCATATTCCGAAGCCGGGCGCTTCACGATCATCGGTTCTTTGTCTGAATAGTCGAGCATCTCGTCGCGGCCCGTGACCTCGCGCACACTGTAACCGGCCTTCTGGATCACGTTGCGGATGGCGTCGATCGGCGACACCGGCAGGTCGCCAATGTCCATATCGCGCAACGCAGCTTCGGCGGCGCGATAGGATGCCTGCGCCTCGCCCGACATGTCGCTTATCGGGATCATGAAGTGCTTTTTCTCGCCGCTGCCCATTTCTATGGTCACGCGCCGTGTGCGTTCGAGGTAGCGCTTCAAGATGTCGGCGAAGCTGATATTCACCGTGTCGCCGACGTTGAGGCCCGCCGCCTCGCGGTAGTCTTTGATGAAACTCGCGTTTGTCTTGGAGAGCGCCAGCACCGGCTTTTCGCCGTCCTTCAGCGCTTGGACAGCGCGCTCCGCTGCCTTCTCGGCTTTCAACGCCATAATCATCTGGTTGATGACGTTGTGCATGATCGAGGAGAACGACGTCGACTGCGCGCCCTGGCTCCCGACGCCCGTGTCGCTCTTGGTCCCAGCGCCGTTTTCGGCCGCAATGGCGTTACCGAGTTCGCCGCGTTCCTTCTCGAACATTTGGTCGAACTGGAACACCGCGCGCAAGCCGCCCGTGAATTCGCTGTAGGATTTGTCGCTGACCGGCACGTTCTCGTGGTCGTAGGTCACGCCCTCGAACGACCGCTCGCGGCGCATGTATTGCCCGGCTTTGGCGAGCATGGACGCCACGACCTGTTGCAGCGGCACGCCGCCTTTCGAGATCAGCTCCGGCAATTGCTTCACGTTCTCCACAGCCTTGGACATGTCCGTTTTGCTGTAGAGCGTCATGACGATTGGCGACTTCGCATAGGTCGCCGACGAATACATGACCGAGTGCGCCTTATCGACGGCCTCGCGGAACACTTCGGATCGCGCCGGCGGCCCTTTATCCTTGAACCGTTCCTCATCGCCGCTCTTGGCAGTCCCGCCCGCGTTGTGCGCCTCGTCCATAATCAGGAACGCGCGCGGCGCAATGGCGCGCAAGAAGGCGCGGCGATCAGTCTCGGAACCCTTGACGCTGTTCATTTGATCGTAGGTTGTGAACACGACGTCAGGGCTCGTCTCGCCTCGCAACAATGCGCCCATGTTGCGCGACGACTTCTTGGCGTCTTGCGCATCGGTGAACGAACCACGGCGCGGCGGAACGGGATTGCCGGCTTCCTTGGCCTCGTCCGCTTCGGCAATCCACTCCAGCGCGGCGTCATCGAGCGGCACGCGCACACCCGCGTTTGTCATCATCATCTGGATCGGGCGGCCAAGTTGCTCGTTCCAACCTATGTCGTGGAGATCGCGCCACATGTCGCCGTAAAGGTCCGGCTTCTCGGTGACGAAGATAGGAACAAGCCCCTGCCGTTTGGCGTAAGAGATCATCGCGGCGACGACGCGGCCCTTGCCGATGCCCGTCTGGTCGCCGATGATGAAGCCTTCGCCCTTCTGGATATTCGAGATGCCGAGGCCGATGGCGTCGATCTGCTCGGCGCTGAAATATTTCCCCAACTCCGCAGGGTCGCGCCCGAGCGCCTTCGCCACATAATCGTCGATCGGCCCCTGTTGTCGCTCCAAGCGGTCGAGAGAGGAATTGGTGGCGTCGCGCAAGTTCGCCGGGAGGAGCGTGTTGAGTTTCACGCCGCGCAGCGAGGCGGGCTCGTATGGAGCCTGCCCGTCGCTTACCTCGTCAATCCCTACAGGCCGCCTTCGGTTGGGATTAGGCTCAGTATCAGTTCTTCGAACGTCTCCGCCTCCTGCGGCTGACTGTCCTTCTCCAGCAGGTATGGGATGCTCTGATCCATCAGGTCCGGGTTCTGCGCTATCGCTTGTGCCGTCCAGCGCGCCGGGTCGCTCGTTGGCGGGCTCCAACTCAGCAGGCCCGCTTCCGTCAGCCGGCCGTCCGCCCAGATCATCTCCGCTTGCGGGTAGTCCGACTTGCTCAGCAGCGCCAGCGCCCGCCGGGCCGTTTTGCTCAAGAGGATTTCGCCCCTGGTCATTTTCTCGGTTTCGGCCATTCAGCTTCTCTCCGATCTCGTCCCACGTTTTCAACAGCGGCGGCGGCTCTTTCGTAAGAGGCGCCCGCGCCGACTTGCCCTTGCCGTCGATCACGATAACGTCAACCGGCCAGCCCGCGCCCTGCTTGGCGTATAGGTCGCCGTCGACCGTGAAAACGTCGGTCACATTATACTTGCTCAGGAGTTGGTGGAAGAACTGGCGCTTGGCCTTGCCCATGTAGCCGGCCGCGCGCTCCTTTTCGCTTTCCGCCTTGATCCCGCCGATGATTAGCACCGCGCGCCCGTCAGACTTCATCGTTTTCAGGGCGTTCAACGAAATCGCGTGGTCAATCTGCGTCGTGTTGAAGCCGTCAGCCGTGTAGCCTTTGACCTTGCCGCCCTCGCGCACGGTCCCGAACGGCGGGTTGGCGATCACGGCGTCCATTTGCCCGGCGCGGTCGGCGAAGGTGCTTTCGGCCGCCCCGTCGGCGATCGACGGATGGAAGCCCTGCGCCTTGAGCGTTTCGGCGCGCGCGCGGTTTAGTTCGTTCACGCGGGCGTGGCGCGGATCGGCCTCCATCAGCAACATGCCGTTGCCGGCCGTCGGCTCCAGCACGCGCGTTTCCGGCCCGATCTCTGCCAAGCGCGAGGCAACATAGGCCAGCGGCGCCGGCGTCGAGTACGCCTGCTCGGCTATGCTCGTGCTCGTGCGCGTCGAAAGGTTCGGCTGATCCTCGTAGAGCTTGCGCATGCGCGCGAAAGTTTCGGCTTCTGGGCGGCCCTCGGCGCGGTGCTGCGCCACAATCTCGCGCGCGGTTTCGACGACGGCGCGCTCGACAAGCTCGTCGACCGTCTTGTTCGCGGACTCGCCTTCCGGGAACTCCAGGCCGTGTTCCCTAGCGAGCGCGCGCGCGTCGAGGATCGTCTTGAACGGGGCCTCGCCGCCGGCCAGCCGCGCCTTGACGGCGTCCACGAACGCATCGCGCGGCTCGCGCGCGGGTTCGGCGGCAGTCTCGGGCGCCGGTTCGACCGCAGCCGGCTCCTCCACAGGCTCCGGGGGCGGCGCGGGCGGCGGTTCCGCTAACGGCGCCGTCAATGCTTCGGCGGCCTCGGGAACGGGCTCAGCGGCCGGCGGGGCCTCCTCTGGCGCGGACGGAGGCGGCACAGGCTTTTCCAGCGCCACTTCCGGCTTTGGCTTGCCCCCCACTTTCACTGGCTTCCCGCCCTCGCCGCGGAACGTCACGCCCTCGCGGTTGTAAAGCTCCAGCGGGCCGCCCAGCGCATTGCCGAAGCGCTCGGCGCGCGCCGCGATCTGCGTGGCGACGAGATGCGCCACCATCTCCGCTTCCTGCTCGGGGCGGCCCGCCGCCATGACCTCGCGCTTGGCCGCCGCAACGATGGCGTCATAGTCCGCCGGCTCGATCTTTGGCGCCGCCGGGGCGGGCGTCTCGACAATCGGCGCTCCCTGCATTTCCGCCGCGCGCCGCCGCGCCGCCGCGACTTCCTCGGTGACGTCGGCAAGGTGCTTCTCGATCTCGGCCAGTCGCGCCTTGGGCTCCTCGGCGGCCGGGTCTTCGGCGATTAGCGTTTGCAGCGCGTCGCGCGCCGCGGTCAATTCTTCTTGGCGCTGGAACGCTTCAGGGTGCGTCGCGCGCGCCACGGCGTTGACGTCCGGCGTCGGCTCCTTGCCCAGCGTTGCGGCTTCCTCGCGCTGCGCCGCCAGCGCGGCTTGCTCCACCTGCGGCGACCGCTCGGCGGACCCCTTGAACGTCTCCTCGGTCGAGCCCGGCCCGCCAACGTCGTGCGCCCAGGCGTCCATGAGCGTCGGCTGATCGTAGGCGTAGTTCGGCAGATCGGCTATCGATCCCGGCGGCTCCTCGATCTTCGGCGCCGTCAGCGCGTCGTAGAGCCGCTGGTCGCCGAAGTCCTGCCGGCCGCGGAACAGGTCGCCGCGCTCCTCGTTCTCAGGCGGCTGCGGAAACTCGTTCGGCTCGCCCGTCTGACCGGCGGCGCGCGCGCGCTCCCCGCTGATCGCCTTGTTCGCGGCGTTGTAGCGCTCGATGATCTCCGGCGAGCCCGGCCGGCCCAACGCGCGCGGAATCGCGCCCTCGATCGCCTCGCCGAAATGGTTCGGCTTGTTCCAGACGAGCCCAAATCCCGTCGCGATGGCGACCTTGTTCCAATTGACGTCGCCTTCGGCGTATTCCTGCCCGAGTTCCATCCCGCCCATAAGCGCGCCGCCAAAGACGCGCGAAGTCATGGGGTTAGCGAGTATGCGTTCGAGCGCCGCCGCCCCGAAGCCGCCCGGCTTCATCGTCAGTGCGAACGGCGCAAGGCCGCCCAGGAACGACGCATAGGGGTGTTGCTCTTGGTCAAGCCGCTGTTGCCGGTCATCCTGACCGATCGCCTCGACCCAGGAGTCGGGAAGCTTGGAGAGCGCATAGTCTTGCGCGCGATCCGCAGCATAGGCGCCGCCCCAGCCGCCACCAAGGCCGCCGACAATTGCGCCCACCGCCGCGCCGGGGATGCCGCCGCCGGGCGGGAACAGCGCCTCGCCAATGGCCGCGCCGCCGGCCGCGCCCGCGCCCGCGCCAGCCAGGCCGCCGACCGCCGGGATGGCCCCGCGCTCCGCGCCGCGAGCGAAGGCCCCGGTTGCGGTTGTGGTGGGATCGACGCTCGGGGCGCCGCCCAGCAATTCGCGGAAAGGATCGGCCGACGGGTCGCTCGGCTCGGCGCGCTCGGCGCCGCCGCCCAAGATTGCAGCGAAAGGATCGTCGACTTGGCCGTTTGCGTCAGCCATGCGTCAATGTCCCGTCAGAGTGTGGCGCGCGGCCTCTACGCCGGCACGGCGGCGCTGCTCGGCCTGCGGGTCCACGTCGCCGACCTTGATGCCCAGACGGCCCGCCACCCACGGCGGAATCGATTGCATCCACTGGTCGAACTCGCGGTCTTCATGCGTGCGCTGGATTGCGGCGGCTTCCTCGGGCGAGACTTCCTCGCGATTCCCGCGCTCGTGCTGCGCATTGAGAGCCGCGACGATCTTCTCGCCGTCGAACCCGCCCGGCCCGAAGTATCGATTGAACGATTGAACCACCGCAGGGCGCGGGTCCGCCGCCAAGGCCGTCAGCACCTTGCCCCAAACGGCATGCGGGATCGGCTGGCCGCCAACCTTAGGCGGGGCCTGCATGAGCGTGTCCCAAGCGGGCGCGTTCAGCGTCTCCGGCGCGGGTGGTATCGCCGCACCCGGCTCCTCTGGCTTGAACGGCTGCGTCGCGCCGGCCTGGATCATGAACTCGTTGACCTTTGAACGCGGGCGAAGGATTTGAAGCGTCTCGTCCATCTTCTTCTGATCGAACAGCGGGAAGTCAGCCATGTTCTTGCCCGCGTCGCGCCAAGCGTCCAACTGCGAGTAGAACTGGTTGATGAACTGCATCTCGAAAATCTTTTTCCCTTCCGGGTCTTTCATCTGCATGAACGGCGTGTCGAGCGATTTGTCGAGATAGTCCTTGGCGTAGGACAGCGCCGCCGCCTCGCGTTGCTGCATGCCGAGTTCGCTGGTGCTGCGCTTCATGCGATCAATCACGGAAAGAAGATGATTGGAGCCTTTCTCCGTGATCTCGCCGCGCGCCTCCATTCGCATGATTTCGCGAGGGTCGCTGATGCGCTGCGTCTCGTCCGGTGGCATGACGATGTCGCGAAGCGCCTCCTGATATTTCGAGCCCATCGTCAGCGGGTTTGATTGACCGGAACGGCGCTCCATGACCTCGGTCAGCGTGTCGTAATGCTGTTCGCTGATCGGCTTGCGCGGATCGTTCATATACGCGGCGAGGCGCTGATAGGCAGCCGGGTAGCCTTCCTTGCGCGCCACGCCCAGCACGTCGTTTGTCGCTTCTTCCTCGCGCGCCTTCTTCTCGCGCGCCTGCATGCCGGCCTCGGCGAGCGCGTAATTCAGCCGCTGGTCGAGTTCGCGCTTGGCGGCCTCTTTCTCCTCCGGCGGGATGTTCTGCGAGTCGACCCATTGCAGCGCGTGCGCGTGATTGTCGTAAGCGACCGTCTCGGCGTCGCGCTCGGGGGCCGGCAGCGCCTGCCCGCCCGTCGGCGGCGTGAACGCGGCGTCGGTGACGGTCGGCGTCGGCCCAGGGCCGGACGATGGCGCGGGTGTGGGGCCGGGGACGAAGGTTGGCGAGGCCGAAGTCGGCCCGGTCTGCGAGGGCGCATACGTGCGGCCAGTGTCGCCGCCCATGCGCGCATTGAGGCCGTGGAAAAAACTGACACGATTCTTGATGTCGCTGTCGGGATTGGCCGGGCGCTCGTAGTCCCTGACCAGCGACGCAACCATGTCTTCCGGGTTTTTCCCGGTGTTCAACGTCATCCACGCGCTTGCAAACGCGGGGTTGGTCTTTATCTCCCAGATATGAGCGCGCACCTGATCGGCGACGCTCATGTCCTTTGGCTCTTTGCCGAAATGCTCTTTGATGGCGGCGGAGCGCGTGGGGTCCCAGGAGGCAATGCCCTGGGACATGTGACTGCCGTCCCAATGGTTATCGGCCGGCGTGGCGAGGCTTTCGCCCGATAGGTTGGCGACGACCGCGCGCGCCGCCGCATCGGACAGTCCCTCGGATCGAGCGACGCGATATGCCTCGTCCTGATTGG
>CAIZGR010000252.1 GCA_903932535.1 uncultured Hyphomicrobiales bacterium | reverse complement strand
ATGTACATGGCCTACGGATAGCATGAAAGCCATGCCCAATCAACTGAAATATCGCATTTACATGGCTACATTTCTGTGCATCCAAAAGCGGAAATGCGCGCAAACTCAGACGCTTGACGCGTCGGGAAGAAAGAAGCTCCGACTAAAGCGCCATTTCTGCTAGGAATCTCGGGCTTGCTCGGACAGTCCCGCTCCTCTGGAGCCATTTTTGGCGCCAACGAGCGTCTCGGAAACGCGAGTCATGCCGCGCCAGCCGGCCTTCGGTCTCCCCTTTCTCCTGCTTCGCAAGACCGGCAAATTCGCCTATTGGCGACGGATTCCGGCCAAGGTGGCGAGCCGCATCCGCGGGACGATCCGGCGCCACTGGGCGCTGCAGGATCACCCGTTGAACGGAACGTCTCAGGTCTCGCTCGGCGCCGGCGACGAAGCGACCGCCCGCACGCGATGGAGTCAGGTTCACAGCCAGGTCGAGGCCCTGCTCGAAGCCGCGATCCGCCAGACCGGGGACCCGAAGTCCGATACACGGCTCGAGCGGCGCTCGGCCCTCACGCCCACCGACGTCGCGACGTTCGCCGCGCAGACCTGTCACGATGTGCTCTTCCAGCACGACGAGACGTGGGTCGATCCGGCGCACATGCCGTCCGACCTTGCCAGAGGGCTCCAAGCCGCCCTGGCGCAAATCCGCGAAGGCGCTCTGACGAGTTCGTTGTCGCGCTCCAGGCCCGAAGCCGCGGGACTGCCGCTCACGGACGGCGCGGCACCCCTCCTGACGGCTCACGACATGGAGTCGATGCGCAAAACTCGCTTTCCCGGCGGGTTCGATGACGACGGCGTCCGCGCTGCGGCGCGCGGCGCCGAACTGGATGCGCTGCGCCAAGCGCTCAGCGACAAGGATACAGGAGGAATCGACTGCCCGCCGATTCTCCAGGAAGCTCGGGACCGCCTTCCCGGCGGCGGCTACAGACTGGCGGAGACGACGCAAATCCCCGGCGAACTGTCCGCCCGGCTTGCTGAATACGGGATTGCGGTCGATGACGAGCGGAGGAAGGCCGCCCTCGGGATCCTGCGCGCCAGGATCGCAGCCCTCGAGGACACCGAAGCGCGCGATCAGGGACGCGCCATCGAGACGCCGGCGCGCCCGGACCCGATCGTCCCTCCAGCCAAGCGCGCGCCCGGGCTTCGCGAACTGCTCAAGACCTGGATGAAGGATATGAGTCCGTCGCTCAAGGCCGTCGACGACAACTTCCACTATGTCGAGCGGTTCATCGCGGTCAACGGCGACATGCCCATCACCCAGATCCGCCGTGAGCACATCGTTCGCCACCGGAATCTGCTCGAAGCGTTTCCGCGCTCGGCGCCGGTCGCGATCATGGCGCTGCCGCCCGAAGCGATCGTCCTTTGGGCGAAAGAAAATGAAAAACCGACGCTGGCGCGCACTACGATCAATGCGAAAGGCATCGGGTCGATCTCGGCCCTGTTCGACACGGCGATCCGTGAGGCCGTTGTGGACGTCAATCTCTGCGCCGGCATGCGCTTGCCCAAAGCAACGGCGAAGAAGCACTTGTCGTTCGACGAAGCCGACCTCAGGCGATTGCTCGCGTCTCCCCTCTACGCCGATCCTGCCTGGCTGCCCGATGCCGGCGGCGGCCAGGGCGCAACCTTCGACGCCGCGCTGCCCAAACTGAACCGGGCCTCCATGGCCGCCGCCCTCGGCGACGTGCTGGCGGGCGCCGAAACGTTCTGTTGCGACGGCGGCACGTCCATTGTCGCTCTCGCGCACGGAGCCGGCCTGCCCGTTCACGTCCTACCCGCGCCCGGCGGTCCTCGCCCGGACGCGCCGCAATGCCACATCAACAACGTCAATGGCTATCACGGCCGGTTCAAGGAATGGACGCGTCGCTTCCACGGAGTCGCCACCAAGAACCTTCCGAACTATCTGGGATGGCGCCGAGCCCTCGAAGCCCTCGGACAACAGGCCAACCCCAAGCGCTGGATCCTCGGAACTGTCGGGCTCGGGCCATATCAACAGAACTCGCTATAAGCGCGAATAAGATAGAGACGAGTAGCGCCGAATAATTGCTGTTCGACCGCTCCGCGCAATTTTTTCCGCTCCATCATGAAGGCAGGATAGCGCCGCGCTTCGAACAAAGCAAGAACATCCGCCCAGCGTCGCTCCCGGCGCGCAACCTTTGGCAGGGCGGCCACCGGCGCCAGGGCACGCAATGGTGACCGGAAGCGCGGCCGAGCGCCAAGTCATCGCCATTGTGAATATCATGCAACAATGTTATCCGGGTTCTGACGACGAGATCGCACCGCCCATGGCCCGCTTCCCCCTTTGAGGCGTGGACGGAGAGCGCATCCCCTAGCGCCATGCCGGTTTCGTCGTCGCCCTCTTCCGTCCCGGACTGCGCGGCCGTCTCATGACGCCGGCCGTCCTCCCCGCCACGGATGGCGAGGCCGCCCGGCGGCGACGAAATACCTCGCTTTCTCCAGCGCTTGCAGAAATCCCTGCGCCCGCCGCTCCATCCATTCGTCGGCTTTCGTCTCCCGCCCGGCCCGGTGCTCGAGCTCGAGCAGCGAATGGACGAGCCGGGTTTCGATCACAAGGCCCGTGTCGTCGGGGTCGTGGAACAGATTCCGCGCGTAGGCGCCGTCGCGCATCCGCTCGCGCCCGATCTCCCGCATGACCGCCAGGAACGCCGGGGCGTCTTTCGGATCGATTCGGTACTCGCTGACGACGAGGATCGGGCCGGCGTCGCCGTCGAGCTTCTGCACGACGGCGGGCGCGCGCCGGGGCATCGAGGGCGCGAGGTCGAGCGCCGCCCCGGTCTCGAGCTTCCGGCGGAACGTCCCGGCCAATCCGACCGCCGCGGCGTTCAGCGCGAAGGGCAGCCCCGCGTGGCTCGCGATCTCGCCCCACAGCGCGCTGCCGACGGTCATCGCTCGACATCGGCGAGCGCGCCGGCGGGAATCGTCAGGAGAAACATCGGCGCCATGGTCGCGACCTGAACCGCCGAGACTATCGCCGGATCGGGATCGAGCCCCGTCATCAGCCAGCTCGTCGCCGTGTCGAACATGGCGATGCCGACGCTCGCGACCAGGATGACGGAGAACGCGAGATTTTGAAAGACACCCCGCCGCGATGGGACCGGGACGGCGTTCGACGAGGGCATGGAGGGCTGCTCGAGAGAACAAGCATACACTCGATTGCGCGCCATCATCCGTGTGCTCTTTGCGCGAATTTGGCGAGGACCAGCCAACCGGCGGAACGTCCGGGCCTTCACGAACGCTTACGCTCGAGACGCAACCCTGATATGCGCAAGAGTTATGTCCGGTGGACCCAGTCCGAAAGAACCCATGTTCTGCGTCCAACGTTCTCTTCGTGTCCGCGATCGGCCGGCTTCCCGCCCTGCCGGCCGGTCCGCCCTTCGGTCGCGTCCCGCCTGCGCGACGCTGGCCGTCGCGCTCCTCGGCGCCGCTGCGATCGGCGGCCCGGCCCGCGCGCAAGCCGCCGGTTGCAGCCGATGCCCGGACACCGCCATCCACATCGGGCCGTTCAGCTTCCCCAATCCCTTCGCCGCCCCCGCCCCGGCTCCGGCCGAGCGCGTTCAACGCAACGGGGAGCGGCGCGGATCGTCCGATTCGCCATCGCGGCGGCGGGCCGCGGCGGCGGGCCACGAAAGCGGCGCAAGAGGCGGAGGCTCACCCGGCGGGTCCGTCTTCGTCTGCGTGCTGACCTGCGACGGCAGCTTCTTTCCGTTGCCGTATTCGGGCGCGAGCGGCGCGTCGCTGGAGGAGATCTGCCAAGCGCTGTGCCCGAACGCCGCGGTCGCGCTCTACGTCATGCCGTTCGGCGGAACGGTCGACCAGGCGGTCTCCCCGACCGGGTCCGCCTACACCGCCCTTCCGAAAGCGCTCGAGTTCCAGCAGGCCTACGAAACGACCTGCTCCTGCCGGCGGCCCGGACAAAGCTGGGCGGACGCGCTCGCCGCGGCGGAGGCGCGATTCGGCCACCGGTCGCATGAGATCGTCGTGACCGCCGAGGCGTCCGCGAGGATGTCGCGGCCGAAGCCGGACCCCGTCGAGAAGCCGGCGGCCGCGAAGAGCGCAAGTCCCGACGACGAGGCGCCTGCGAACGCGGATGCCCCCGACCTCGGGCTCGACGCCGATGGCGTCGACACGAAGCTGAGAGCCGCCACCGCGACGATCAGCCGCGAAACGTCGGGCATCAAGGACGACGACGCAAGAGCGGGCTCGCATTTCGGTCTGAAGCAGGGACAGGTGGTGGACGAGGACGCTCCGGACGGCGGGCGCCGGCGGGTGCGCATCGTGACGCCGATGTTCTGACTTCGGTTTCACGCCGGACCGAATTGCGGCGTCACCGAATGGCGCAGCTCACCCCGTGCTCGGCCAAGATCGGCCCGAGCTGCTCGAACATCGCCTCGGCGACGCGCGCGTTGCCGCGTTCGGTGAAGTGGACGATGTCGAGGTAGAGGTCGTCGTCCCAGTCGCCGTCGAGACCGGCGATCGCTTCGACCACGGGCGCGTTCTCCTCGCGTCCGATGAGCCGCACCATCCGGTTGTGGGCGGCGTTGGCGGCGACGATGTCGTCGATCGGCTTGAACACCGCGCCATAGAAATCCTTCACTGCGCGCGGCGAGGCCGCGTCGACCGCGAGGCTCGAGGTCGCGAGCACGACGGGCGCGCCGGCGTCGCGGCCGAGCTGAAGCAGCTTGCGGTAGGCGCCGGCGTAGCGGCTGGTCATCAGGGCGGCGTCGGAGAGCGGCGGCGGCCGAGGCGCAGGCACGACGTTGCGGGTCCGCCAGTCGTGGAGCGCGCGCTCGATCGTCAGCACGGCGCGGCCGAGCAGCGCCGAGGCGCGCGGGCGCACGCCCGGCTCGCTCGGCTCGGCCTCCTGCCGCAAGCCCAGCGCCAGCAGGCCGTTCATGCCGTGGCTCGAAAGCACGAGGTCGGGTTTCAGCGGCAGCACGTCGCGGCGCATCCGCTCGAGATTGTCCTCCAGCGTATAGGCCTCCGTGCCGGCGTTGATCACTTCGACCGGCCGGTTGCAGGCGGCGTGGGCGAAGAGGTCCTGCAGCCGCTCCGGCCACGGCTTCTCGCCCTCCCTGAGCGTCGGGCCGAAAGTCTGCGATTCGCCGAGCGCCACGACGCGGAAGCGGTCGCCCTTCACCGGCGCGATCTCGGGACCGCGGAAACCGGCCGCATTGATGCGGATGGTCGCATCGAACATCCGGCCCGAACTCCCCGGGACCAGCACGAACGGGAGCTTCTTTTGCGGGTCCGGCATCTCGATCGCCCCGCGAATCCCGTCGTCGCGGATCCATTCCTCGAGGTAGTAGAACCACCACATGGCGAAGGCGGCCGGATTCTCCCGCGCGGCGCGATAGGAATAGGTCGGATTGGCGACCGAGCCGGCGATCGGCACGCCGGTCGCGGACCGATAAAGGGCGTCGGCTGCGGGCAGAGCGAGCGCGAACAGGAGCAAGGCCCGCGCGGCGATCCCCAAGGCCGCCGCAGACCGCCCGGCGCGCTCGGCGAGCGCGAGCGCGAGGACGGCCGTCCCGATCAGCGCCGGATAGAAGAGCCAGGGCTCGTTCGCCATGAAGGCGTTGCGCGTCCCGGTCGCTGCGGCGGCGAAGGCGAGGCCGAGCGCGATGGTCGCGAGCCTCCAGCCGCGGGTCGGCGCGCGCGGCGGCGCACCCGCCTCGAAGGCGACGGGGGAACGCGGGCGCGGGCGGTAATCCGGCCGCGCCGCCAGGATCGGCCGCTCGAAGCCGCGCCAGAACAGGGTCGAGACGGCGCAGATGGCGGCGACGTAGAGCGCCAGTTGAACGCCGAGCGGCCAGCCCCCGATCAGCGGCTTCAACGCCATCGCCAGGGCGATGTGGAAGAGATAGGCCGAGTACGAGATGCGGCCGAAATAGAAGCCGAGCGCCGCGAGGCGGGGTCCCTCGAGCAACCCGCCGGCCTCGCGAAAGAAGCCGACCGCCGCGACGCCGAAGAGGGCCGAGGCCCAGGGAAAGGCGAGCTGAGCGCTCCGGACGCCCTCGAGCGCCAGCATCGCCGCCCCGTATTCGAGCGCGGCGGCGAGGACGAGCGCCGCGCCGAGCGCGACGAGCGCCCGCCTGCCCGCGACGGTCTTCAGCCCGAAGAGCGGGCGCCGCTCGAGCAGGAGGTAGAGCAGGAAACCCCAGACGATCGAATCGATGCGGAAGACCGTGACCCGCCGCACGTTCAGGTCCCAGTCCGACGGGGCGCCGAAGGTCCGCAAAGCGGCGAAGGCGAGGATGAACAGCGCGGCGAACGCGACATCCAGCCGCCGGTCGCTTCGGCCGAGCGCGCGGGCGAGGAGGAACAGGAGCGGCGCGAACAGAACATAGAACCACTCCTCCACCGCGAGGCTCCAGGCCACCGGATAGAAGTCGACCGCGTTGGCGGAGCGAAACAGGTTCTCGACGTAAAAGAGGTAGCGCAGCGTGTCGGCGGTGAAGAGATTGCCGGTCATCAGCGCCACGACGGCGAGCGCCGCGACATAGGGCGGGATCGTCCGCATCCATCGCCGCGCCAGGAAAACGCCGAGGTTGCGCCAGGGCCGCCCGACGACCCAGTCGACGATCTGCGGCGCGAGCACGAAGCCGCTGAGGACGAAGAACACCTCCACGGCCGAGACGGCGACCGCCTCGACCCCGGGACGGAACGGCGCATCGGCGGTCAGGTAATGCGGAACAGCGACCGCGAAGGCCGCTGCGCCGCGGAGAAAATCCAGCGAGGCGCTGCGCTTCATCGCGGCGGGGCGTAAAGGAAGGGCGCGTTGACCGTCTGGCCTGCGAGCGCGAACAGCACGACGAACAGCGCAAGACAGATCAGCGCAGGCCCCGCCCAGGAGGCCGCCAACTGCCGATCGATGAACGCTCGCAAGAACACCGTGCGGGGGCCTCATGCGGACCGACATGCCCGCGCGTCGCGCCTTACACCCGCCCGCTCCCAGGCCGCAACCCGGCCGACGGGCGCCTGTTCAATCGGCGGGCGCAGGCGATGACGGCGGAGGCGGCTGTGAAGGCGCCGCCGCCATCACGGGAACGCCGAACGGCCGCAGCATCTGCAGCGTCTCGACGATCTTGCGCGAGATGACCGTCGGAAGCGGCGGCCCCTTGGCGCGCTCGTCGAGCATCGCCGCCGCCGTCTCCTGATCCTGCGGGCTCGCCGCGGCGAGATCGCGCCGGTAAAGCTCGTGGATCCACTCGTCCTTCGGGCCTTCGGCGCCGGTGTTGGCGATGCTCAGCCACATGAGCCCCTTCGCCCGCTGCGGCAGCACGCCATCGCCGGAAAACAGCAGGTGTCCCAGCAAGGCCTCGGACGGCCGGTGTCCCTTGCCGGAGGCCAGCATCAGCCAGCGCACCGCGACGAGCTTGTCCCTCGCGAGGCCCCCCGCCCCGACGATGTACATGTGCGCGAGATTGTACTGGGCGTCCGGATCGCCGAACGTGGAGGCGGCGTACTGGAACAGCTCCCGCGCCCGCTCGGGGTCGGAACGGATGTCGCTGTTGGGAATCCCGGTCAGGCTGTAGACGCCGACGGCGACAAAAGCGCTCGAAACCGCGCCGCGATTGCGCGGCTCCAGCGCGTCCTCGTCGTAGTCCTGAACGAGCTGGTTGAAGTAATGGTACGCCTTCACGTCGTCGCGGGGGACGCCCACGCCGTCGGCGTACATCTCGCCGAGCTTCCAGCGCGCGACCGGCTGGCCGCTTGCGGCCGCGTACGTAAGCGCGTCGACGCACGAAGCGGCGTTGCCGGCGTTGAGATCGTCGAGCCCGGCCCGCAGCGCCTGCTCCGCGCTGGCGTAGTTTTTCGCCGAAATCTTCGCCGGCGGACTGGTGGTCGCGCCGTCGAAGCCGAGCGTGGGCGAAACCACGAGAAAAAATACAAACGCCGCCAGAACCGCGCCATCGCGCCGGTTTTGCCTGGCGTAACCCCCCGCCTCGATACACGCGTCAACGCGCATAGATCCCGACCCGCCAAACCGCCGCGCCGCATCCTCGCTGGAGGAGGCTGAGAACGGGCGATAACTTTAAACTCGAGGTCAGAAACTGCAAGTCGTTTATGGCGCAAACGCGGCGCGTCCCGGTCGGAATCCCGTCGCGCGGGAGATGCAATAAGGCTGTTGCCGAGAAGCCACATCTCCTTGGCTGGCGGGCCACGAAAGCGCGGGAAACAGGGCTGCGGCAGCGGGGCGCGGACCCTGCGGCTTTCGGCCGCGGCCCGCTGCCGCTCGCGGGAGACGGCGGCCGGCGAAAGCCGGCCGGACGAGGGTCCGCCGCGCGATCCCCCCTCGGCGCGTCCCGCCTCTACACGCCCTCGAGGCGCTCGCGCGCGTGGGTGAGCTTGGCGAGCCGCTCCTCGAACGCCTCGCGCCGCTCCTCGTGCTCGGCGACGACCTCGTCGGGCGCGCGCGCCAGGAAATCGCCGTTTCCGAGCTTGGCGACGACCTTGGCGATCTCGAGCTCGACCTTGGCGATCTCCTTGTCCAGCCGCGCGCGTTCGGCGGCCAGGTCGACCACGCCGGCGAGCGGCAGGGCGACGACCTCGCCGCGCACCACCAGCAGCACCGACCCGGGGGGCGCGACGGCGGCCTCCTCGACCGATTCGACCCGAGCGAGCCGTTTGACGCTCTCGCTCCAGACGGCCGCGCTTCGCTTGGCCCGTTCGCTCGGCGAAACGAGAATCAGCGACATCGAAGTCGAAGGCGGCACGCCCATTTCCGACTTCACCGACCGGATCTCGCCGATCAGGTCGACCACCCAGCCGATTTCCGCCTCGATCGCTTCATCGACGACCTCGCCCTGATTCGGCCAGGGACCGAGCGCCAGCGGGCCTTCGCGCGGGGTTCCGGACGCGCCCTTGATCGCCCACAATTCCTCGGTGAGGAACGGCATGAAGGGATGCAGGAGCGCGTAGATCGTGTCGAGAACGTGCGCGATCGTCGCCTGGGTCTCGGCTTTGGCGGCCTCGTCCCCGGGGCCCTGGAGAACGGGCTTGGCGAGCTCCAGATGCCAGTCGCAGAAGACGCTCCAGACGAAGCGATAGACGGCGTTGGCGGCGTCGTTGAACCGGTAGGATTCGATCGCGCCCGCCGTCTCCGCGGCGGCCTTCGCCGCTTCGCCCAGAATCCAGCGGTTGAGCGGCGCGCGCGCCGAGGACGGATCGAAGCCCGCGACGCGGGCGCAGCCGTTCATCTCGGCGAATCGGGAGGCGTTCCAGATCTTGGTGGCGAAGTTCCGGTAGCCTTCGACGCGCGATTCCGAGAGCTTGATGTCCCGCCCCTGCGCCGCCATCGCCGAGAGCGTGAAGCGGAGGGCGTCCGCGCCGAAACGGTCGATCAGGTCGATCGGGTCGATCACGTTGCCCTTCGACTTCGACATCTTGGCGCCCTTCTCGTCACGGACGAGGGCATGGATGTAGACGTCGCGGAACGGGATCTCCTTCTGGAAGTGCAGGCCCATCATCATCATCCGGGCGACCCAGAAGAAGATGATGTCGAATCCGGTGACCAGCACGTCGGTGGGATAGTAGCGTTTGACCTCGGGCGTCTCGTCCGGCCAGCCCAGAGTCGAGAACGGCCACAGCGCCGAAGAGAACCAGGTGTCGAGCACGTCCTCGTCGCGTTTGAACGTCGCAGCGAGCCGAGCCGGATCGCGCGCCAGCGCCTCCGCTTCGGCCTCGGTCAGCGCGCCCCGCTCCACCCCGTCGGCGAGCGCGGCGGCGAAGGCGGCTTCGTCGGTCTCTTCGACATAGCAGCCGCCCCAGGGCGAATACCATGCCGGGATCTGATGGCCCCACCAGAGCTGACGGGACACGCACCACGGCTGGATGTTCTCCAGCCATTCGAAATAGGTCTTCTCCCAGTTCTTGGGCACGAACTGGGTCCGTCCCTCCCGCACCGCCGCGAGCGCCGGCTGAGCCAGCGTCTTGGCATCGACGTACCACTGGTCGGTGAGCCACGGCTCGATGACGACGTTCGAGCGGTCGCCGTGCGGAACCATGTGCGCATTCGGCTCGATCTTGGCGAGAAGGCCGATCAGCGCCATCATCTCGACAATGCGCTGGCGCGCCACGAATCGATCCGTCCCCTCGACCGCGGCGATCAGGCGGGCGTGGTCGTGGTCGCTCTCGAGCCCCTCGAAGAAGGCGAGGTTGTCCTTGAGGAAGACGCGCGCCTCCGAATCGAGGACGTTGATCTGCCGCGCGCCCTCCGCCTCGTGGCGCTTGCCGACCTCGAAGTCGTTGAAGTCATGCGCCGGGGTGATCTTGACCGCGCCGGTGCCCTTTTCAGGGTCGGAATATTCGTCGGCGACAATCGCGATCAGCCGGCCGACCAGCGGCAGCCGCACCTGCCGCCCGACGAGGCTGCGGTAGCGTTCGTCCTCCGGGTGCACGGCGACCGCGGTGTCGCCGAGCATGGTCTCGGGACGGGTCGTGGCGACCGTGACTTTCTCCCCGGTCTCTTCGCCCGCATCGTCGACCACGGGATACTCGAAATAGTAGAGATGGCCGTTGGGGTTCTTCGCGAGCGCCTTCGCGAGCGCCGCGGCGTTCAGCGGCTCGCCGCCGTCGCGCGACCATTTGAACGAGCCCTTGCACTCGACCTGCACCACTTCGAGATCGGAAATCGCCGTCTGGAACCTCGGGTCCCAGTTGACGAGCCGCTTGTCCTTGTAGACGAGCCCGTCGCGGTAGAGCTGGACGAACACCTTGGCGACCGCGCGCGAAAGGCCCTCGTCGAGGGTGAACCGCTCGCGGCTCCAGTCGCACGAGGCGCCGAGGCGCTTGAGCTGCTGCACGATCGCGCCGCCCGACTCCGCCTTCCAGGCCCACACCCGCTCGAGAAAGGCTTCGCGGCCAAGCGTGCGGCGGTCTGGCTGCCGGCTCTCCGCGAGCTTCCGCTCGACCACCATTTGCGTGGCGATTCCGGCGTGGTCCGTGCCCGGCTGCCAGAGCACGTCGCGGCCGTTCATCCGGCGGTAGCGGCAGAGGATATCCTGGAGCGTATTGTTGAGCGCGTGGCCCATGTGCAGGTTGCCGGTGACGTTGGGCGGCGGAATGACCATGCAGAAGGGCTCGGCGCCGGCGCGCTCGGGCCTGCCGGCCCGGAACGCTCCGGTTTCTTCCCAAAGGGCGGAAACGCGGGCCTCGACCGCGGAAGCGTCAAACGATTTGTCCATCATGGAATAACAGTCCGCGCCGCGCCCCGCGGGGGCGGCTGATTACGGTTGAACGGCGGCGCGTCGATCGGCGCCGGCAGGCAGGCGAATACGGACGCGCCGCGCCGGGTTTAAGCCCGACGCCGCGCGGCGAGTCAACGGAGCGAAAAGCATCCCGTTCAGCGGGCCGCGCGCGTGATCCGCTCGATTTCCGCGCGCACCAGCCGATCGACGATTCCGGGCAGGTGCTCGTCGAGCCACGCCTTGAGCATCGGCCGCAGCAACTCGCGGGCCAATCCTTCCGCGCGTTCGGCGCTGCGCGCCGCGAGATTGGCGGAGAGCGCGTCGAAAGCGGAAGAAACCGCCCTGTCGGTCTCCGGCGACAGAAGCGGCGCGTTGTCGTCCGCGGGCGGGGCCGAAGCTTCGGCGGCCGCTGGCTCGGGTTTACGCCAGACGACTTTGGCCGGACTCGCCTCGGGCGCTGCGGGTCCGCGCGGCGCGACGGGTTCGCCCTTCGAATAAACGATCTGCGGCTGCGGCGCGGGCGACGGCGCCCCGGCCTTGGCCGGGGCGCTCCTCGGCTCGGTCGCGTTCGCCGGGTCGCGCTCCTCGGCGATGATGGTGCGGATGGAGGCGAGAATCTCCTCCATCGACGGTTCGTGCGCCCTTTGCGCGCGACGGAGCGCCTCGTGCTCGCGATCGCTCAGACTCGAATTGACCGCGCTCATCCCGATCGCCTCAATTTCTGCACCCCGCCCCGTCGACCCCAACGCGGCCCGGCAAGCCGGCGCCGATCGGCGCACCGTCCTGGAGCCTGTTTGCGAATCAGACGCATCGAGGTTAGCCGCCGACCCCGGCGCCGGCAAGCGCGTTGAGCGAATCCGGCTGTTTTTCCGCGCTTATTTGCCGTCGGGGGTCCGAACTCCGATCCACTTGTTCTTGACCTGATCGAAGTGGACGCTCGGATCGTACTCGGCGACCGCCAGACCGAGCGTCGGCACGTTGAGCCGGCCGATCGTCGAAACCAGCGAATAGGAGTAGACGACTTGGTCGTGCTCGGCCCGCACCAGCTGGGTGCGAGCCTGCAACAACGCCTGCTGCGCGTTGAGGACGTCGAGCGTGGTGCGCTGGCCGACTTTCGCCTCCTCGCGCACGCCGGCGAGCGCGACCTCGTTGGCGGCGACCGAGGCGCGCGCCGCCTTCACGACGCCGATCGCCGCTTGATAGCGGCCCCAGGCCGCCACGACATTCTGCCGGATCTGGTCGCGCACGGAACTCGCCTTCAGCTCCTGGACGGTGAGGCCCTCCTTCTGCGCCCGGATCGACGCGTATTCCGCGCCGCCCTGATAGATCGGGATCGTGAGCTGACCCGTGATCTCGGCTTGAAACAATCGCTGCCCCGGAGTCCCGCCGACGTCGAAATTCTGGCCAACCTGGGCCGAAACGCTGGCTTGGGGATAGAGCGCCCCTTCGGCGATCTTGACGCTCAGCATCGCGACATCGACGCCGTGCTCCTGCGCGACGATCGCCGGATGCTCGACCTGGGAAATATTCACCGCCTCCGGCAGGGCCTTCGGCAAAGGTTTGACGAGCGGCTTTACCGGCGCCAGCGTCTTGGGCTCGTCGCCGATCACCTGACGATACGTGGCGATCGAGGCTTCGAGTATCGCCTGATCGGTCAACAGGGTCGCGTTGGCGCTGGCGAGGCTCGCCTCGGCCTGGGCGACGTCGGTGCGCGTCACCTCGCCGACCGTGAAGCGGTCCTTGGTCTCGCGCAACTGCTCCTTGAGCACTTCGACGTTGTTGCGGTCGAGTTCGACGATGGCCGAATTCTGCAGGACGTCCATATAGGCCTGGACGCCGTCGAGCAGCGTCTTCTGCTCGGTGTTGCGCAACTCCTCCCGCGCGCCCAGCACCTGAGATTCCGCGCCACGGATCTTGTTGATCGTCTGATAGCCGTCGAAGAGGGTCTGCGTGGCTTGCACGCCGTATCCGCGAGGAAGCGTCCCCAGAGCGTAGCCATATTGCGACGCGGTGGAGCCCGAACTGGGGCTGATGATATTACCGTTCTGGTGCGCGACTCCGACGTTTCCCGTGGCATTGATCTTCGGCAGGTAGCCGGCGTTCGCCGCCGGCACGCCTTCGTCGGTCTGGCGAACCGTGGCGCGCTGGGAATTGATGTCGGGGTTGGTCAGGTAGGCCTTGACAAGGGCGCCGTTCATCGTCTCGGCGACGCTCGCTCCGCCGCCGATCGTCGCAAGCGCCACGGACGCCAGCAGGGTCTTGCGGATAACGCCCCGCCGCGCGGCGCCGCCCAGGGCGAATCGTTTCGTCTCGCCTGCGCCCATGCCTCGATCCACCTCAGCCTCGAGAATCGCGACGGAGAAGAACAACCCCGCCTTCCTTATGCCATCGCACGCCCGAACCAAGAAACCCAGGCGCGCCACTCGGATTCCGCCGCACTTTGAGTGCGCCGAAAGCCCAAATCGGAGGCCATATTAGCCACCAACCGTCCCCGCGCCACCCGAGCTTCGCAAAACGACCACAAAGCGGGCCATTTTTTTCTGATGCGTCGCAAAGATGAGACACCTCCGGGGCATGGGCAACGGAGTCGCCCCGACGCGCCGAGACGGCCTAGAACGCGAACGTCGCGGCCGGCTGAAATCCGTCGAGGACATCGGCCGCCGCCTCGAACAGGGCGCGCCGGCTCACGCCCGCGCCGCGCCGTTCGTAGAGCGCCGCCTGCGGCGCGCCCATGACAGCGTCGATTCCGACCAGCCGGCCGCCGTCGGCCAACTGCCCGAGCAAGGCGCCGGGCTGCACGCGGAAGGCTCCTTCGACAACGATGACGTCGAAGGGACCGCGATCGGCGGCGCCGGCCTCGAGCGGACCCTCGACAACGGCGATGTTTGCGCGGCCGGCGAGCAATTCGCGCGCGGTCGAAACGGCGCCCGGATCGGATTCGAGCGCGACGACCACGGCGCCCATGCGGTTGAGGAGCGCCGCGCCGTATCCGGAGCCGCCGCCGACGTCCAGCGTACGATCGCCCGCTTTCACCGCCGCCGCCTGCAGCATCCGCGCGAGCGTCAAAGGCCGGAGAAGCCGGCGCGTCCTCGCGCCGAGCGCCGGCGCCGGGCGATCGAGGTAGGCGAGCGGAACGCTCGCGGCGGTGACGAATCGCTCGCGCAGCGTGTCGAGAAAGGCCGCCAGCACCTCCTGGTCGACGACGTCGCCGGTGCGCAACTGGCTGTTCACCATTTGCAGTCGCTGCTCGAAGTCGCCGCCAGCCGGAGAGGTCGTCGCCATCGGTATTCACCCCCGCGCTTCGGACGCGAGCCGCCCGCGTCCAGGAACCAAAAGGATTGGAGGCCTCGCCCGGAATCGAACCGCGGGGCGACGACATACGCCCGGCTCCGAACGGCCGGAGCCGCTCCGGGTCAAAGGAAGACCACTCGCTTGGGTGTCAGGATTAGCGACGTGCGGTCCGGGACGCAAGCGGCTCGGACGAGCGGCAATGTCTCAGTTCGAAAATCTCGCGCACCGCCCGGGCATCGGCCATCGGCGAAACCGAGGGTTCACCCCAAAGAACACGATGGATCACGAAGGGTTTTCTTCGCGGATCCTTCGCGCCCTTCGTGGTGAAAAAACGTCGCTCGCGAGCGAGGCGGGCGAAAGGCCTGGAAACTTCAATCCGAGCGCCGCCTGACGACCGGAGCAGATACCCTTCAGGATAGCGAGACCGGGAGTCGGGGCGCCGGCTTCCGCGGCGGCCGGCCGGCGGCTCGAGCGAAGGAAATCGTTCGGTCGGCAGGGAGCGGAGATAAACGGCTCGCGGTCGGCGCCCACGGCTCGGAATTCGGGTTAACGGCGGGTTGGCGGCTGATTTATCTTGACTGCGGAGTGGGATTCCCTGGGCGCCCGATTCGCGTGAGGCCGCCTATGACGACGACCGCCGAGTTTTTCGCCGACGAGGCGGTTCCCCGCGCCCGCGTGGCGCTGCTTTTGAAGCATTTTTCGAGGCTGGAGGACGACCGCGAGCCGTGGCGGGTCGCCTTTCCGCTGGCCGAGGTCCTGCTTTTGCTGACTTGCGCCACGATCGCGTCTTGCGACGACTTCGACGAACGTTCCTCGGACCACTTCGCCCCACCCGCCGCTTTCCGCGCCACCCCGCATCAACCCCCTTGACAACCACATCCCCATACGAGTCCGGGGCCATGGACGAGACCGGCTTTCGCATCGGCGGCAAGACACAAGGGCTGCATGTCGCCTGCACGCCGCTGACGCCCTTCACCCGCGTCTGCGCCAGGCGCGGCAGCCTGCTGGCGAACGTCGTCGGCGTCGTCGTGCACGATCACGGGAAGCCCTATGACACGATGGAGGACGTGCGGCCTGCGCTGTGCGACGCCCACCACTTGCGCGAGCCGAAGGCGCTTGTCGAAATCGAGAAGGAGGATTGGGCGCGAAAGATGCAGCGGCTGTTGCGCCGCGCCTGCCATGCGGCCAATCTCGCCCGGGAACGGCAGCTTCCGTTGAAGCCTCGCCTGATCGCCGCTTTCGAACGCCGCTCCGACGTGATCGTCGCCGAAGGGCTGGCCTTCCACGAGGCGCAGCCGGCGCGGGGCCGCGGCAAACGCCGCGGTCGCGCGCCGCGCCGAACATAATCTGCTGCGCGGTTCTCGGCGCGCAAAAACGATACGCTGCGCTTCCTGCACGACCCGACCGTCCCGTTCACCAACGACGAGGCCGAACGCGACGGCCGCATGATGAAACTGCGCCAGAAAATCTCCGGCGGCTTCCGCTCCCTCGAAGGCGGGACCCGGTTCGCGACGATCCGCTCGTGCATTGCGACCGGCAAATAGCAGGGCTGGAAAATCGTCGACGCCCTCGCCGACGATCGCCAAAGCCTCGCAAAATCCCTGCGCCTTGCGTGAACAGGCAAACGAACCTGGGCAGTTACCCGAATTTTCGAGGAGGCCGACGGCAGCGTGGCCGTCTGTGGCCGGCGCGGCGACTGTGATAGTCTGGCTTCGCCGTCGGAACGCGCCAATGCATCCGTCGATCGAACAGAACCTTCCGGATATTACGGCGCTCTGCCGCAGCTTCGGCATGCGACGGCTTGAACTGTTCGGCTCGGCGGCGCGCAGCGTCGATTTCGACCCGGCCCGCAGCGGCGCCGATTTTCTCGTCGAGTTCGACGCGTCGCGGACGCGCTACCCGCTCGAACGGTTCTTCGGTCTGTCGGAGGCGCTACGGCGCCTGCTGGGCCGGCCTGTCGATCTCGTGGAAAGCGGAGCCGTGCGCAATCCGTACGTCATGTGGCCAATCGGGGAGGCGCGCGCGCTTGTTTATGAAGCGTGAGGCGCGGTCTTTCCTCTGAGACATCGAGCGAGCCGGCGCCGTGATCGCCGGGTTCATCGAAGGCAGGAACGAGCGGAGTTACGCCGATTCGGACGTCGTGCGCTCCGATGTCGAACGCAAGTTCGAGATCGTCGGCGAGGCGCTGCGCCAACTGGCGAGAAGCGATCTCGGGCTCGCCGAACGAATTCCCCGCTATCGGGAGACGATCGCATTCCGGAATCTGCTCCTTCACGGTTATGCGGCGATCGACCACCAACGCGTTTGGCGTATCGCCAACGAATCCCTCCCGCCTTTACCCAGTGCGGTCGCCGCCTTCCTGAGAGATATGACGCCGCGGGAAGACTGACATTCATGCCTTCGCCATGATTACGCCGCAAGCTTCCAAGCACTCGCCTTGGGGGGCTTCGCCTGTGTCTTCGAACGTCCAGCACCTCATTCGCAGCTACCGTGCGTACAGTCGCGGGGAGATCATCGCCGACGGGGCGGTGCATGGGGTGGCGATCGTCGCCGGGGTGATCGGATTCGCGGTTCTGTTTCGGAAGATCGCGCTCTATGGCGATGTCGGGGACGGGCTCGCGATGGCTGTCTACGCTGCGGGATTCTTCCTGCTCTTCGGCTTCTCCTGCGCCTACAACGTGGCGCCGCCTTCCAACGCCAAGGCGATCCTGAGGCGCTTCGACCACGCCTCGATCTACCTCATGATCGGCGGCACCTACACCGCGCTGCTGTCGCAGGCGCGCGCTTCCCTCGGCCTCGTGGCGCTGGCGAGCGCCGTCTGGGTCGCGGCCGTCGCCGGCGCGTCGCTGAAGCTGTTCCTGCCCGGGCGCTTCGACCGCTTCGCCGTCCGGCTCTATCTCGCCCTCGGCTGGTCCGCGATCTTCGCGGCGAAGCCGCTGGTTGCGGCGCTGCCATTCGATTCGCTCGCGCTCGTCTTCAGCGGCGGAATCCTTTATTCGCTCGGCGTGACGTTCTTCCTGTGGGAGAGCCTGAAATTCCAGACCGCGATCTGGCACGCCTTCGTCGCCGCGGCGGCGGCCTGCCAGTTGGTCGGCGTCCTCTTCGCCATCGGAGGGTGAGGCACCGCCCGCTGTCGCCGCGCTCGCCGAGCGCGGCGGCGCGATTCGTGATCACGCCTGCAGCGGCGCTTCCGTCAGCCCGTCACCTCCAGCGCCAGCCGGCCGGTGAGGACCTTGCCGTACTCGTTGACCGCCTCCACCTCGACCCGGTAGGCGCCGGGCGCGAGGTCGGCGGGCAGGCGGGCGGTCCAGACGTGCGACGACGGATCGGCCTTGACCCACGCCTTCTTCGTCTTCTCGTTGCGCGCGAACACTTCTTCGACGAACGGATCGGGCCGCGCGGTGCGGACCATCGCCACCGGCGGGCGGCCGCCGATCGTCATGGTCGCTTTCGTCTTCTCGCCGCCGTCGAACACGTTCGCGATCAGCGTCGAGGAGCCGAGCGCGGCGCGCGGCACGGGAGACCCCAGCAACTGCGCCTGCCGGAAGTCGCGGTCCGCGTCGCGGCTGATCCCGTGGAAGCGGCTGTCGATCGAAAGCCGCATCTGGCGGCCGTTCGGCTCCTTGGCGGGCACGAAGCGGGTCGTGTAATTCGTCCCGTCGACCGAGAGGATATGAAAACCGTTCGGCGTGCCGTCGCGACTGTCGGCGCTCGCGACGCCACGATGATCGAACGGCCCGCTCCACCAGGAGCCCGACAGCGCCGTCAGCACATGCTGATGGTGCGGCGCCTCTCCCGTCCAGCCGTCGTCCTTGCCGAAATAATGGTGCTCGGTGGTGTGGGTGTGGCCCGAGAAGCTGACGGTGTGCTTGCGCCCTTCGAGGAGCTTGAAGAACGCGTCCTTGTTGGCGGTGTTCTGATAGGCGTCCGTTCCGAGGAAGGTGCGCAGCGGAATGTGCATGACGGCGACGATCAGCGTCTCGTCCGGGGTATGCGCCAGCACGTTGCGGACGAATTCGAGCTGCCCCTCGTCGAAGCGGCCCTCGTACTTGCCCGACTGGCGCGGCTTGGTCGGGTCCGGGCCGAGATAGTCGACGTTGTCGAGCATGAGGAAGAGCGTCGGGCCGTAATAGAAGGCGTAGTAGTTCGGCCCGTAGACCCGCTTGAAGGTTTCGCGGCTGTATGTCCGGTCGGGCGCCTCGAAATTGAGGTCGTGGTTACCGCCGATGTTCCACCACGGCAGCCCGATCGTGCCGATGATGGCGTTGAGGCGCGGATAGAGCGACAGGTCGTCGAACATCACGTCGCCGGCGGTGAGGCCGAATTTCGCGTCGGTGTGGCTGAGCGCCTGGATCAGGTCCTCGCGGATGAAGTCGACCTCCGCCTCCGTCTCGGGCTGGGGGTCGGTGACGAGCACGACGTCGAAGGCCTTCGGCTCGTCCTGGCGCACAAGCTGGAAATCGAGCGAGGCGGGCAGCGGCCCGGTCGGGGCGATTCCCTCGAACTGCAGATCGAGCGAAGCCGGCGAGCCCTGCGGCTGATGATGGCGTGCGAAGCGCGGCAGGTTGGTCGCGGGATCGAGCGGCGGCATGAAGCCCGCCGGCTTGACGACGAAGAGCGTCGCCTCGTCGGGCAGCGGCAGCGTGTAGCGCCCGTCGGCGCCGGTGACGGCGACGTCGCGGCCGTTGGACACGAGGACGCCGGGCAGGCCGGGATTGGCGGTGCCCGCCGCGCCCGACCCGTCGCGGTCCTCGAATACGACGCCCGAGACGGCCGCCCCTTGCCGCGCGAGAGCCGGACCCGCCTCGACCGCCGCCAGCGCCAGCCCCCCGGCGGCGGCGATCAGCACGTCGCGCCGCGTCACCTCGATGTCGTGTCCCGCCATTCGCGCCTCCGGTCGCAAAGCTCGCATCAGACTATGCAGGCGTTACGGGAAGATGAAGGCCCTGGATTCTGTCGTGGGTCGCGGCGAGGGCGGCGGGTCAAGGGAACCGCAGATTATTGGATGGGCAGTCGGACGCCTCAATCGCCGATTCCCGAGGAGCCGTTATGCCCAGCGGCTTTCTTGGGCATTTCGACTGACGTCGATTTACGGGCGTCCTGGTGGAGCGTTGCAGCCAAGACTGATAGCCGGCGCTGAAGTTCGGCGACAAGGATAGCGTCAGCGGCAGGCACGAGCGGCACGCGTTCGGAGATCCTGGCGAGAGATAGAATTTTCGACGTGAGGCCTACGTGTAAGTATCCCCCGGCAAAGCCGGGGGCTTTAATATTGGGGCCCCTCAAAGGGGCCGAATTTCCCCAGACCTATGAGGACTCACCACGAATCGACACTCGTTGTGCGGATGCCAAACACCTTGCTTGAGGCCGCCTTGCCGCCGATGAGGACTTTACCACGCGTGGAAATCAATGGGCGCGAATGCAACTGCCGACCCTTTTTCCTGAGAGTGAGGCGCGCGCATACCGCCGAAAATGTCAAACTTCTACTGCCTCCCCGGCAAAGCCGAGGGATCTCCCTTGGACTTTAGGCGGACTGGTGTCATCCGGCCTTCTCGATCAGGCTCTTGGCGGCGGCGCGCGCTTCGCGGGTGATCTGCGCGCCGGCCAGCATGCGCGCGATCTCCTCGCGCCGTTCGTCCGACTGGAGGCGGGCGACGCTGGTGACGACGCGTTCCCCTTCGCCGACGTCGCTCTTGGATATCCGGTAATGGCTCCGCGCGCGGGCGGCGACCTGCGGCGCATGCGTCACGGCGAGCACCTGCGCCCGGGCCGCGAGGCGCGCGAGCCTGTGGCCCATCGCGTCCGCGACCGCTCCACCGACGCCGGCGTCGATCTCGTCGAAGACGAGCGTCGGCGCGGTGCCTCGCTCGGCGAGGCACACCTTGATCGCGAGCAGGAAACGCGACAGCTCGCCGCCCGAGGCGACCTTCATCAGCGGCCCGGGACGCGATCCGGGATTGGTCCGGACGAGGAATTCGGCCCGGTCCCAGCCGCTCGGCGCGGCGAGCCCTTCGTCGCTCTTCAGCTCGACCCGGAATTGCGCGCGTTCGAGTTTCAGCGGCGGCAATTCGGCGGTCACCGCCTTTTCGAGTTCGCGGGCGCTTTGCCCGCGGGCGGCGCTGAGCGCGCGCGCCGCGGCCCGATAGGCCTCGCGCGTCCGGCCGACCTCGGCTTCGAGCCGCACGACCTCGTCCCGCCCCGCGTCGAGGGCCGCCAGATCGTCGGCGTATTTCTGCGCCAGCGCCGGCAGGTTGTCGATCGGCGCGCCGTGCTTGCGGCTCATCGCGCGCAGGGTGAAGAGCCTTTCCTCGCAGCGTTCGAGCGCCTGCGGATCGTAGGCGCAGGCGTCGAGCGCATCCTCGACCGCCCGGGTCGCGCCTTCGAGGGCTTCGATCGCCTCGTCCAGCGCCTTGACGCTCGGTTCGATGAGGGAGGGCGCCTGCGGCATGCGGCGCTGCAGCCGCCGCGACACGGAGAGCAGCATCGGCAGGATCGCCGCGTCGCCGCTCAGGTGATCGCGCGCCTCGCGGATGTCGGCGGCGACCTTCTCGCCCTGCATCATCGCCTGCCGGCGGGCGGCGAGCTCTTCCTCCTCGCCGGGCTGAACGGCGAGCTTGGTCAGCTCCTCATGGGCGTGGCGGGCGAAATCGGCCTCGGCTTCCGCGGCGGCGACGCGGGCGCGTTCGGATTCGAGCGCGCGTTCGGCGTCGCGCAGCGCCGCGTAGGCTTCCTGCGTCGCCTTCGCCTGCCCATCCAGACCGCCATAGGAATCGACCAGCGCCCGGTGGATCGCGGGATCTGTCAGCGCGCGCTCGTCATGCTGGCCGTGGATCTCGACCAGGGACGAGGCGAGCGCGCGCAGCGCCTGCACGCTCACGCTCTGGTCGTTGACGTAGGCCCGGGTCCGCCCGTCGGCGAGCTGGACGCGCCGCAGGATCAACTGGTCCCCGATCTCGATGTCCTGCCCTTCGAGCAGGGCGTGGGCGGCGTGACCGGGCGGAAGCTCGAACACCGCGATCACCTGCCCTTGCGTCTGGCCATGACGGACCAGACCGCCGTCGCCGCGCGCTCCGAGCGCCAGCGACAGGGAGTCGAGCAGGATCGATTTGCCCGCGCCCGTTTCTCCGGTGAGGATCGTCAGGCCTGTCGAGAATTCGAGATCGAGCTGATCGATCAGGACCACGTCGCGGATGGAGAGACGCGCGAGCATGGGTGTGACGCTCCGCTCAGGACGGAACGACCGTGTGGTAGATCTTCGACATCCACGACTCTGAATTTTCCTGCGGCGACAGGCCTTTGCCCTGGAGCAGGCTGAAGGCGTCCTTGTACCACTGGCTGTCGGGGAAGTTGTGGCCGAGCACGGCGGCCGCCGTCTGCGCCTCGTTGGTGATTCCGAGGCCGAGATAAGCCTCGACGAGGCGATAGAGCGCCTCCGGCGCGTGGCGGGTCGTCTGATAATATTGCAGCACGTTACGGAAGCGGTTGATGGCCGCGGTGTAATTGTGCCGGTTGAGGTAGAACCGGCCGATCGACATCTCCTTGCCGGCGAGCTGGTCCTCGCAGACGGTGATCTTGAACTTCGAGTCTTCGACGTATTCGGACTTCGGATACTTCTTCACAATCTCCTGGAATCCGGAGAGCGCCTTGTTCGCTGCGTCTTGGTCGCGCGAGATGTCGGGAATTTGCTCGTAATAGGCGTTGGCTTGCAGATACGCGACGTAAGGCGCGTCGGGCGAATTGGGATATTCCTTCAGGAATCGCTCGGCCCCGGTCTCGGCGTCGGTGTAACTCCCGGCCTGATAGTCCGCGTAGATCGTCATCAGCAGGCCTTTGCGGGCCCAGTCGGATTCGGGATACTGCTTGCCGAGTTCGGTGAACTTCTTCGCCGCCTCCTGCGGCGAGCCGTTCGCCAGCTTCTCGAGGCCCTGATCGTAGGTGCGGCTCGCCGGCGTGTCCGGCTTGATCTCCATCTTGTATTTTTCTGCGCCGAAGGGATTGAACTGGTCGATCATCGCGCAGCCCGCGGCGCAGAGCCCGAGCGCGACCAGCGCCGAAATTGCGGCGGCGCGGCGCGCCGCCCGCCCGACGGCCATCGAGGAAATGACGCCCAGTTCGACCTTGACCATACGTTCGGACCCGATTGCAGCTACGATGGGGGATTCAGGGCCCGGCCGCCCCGCCCGTCGCCTTGCGGCGCAGCGGGTGTTTACCCCAGTCCCGCCGCGCGCGCCACTTTCCGCGGACGTCGCGCGCGGTTCGTCAATGGCCGCAAAATGTGGCGGCGCTGCGCCACGTGCGCAAGCGCCGGCGCGAAAAACCCGTCGCGCTGTCAGTCGGCCGCGGCGAACGCCGCCGCGGCGGCCGGAACATGCGCGCCGGCGCCGAAACCCTTGACGAAGGGCCTCGCGGCCGCAGCGTCGGAATACGTATAGGCCGACCGGTCGGCGAACAGCGCTTCGAGCGCGAGCGCGTTGAGCTTGTGACCGGGCCGGTAGGTCCGGTAGACGCCGACGATCGGCGCCCCCGCGAGAGACAGATCGCCGACGGCGTCGAGGGCCTTGTGGCGGACGAATTCGTCGGCGTAGCGCAGGCCCTCGGGGTTGAGAATCTCGTCCTTGTCGATGGCGACCGAGTTTTCGAGCGACGAGCCGAGCGCATAGCCCGCCTGCCACAGCCTCTTGACGTCGCTGACGAAGCCGAAAGTGCGCGCCCGCGCGATCTCCCGCCGGAACGCCGCCGGCTCGAGGTTGAAGGCGAGGCGCTGGCGGCCGATCGCGGGCGAGGCGAAATCAATCTCGACGTCGAGCCGGAAGCCGCGCTCGGCCGGAAGCAATTCGGCGAAGCCGCCGTCGCGTTCGACCCGCACCGGCTTCAGGATCTTGAGCGCGCGCCTCGTCCGCGCCTGCTGCACGACGCCGACCCGATCGATCGCGGCGACGAAATCGGCGGCCGAGCCGTCCATGATCGGGGTCTCGGGGCCGTCGATCTCGACGAGGACGTTGTCGACCTGCAAGCCCGAGAGGGCGGCGAGCAGGTGCTCGACCGTGCTCACGCTCGTCCCCGAGGCGTCGCCGATGATGGTGCACAGAGCGGTGTGGGTGACGTTCGACCGTCGCGCCTTCAGGAGTTGCTCGCGGCCGTCCGGCAGGCCGGTGCGCAGGAACGTGACGCCCGTGTCGGGTCCGGCGGGATGCAAGACGAGTTGCGCGGGCGCAGCCGAATGAACGCCTACGCCGCCTATCGAAACGCGGCGACGCAGTGTCGTCTGATAAGCTGCCTTCATCTTCGATTGCCTCCAGGCTTTCGCCCGGCCCTGTTTGGGGCGCTCGCCGCGTTCATGAACGGCGGCGCAGCGCCCTAATGACGGTCTCGAACACATCGCCGCAGCGAGGAGGACCCGTATGGTGGGAGCACAATAGAAGGCCGGCAGGGACGGAGACAAATCACCTTTGGTGAACAAAAATTACAGGCTGCCCGGAACCACTTTATCTTTTGAATTCAGCGCGCTACAGCAGAAACATCAAAAAATGATTAAACGGAAATGCGGCCGGCCGCGGCTGTCGCCGCGGCCGGCTGGAGCGTTTTTCGCCACCAATCAGTTCTGCTGCCGGCGCAGAAACGCCGGGATGTCGAGCTGGTCGTCCTCGGTGACCGGAGGCCGGTGGGCCGGCCGGCCGTGCGGGTCGAGGCTCGCGACCGGGGCCGCCGGCGCGCGCGGCGGCAACGGACGGGGCTGGGCGCGGTTGAAGTCCGGCTGGGCCACCGGGGTCGTGTAGGCGCGCGGCTGGGTCGCGAGCGGCGCGTGCTGGGCGACGGCCGGTCTCCCCACCGGCGGCTCTTCGTCATGCCGGTTGATGCCGAAGGCGGCCAGCTTCTCGAGCAGCGACTTGCGGCGCGCTTCCGGCGCTCCCGCGGCGGCGGCGGCCTGGGCCTCGCGGACCGCGCGCAACTGGTTCTGCGCCACCTGCGGCAGATCCTCGATCTGCGGCATGCGCGGCGCGCGGACCATCGGCTGCTCGGGTTCGGGCGGGATGAAGTCGGCGTATTCCTCCTCCTGCGGCGCGCGCCGCGGGTCGATCGGGTCGGGGAACGCGACCGAAACCGGAGCGACCGGCTGGATCTCGACGTCGTTGACCACGGCGGCGACGGGCGCATGGTCGGCCGGCGCGTAGCCCCGAGCCGGCGCCTGGGCGCGCGCCCGCTGGGGCGGCTCCGCCCGCATCTGCGCGGTGATCGCCTCGATCTGGGTGATCGCCACCTGGTCGATTCCGGTGGCGACGACCGAGACCCGCACGACCCCGTCGAGGGCGGAATCGAAGGTCGCGCCGAGGATGATGTTGGCCTCCTCGTCGACTTCCTGGCGGATGCGGCTCGCCGCTTCGTCGACTTCGTAGAGGGTGAGGTCGTTGCCGCCGGTGATCGAGATGAGCAGCCCGCGCGCGCCCCGCATCGAGGTCTCGTCGAGCAGCGGATTGGCGATGGCCGCCTCGGCCGCGAGCACCGCCCGCTTCTCGCCGGTCGCCTCGCCCGTGCCCATCATCGCCTTGCCCATCTCGCTCATGATCGAGCGGACGTCGGCGAAGTCGAGGTTGATGAGGCCTTCCTTGACCATGAGGTCGGTGATGCAGGCGACGCCCGAATAGAGCACCTGGTCGGCCATGGAGAACGCGTCGGCGAAGGTGGTCTTCTCGTTGGCGACGCGGAAGAGGTTCTGATTCGGGATGATGATCAGCGTGTCGACCGCCTTCTGCAGGTCGGAGATGCCCTGCTCGGCGACCTTCATCCGGCGACCGCCCTCGAAATGGAACGGCTTGGTGACGACGCCGACGGTCAGGATGCCCATGTCGCGCGCGGCGCGGGCGATCACGGGGGCGGCGCCCGTGCCGGTGCCGCCGCCCATGCCGGCCGTGACGAACACCATGTGCGCGCCGGCGAGATGGTCGCGGATCTCCTCGAGCGCCTCTTCGGCGGCGGCCTTGCCGACTTCGGGCTTGGAGCCGGCGCCCAGGCCTTCGGTCACTTGGAGACCCATCTGGATGATGCGTTCGGCGCGGGAGGAGGTCAGCGCCTGCGCGTCGGTGTTGGCGACGACGAAATCGACCCCGGAGAGCCCCGACACGATCATGTTGTTGACCGCGTTGCCGCCGGCACCGCCCACGCCGCACACCATGATGCGCGGCTTCAGTTCCCTCAGTTCGGGCGCCTTCAAGTTGATAGACATGAGTACCTCATCCCGTTGGGCGCCCGCGGACGCCGATGTGACTGCGTTTTGCGCGCTATCCGGGCCCCCGCCGGCGGGACCCGAAATCCGTTCAGAAACTTTCCTTGAGCCAGCGCCCGACCCGGGTCGCGTATCCTTCCCCCTCGTAGGCCTGCCGTGCGGCGTAACGGGAGGGTTCGAAATATTCGAGGCCCGCCATCTGCGGGTAGATCATCAGGCCGACCGCGGTCGAGAAGGACGGGCTCTTGCCCGATTCCGGCAGGCCCTCGATCCCGAGCGGCCGCCCCATTCGGGCCTGGCTCGAAATGACCGAGCGGACCAGCTCCGGCAGGCCCGTCAACTGACAGGCGCCGCCGGTCACCACCAGCCGGCGGCCGACATGGGCGGCGTGGCCGGAGGCGCGCAGCCGGTCCCGCACCAGCTCCAGGATCTCCTCGACGCGCGGACGGATGATCCGGATCAGCTCCGACTTCGGCAGATGTGTAGGATGATCCATGTCGTCGCCGAGCCGGTGCACGGCGATCGACTCGCGGTCGTCGGAGGGCGAGGCGATGCAGGCGCCGTAGAGCGTCTTGAGGCGCTCGGCGTCGGTCATCGACACGTTGAGGCCGCGGGCGATGTCGCGGGTGACGTGAATGCCGCCGACCGCGACCGCGTCGACGTGGATGAGCCGGCCGCCGGAGAAGACGCCGACCGTGGTGGCGCCGCCGCCGAAATCGATCACCGCCGAGCCGAGCTCGGCCTCGTCGTCGACCAGCGTCGAGAGGCCCGCCGCATAGGGCGTCGCCACCATCGCCTCGACGCGCAGATGGCAGCGCTCGACGACCAGCATCAGGTTCCGCGCCGCCGCCAGCTCGCACGAGGCGACGTGGAGGTCGACGCCGAGCTGCTCGCCGATCATGCCCCTGGGATCGTTCACGTCGCGCGTGGCGTCGAGCGAGAAGGTCGTCGGCAGGCCGTGCAGGACCGTGCGGCCGGGCTGCGTGCTCGCCGCGGACGCCGCTTCGAGCACCCGGTGGATGTCCTGGTCCGAGACCGTCTTGCCGCGCAGCGCGACCTTGGCGTTGAAACGCTGCGAGGAGAGCAGCCCTCCCGACATGTTGACGATCACCCCGCCGACCTCGACGCCGGCCATGCGCTCGGCCGCGTCGATCGCCAGCCGCGTCGCGTGTTCCGCCGCCTGGAGATCGACGATCGCGCCGCCCTTGACTCCGTTCGACCGCTGATGGCCGATACCGAGAATCTTGCAGCGATGCGTGCGCCCGCGCAGCGACGTCGATGGCTCCATCGGGTTCAGCCGCGCGATCAGGCAGACGATTTTCGACGCGCCGATGTCGAGAACCGACAGGATCGCCGCCTTGCGGGGAGGGATCTGGCGCATGCGCGGGGGAAGCGGCCGGAAGGTCATGGCTGCGCGTCTTTTTTCTTGGGCGCGTGCGCCTCGGTCCAGGCCGCAGCCGAGTCCTGGGTCAGGCGCACGAAGACGCGATCGGGCGCGCGGAAGTCGAGCGCCAGCACGTCGCGCTCCAGAAGCCTTTGCTCGCGCTCGAGCCGGAGCAGGGTCGCGACGGCGGCCGTAGGGTCGACCTCGGGCAGCTTGACGTCGATTCCGGATTTCAGCCTCAGGTTCCAGCGGCGCTGGCCGATCAGCACGCCGGCCACGACCCGCGGCTTCAATTCCTCCATCGCGTCCAACAGGGCGGCGAATTCGCGCGCCCGCGCGTTGGCGCCCTCGCCCACGACGAAGGGCAGGCCGGCGTAGCGGCTGTCCCGAACGTCGTCGATGGGCGCGCCGTCGGCGGCGACGGCGCGCACCTGGCCGTCCTTCTGCCAGACCGCGTAGGGCGTCCGCTCCACGACGTCGATGACGATCTGGTTGGGGTAGAGCTTACGCACGCTCGCCTGCTTGACGAGCGGATCGGCCTCGAGCCGCGCCTTCGCCTCGGCGACGTCGAAGAACGGCAGCGAATTCTTGCTGCTGACCCCCGCGATCGCCAGGATTCGCGGCTCGGTCATGTGGGTCGCGCCGGAGACCGTGACGACGTCGACGCCGAAGCCGAGCACGCGGGCGGCGACGTCGCCGACGCCGCCGTGACGGGCGACGAAGTCGTCGAGCTGTCCGCCGCGAATCGCTCCGTAGCCCGCCGCGCAGGTCAGAACCGCCAGCGTCAGCACAACCTCGAGCCCGAGCGGCGGGGGACGGTCGAGCGGCAGGCGGAGTCGAAACGCCCCGCGCCCGGCGCGTTCGTTGCGCAAAAGAACCTTGGCCGGGCCGGCGTCTTTCGCCGCGCCGGCGAGGGCCGGCCTCGACGAAGCGCCCGATCCGAAGGCGAAGCTCAGCGGTCGCACGACGCGTCCTCCACCATCCAGGCGACCAGCTCGGCGAACGAGATCCCCGCGTAGGCCGCCATGTCGGGGACCAGCGAAGTTTCCGTCATGCCCGGCTGCGTGTTGACCTCGAGACACACCAGCTCGCCCTCATCGCCTTTGGTTTCGTCGAACCGGAAGTCTGACCGGCTGACGCCCCGACATCCGAGCGCCCGATGCGCCCTCAGCGTCAACTCTTGGACCTTATGGTAAATATTCGGTTTAAGTTCTGCCGGGAGGATGTGTCGCGACCCGCCTTTTGCGTACTTTGCGTCATATCCGTAGAACGCCTCGGAAACGGGCTGGATTTCGATGATGTCGAACACCCGGTCGCCCATGGCCGCGCAGGTCAGCTCCTTGCCGGCGACGAATCGCTCGGCGAGCAAGGCGTCGCCGTAGGGCCAGTCGTCGCGCCCGACCTCCTGGGGCGGATGGGCGCGCTCCTCCTTGACGATGACCACGCCGAACGACGAGCCCTCGCACACCGGCTTGAGCACATAGGGCGGCTCGAGCGCGTGGCGCTTCGCCGCCTCGTGGCGGTCGACGACGAGCCCGTGCGCGACCGGCACCCCCGCCGCCGCCAGCACCGTCTTGGCGAGGTCCTTCTGCATCGCGAGCGCGGAAGCCAGCACGCCGGAATGGGTGTAGGGGATGCGCAGGATCTCCAGCACGCCCTGGATCGTCCCGTCCTCGCCGACCTTGCCGTGCAGGGCGTTGAAGGCGACGTCGGGCGCGAGGCGCGCGAGCGTGTCGGCGATCGAGCGGTCGACGTCGATGCGGGTGACGCGGTAGCCCGACGCCTCGAGCGCGTCGGCGCACTGGCGGCCCGAGTTCAGCGACACCGGACGCTCAGCCGACCAGCCGCCCATCAGGACCGCGACGTGCTTCATAGCGAGACAATTCCCTAACGATCCGCCAAACAGCAGAGTTAAGGCAGGCTTAAGGCGAGGCGCTTAACGGCGCGTTAACCTCGGGACTCGCGCGCCGGGAATCGGCAGGAAAAAGCGGACGAAATCGCGGGGGCCGCCGGCCACATGCGCGGTCAGCCCGCAGGCTTCGCGCGCTCGAAATCGACGAAGCAGAAATCCGCCTCGTCGCCGGGGCCGCGGCCGCCCGGCTCGCGCCGAATCTCGCGCCATTCCGCCGGATCGATGCGCGGAAAGGCGGCGTCGCCCTCGGGCGCGAGCGCGACCTCGGTGAGGGCGAGGCGGTCTGCGCGTCCGATCGTCTGCGCGTAGATCTCGCCCCCGCCCGCGACCACGATCGCGCCGGCGCCCATCGCCGCCGCCCGCGCTTGCGCCAGCGCCAGCGCGGCGTCGAGGCCGTGGACGACGAAGACGCCCTCGGCCGAGAAGCCCGGATCGCGCGTGACCACGATCGTCTCGCGCCCCGGCAGCGGCCGGCCGATCGACTGAAACGTCTTGCGGCCCATGACGAGCGGTTTGCCCCAAGTGCGCGCCCGGAAGCGCTTCAGGTCGCTCGACAGCCGCCACAGCAGCCGGTTGTCGGCGCCGATCACGCCGTTGCGCGCGACGGCGGCGACGAGGACGAGCGGCAGCCGGGGCGTCATGGCCCCACGCCGCAGCGCGCCTCCGGACCGCTCTGCTCCCGGGCCGGCGCGCGCTGCAAAGGGAGGGGTCTTCCGGTCAAAGGGGAACTCCGGCATTATCGCTGTGGTCCGCGGGAAATCCTTATACGGCGCCCTTTCCGGCTGCGCATGCCGGGGCCGGGCGAGGAGACGCCGTTTTCCCCACCGCTGTTGTCGAAGCGCCGCAGTCCGTTCATCAAACTTTACAATCGGCCGGAATGCGCGAAACCTTCCGGCGCTAGCGTCCTTGTCGAAGCGGCGCCGAACGCCGCCGACGAAGGAGACGGACATGACCGACAACGACAATCCCATGCTTGGGCGCGAACCGCCGCTGCTGGAAACGAAGCGGGATCTCGGCGGGCGCGGCCCGCGGCGCTGGAGGGCGCCGGCGCTCTTCGCCGGAGTTCTCGCCTGTGGAATCGCGCTCGGTCTGGGCGCCTATGCAGCCGCCACGTCGGCCGGGGCGGACGGCTGGCGGCAAGGCGCTCGCCTCGCCTTCGTCCAGCACGAGGTCCGGCGCGCCCTCGACGCGGCCGGCGCCAGCGCCGAGCAGGAGAACAAGGCGCACGACATCGTCGTCGCCAAATTCGCCGAGATCGCGCCCAATCCGGAAGAGCATGCGGCGCTGCGCAAGCGGGCGCTCGAGCTCCTGGCCGCGCCGGCGATCGACCGCGCCGAGGTCGAGAAGCTGCGCGCCCAGGCGGTCGCGGCGTTCGACGCCAAGTCCAAGGCGATGGTCGGCGGTCTCCTCGACATCGCCGACCAGCTCACCCCCGACCAGCGGGCCAAGCTCGCGGCCCAGATCGAGGCGATGCCGCCGCACGGGCCGATGATGGGTCCGTGGGGCGGAGGACCGCGGCACGGCGGCCCGATGCACGGCGGTCCTGACGACGGGGCCGAATAGGGCTGGACAGTCATGGCGGAGCGGCTTCTCATCATCGACGACGATGCGCGCCTCGCCGCCATGCTGTCGGACTATCTCAGCGCGGCCGGGTTCGTCGTCGAGCGTCGCCTCACCGGCCGCGACGGGCTCGCCGCGCTCGAAGCGGCGACGTTCGACGCCGTCATTCTCGACGTGATGCTGCCCGATATCGACGGATTCGAGGTCTGCCGCACCATCCGCGCCCGCGCTGAGACCCCGATCCTCATGCTGACCGCGCGCGGCGAGGATACGGACCGCATCGTCGGGCTCGAGATCGGCGCCGACGACTATCTCCCCAAACCCTTCAACCCGCGCGAGTTGCAGGCGCGCATTCGCGCGATTCTGCGCCGCGGCCGAGTTGCGGCGGGCTCGCCGGGGGCGATTCTGCGCTTCGGGCGGCTTCAGATCGACCGCGAATCCCGCATGGTTCGCATCGACGGCGAGGAGCGGCTTCTCACCAGCTACCAGTTCGACCTTCTGGTCGCGCTGGCTGAGAACGCCGGGCGGGTGCTCGGGCGCGAGCGCCTGATGGATCTCGTCAAGGGCGCGGAGCTCGACGCCTTCGACCGCTCGATCGACGTCCATATCTCGCGCATTCGCGCGGCGATCGAGGACGATCCCAAGCATCCGCGCCGCATCCTCACCGTGCGCGGCGCGGGCTACGTCTTCGCCCGCAAGCAGGACGGCGAGCCGTGACCGGCGTGCGTCGCAGGCTGTTCTGGAAGGTCTATCTGACGCTGCTGGCGAGCCTCGTCGCCGTCACGGCGCTGATGGGGGCGTTCTGGTGGCTGGTGGGCGAACGCCCGCCGGAGGGCTGGCGCGCGCCGGAGATTCGTCTCAGCGACCGGATGCTGCCCGCGCCCGGCGCTCCGCCGGAGGCCCTTGCCGCCTCGGCGGCGCGCCTCGGCGACGCCATGAACGCCGACGTCTCCGTCTACGGGGCTGACGGGAGGCTCGCGGCGTTGCGCGGCTTTCCCATTAGGCTCGCTGCGAGCGAGCGCGAGCGATTCGGCCGGGCGCCGCGCGTCCTGCGCGTCGACCTTCCCGATGGGCGCGTCGTGCTGGCGAATTTGCGCCCGCCCGGTCCGGGGCCGGGTCCGCGCATCCTCTCGACCATGCTGGTCGTCGTCTTCGGCGTCGGCCTGACCGCCTTTCCGGTCGCCGCGAGGCTCACGCGGCGGCTCGAAGCCCTGCGCTCCGGCGTCGAGCGGTGGGGGGCGGGCGGGCTGTCGCTGCGCGTCGACGACCACGGCGACGACGAAGTCGCGGCGGTCGCGCGCGCGTTCAACGCCGCCGCCGCGCGCATCGAGCAGCTCGTGAACGCGCAGAAGGCGCTGCTCGCCAACGCGAGCCACGAGGTGCGCTCGCCGCTGGCGCGGCTGCGGGTGGCGGTCGAGCTCTGGCTCGCCGATCCGCGCCCCGACCTGCATGCCGAGATCCTGCGCGATCTGGCCGAGAGCGAGCAGCTCGTCGACGAGATCCTGCTCGCGAGCCGCCTCGACCACGACGGCGCCCCCACGGCGCACGCTGTTCGCGTCGATCTGCTGGGCCTCGCGGCGGAAGAGGCGGCGCGCCTCGATGCGGGCGTGGCGAGCGTGGCGGACGACGGCGATCCGGTCGAGATCGACGGCGACGCGACGCTGCTGCGCCGCCTGATCCGCAATCTTCTCGAGAACGCCGCACGGCACGGGCGGCCGCCGTTCCGCGTCGCTGTGACCCGGCGCGAGGGCGGGGCGCGGATCGTCGTCAGCGATTGCGGGGAGGGAATCGCGCCGGCCGAACGGGAGCGGGTGTTCGAGCCGTTCTACCGGCCGGCCGGGCGGAGCGAATCGGCGGGCGGCTGGGGCCTCGGCCTGTCGCTGGTGCGCCAGATCGCCCGCCGCCACGGCGGCGATGTCGTGTGCGACGCGGAACCGGGCGGCGGCAGCCGGTTCGTGGTCGATCTGGCGGCGGACGCGGCGGCGACGACGCGCGACGTCAGGCCTGCGCGCCAGCTTCTTTGAGCCGCGGCGATCGCGGCGCAGCTGGCCAAGTTCATGTACCGTTCGGCCATCACCGCTTTCGCTCCCCGCCCGCGCTTGGCGCGCTCGCGGCGCGAAGAGCCGTGGGTTCCGTATCGACAATGTCAATGCTCGCCACCGACGCCTCATAGCGCGGATGCGCCGGCGTCGCGGCCGAAAACCTTCCCAGGCGCCTGCATGGCGTCGAACCCTCGAAGCCACGCCAAAACAGCGGCCCGGGCCTCTGGATCGCCGCCGGGTGCGGACCCCGTCAGCACGAAATGCGCGGCGTGAATTCCTCGTTCCTTCGCCGCGAAAAGACGCCGGGACGCCGGCGATGGCGGAGCATTTTCCCGCCATCGCCGAAGCGCGGTCGTGCTTGGTTTTGCTTGCGGCGGTTTACGCCGCGAGCGGGCGCCGGCGGGCGCCGAGGGAAAACGCTCCGAGTCCGGCGAAGCCGGCGAGCATCATGGCCCAGGTCGCCGGTTCGGGAACGGCGGCAGCGGACAAAGTGAGGACGCCGCTGCTCCCACCCGAGCCATCGCTGAGGCCGGCGTACCGGCCCACAGCGAAGACGGGCGCCGCCTCCGATCCGGTGTATATCTGCGACCCGAAGGCCGCACCGAAGCTGCCGCTGAAGCCGCCGCCGTAGGAGGCGTTCGCGTAGGTGACGGCCGGGCCGGGATCGAGGGTCCAGGCAGCGTCCCAGACTGCAATGGTGGTCCCCGCGCCGGCGGTGAAAGTCGTCGGAGTTGGGTTGGAGTCCTGCTTCCACGTCTCCGTGGAGGACGCGTCGGTATACGTCGCTACGAGAACCGTCGCGCCCGCGCAACCGGCCGCCATCATCGCCCCGGCGCCGAACGCGACGCCCATCAGTGTCTTCATCATGTCAGGTAAACCCCCGAGCTCACAACCCAACCCTGGGTTGCATTAACAAACATGATCACAACCTTCGATGAAGTCAAGCGCGGTTGTACCGGGTCTCGTCACAACCTCAGATTGTGCCATTTTTCGACCTCGAAATAGGTTATGCTGCTTCAAGACCGACAATATTTAGTTAATAATTTGTTAATTATTAATATTGTTTATAACAGCGCTTAGCTTATTCTACCTATTTTGCAGCAAAATAGACAATTATATCCGTTTTACCTTACGACACGAGGAGAACTTTAGCGCATCCTCGATCGTCAAATGCGCTCGAGCACCGTCCATACGGGCCCCCGCGGCCCGCCCACGGCCCGAATCAGGTCGAGTCGACCCCTCAATCGGAGGTTGTCGAGGCCGATCTCGATTCGTCGTCACCGCAACCCCTTCAGCCGCGGTCGACGACCGCGTGCTCGACGGAATGACAATCGTGTTGCGCGTCTCCCGAAGGCTCGAATCCCGGGGTCCTCGCGATGACGACGCCAAACGGCGCCGCGCTGGGCATTGCGACGGAATAAGCCGCCGCGCGTCGCGCGCAGCCCTGCGGCCGATCGCCGCCTACCCCTCGAACCTATTGTTCTTCGGAAACCCCTTCGGCGGCAGGCGGCCGGCTTCGGCGCGATTGCCGATCCATTCCGCGAGCTCCGGCATGGCGACCGTGAAGGCGCGCCCGGCAGAGTCGCGCCACGTCAGGCCGTCGGCGATGGCGAAGACCTTCACGTCGGAAATATCGCCGTCCTTGTAGCGTTGCAGGCGCGTGCCCTTGCCGCGCGCCATCTCGGAAAGCTGCGCCACCGGAAACACCAGCAGCTTGCGGTTCTGGCCGACGACCGCGACGTGGTCGCCGGCGGCCGGGGCGATCAGCGCCGCGGTCGCCGGCGCTGCGACGTTGAGCACCGCGCGGCCCTTGCGCGTCGAGGACAGAAGCTCGTCCTCGGCCACGATGAAGCCGTTGGCGTCGGAAGCGACGATCAGCCGCTTCGTACCCGGCGCGCAAGCCCAGACGGCGACGATGGCCGCGCTCTCGTCGAGGTCGGCCATCAGCCGGATCGGTTCGCCCTGGGAGCGCCCGCCGGGCAGCTTCGCGGCGTCGAGGGTGAAAACCTTGCCGTCGCTCGCGAGCACGAGGATTTTCGAGGTCGTCTCGGCGAAGAACGAGGTTTTCAGGGCGTCGTCGCCTTTGAACGCCAGCGAGGAGAGGTCGGCGACCTGTCCTTTGAGCGCGCGGATCCAGCCCTTCTGCGACACGACGACGGTCAGAGGCTCGCGCTCGACCAGCGCCTCGGCAAGCTCGGACACCACGACCTCGGGCGCGGCGGCGAATTGCGTGCGGCGCTTGCCGAGCTTGGTGTCCGGCCCGAACGTCTTCTTGAGATCCCGGATTTCGACCGCGATCATCTGCCATTGCTTGCGGTCGTTCGCCAGGAGCAGCTCGATCGACGCCTTCTCTTCCGCAAGGTCCGTCTGCTCCTTGCGGAGCTGCATTTCCTCGAGCCGGCGCAAGGATCTGAGGCGCGTGTCGAGGACGTAGACGACCTGATTCTCGGTCAGGCCGAAGCGGGCTTTGAGCGCCTCCTTCGGGTCGTCCTCCTCGCGAACGATCCGGATCACCTCGTCGAGGTTGAGGAAGACGACGATCATGCCGGCCAAAAGCTCGAGCCGCCTGTCGATCGCCGCGAGCCGATGGCGCGAGCGGCGGACGAGCACGTTTCGGCGATGGTCGAGCCATTGCTGCAGGGCTTCGTCGAGCGAGACGACCCTCGGCGTCACCCCGTCGACCAGCACGTTCATGTTGACGGAAATGCGGGTTTCGAGCTCGGAGAGCCGGAAGAGCGACTCCATCAGCGTCGCCGGCTCGACCGCGCGGCTCCTCGGCTCGAGCACGATCCGCACGTCCTCGGTCGATTCGTCGCGCACGTCGGCGAGGAGGGGCAGCTTCTTATCGTTGAGCAGGTTGGCGATCTGCTCGATCAGGCGCGACTTCTGCACGCCGTAGGGGATCTCGGTGACGACCGCGACCCAGCCGCCGCGGCCGGACTCCTCCTTCTCCCAGCGGGCGCGCAGGCGGAAGCCGCCGCGGCCGGTCTTGTAGGTCTCGACGATCGACCTCTTGTCGTCGATGACGATTCCGCCGGTCGGAAAATCCGGTCCCGGCACGAACTGGGTCAGCGCCTCCGTCCCCGCGCCGGGATGGGCGATGAGATAGAGCGCGGCGTCGCAGAGTTCGGCGATGTTGTGCGGCGGGATCGAGGTCGCCATGCCGACCGCGATCCCCTGCGCGCCGTTGGCGAGCAGGTTCGGCACGGCCGCCGGCATGACGATGGGCTCTTTCGTGTCGCCCGAATAATTGTCGCGCCAGTCGACCGAGTCCTCGTCCACGCCCTCCATCAGGAGGCGCGCCACGTCGGTCATGCGCGCTTCGGTGTAGCGGTAGGCGGCGGCGTTGTCGCCGTCGATGTTGCCGAAATTGCCCTGGCCCTCGATCAGCGGATAGCGCGAGGCGAAATCCTGGGCGAGGCGCACCAGCGCCTCGTAGATCGCCTGGTCGCCGTGCGGATGGAAAGAGCCCATCACGTCGCCGACGATCTTGGCGCATTTCTTGAACGCGGTTCCGGGGTCGAGCCGCAGGATGTGCATGCCATAGAGGATGCGGCGATGCACGGGCTTGAGCCCATCGCGCGCGTCGGGCAGCGCCCGGCCCATGATGGTCGAAAGCGCATAGGCGAGGTAGCGCTCCTCGAGCGCGTCGCGCAGGTTGACGTCGATCGGCGCAGAGGGCGGCGGCGGGGGAGGCGGGGCGGCTTTGGCCATGAGGCGGGGTTAGCGCGGGCGGCGAGTCGCGGCAAGCGCGGGCGCGGACGTCGAGGCCGATCGGAGGGGCGGCGTCTCGCCGCCCCAGGAGCGCAAGACGCGCTCCCACCCGATGCGCCCATGACCGCAGTCGCTACGGACGGGAGCCGTCGCCAACTCGGCGGCGCCGGAGGCCGCGCGAACGCGGACGCCGCACCGGGCGCCACAACAAGCGGCCCTTCCCGTGTGTCGGAGAATCGGCTCCACCGTTTCGCCCTGATGCCGTTTTACCAAACCCACCAGCGTCGCCGCGGGCAAGCGGTGACGGCCGATTCATTGCGGATGGACCGGAGCGGATATGAGACCTGCCTGCTTTGCGCTCGCCTTGCTCTGCGGCCTGACCGGCCGTCCCGCCGCCGCCCACGACGTCTGGGCGAACGGCGACATCGTGCCGCTTTGGATCAAATCGGCGTGCTGCGGACCGGACGACGCCCACCACCTCCGCCCCGACCAGGTCCACCGCGTCTCGGACGACTATTACGCGGTCGACGGCTACCGCTATCGCATTCCCGCCCGGGACGCGCTGCCGAGCCAGGACGGCGACTATTGGATCTTCTACCGCGACAACGGCGAAGGCGTTCAGTCGACCGTCTACTGCTTCTTCGTGCCGATGGGGTTCTGAACGCGCGCCTCGTTTACGACCCGCGCCGCCGAATGGACGGCGGTCCCCGCTCCGCCTACATAGGAGCGCCGGGACGCCGCAGAGCGCGCCCCCGCGCCGCCCCGGGGAAGCATCCAACACATGCCGCCGATCATCGACTGCGCCGCCGTCACCAAGCGCTACGCCAACGGACACTTGGCCCTCGACGCCGTCGATCTCGCGATCGACAAGGGTGAGATTTTCGCCCTTCTCGGCCCCAACGGCGCCGGCAAGACGACGCTGATCGGCGTCGTCTGCGGCACGGTGTCGATGACCTCGGGCGCCGTCCGCGTGGCCGGCTTCGACATCCAGCGCGACTTTCGCGCCGCGCGCTTCGCCATCGGCCTCGTGCCGCAGGAGATCGCGCTCGACATCTTCGCCACCGTCTGGGGCACGGTGTCGTTCAGCCGGCGCCTGTTCGGCCGGCCGCCCGACCCGGCCTATCTCGAGCGCCTGCTGCGCGACCTTTCCCTGTGGGAGAAGCGAAACAGCCGCATCGTCGAGCTCTCGGGCGGCATGAAGCGGCGGGTGATGATCGCCAAGGCGCTGAGTCATCAGCCCGAGGTTCTGTTCCTCGACGAGCCGACCGCCGGCGTCGACGTCAACCTGCGGCGCGACATGTGGGCGCTGGTGCGGCGGCTCCGGGACGACGGTGTCACGGTGATCCTGACGACGCATTACATCGAGGAAGCCGAAGAGATGGCCGACCGCGTCGGGGTGATCGACAAAGGGCGCGTCCTGCTGGTCGAGGACAAGAAGGCGCTGATGCGCAAGCTCGGCAAGCGGCGCCTCACCCTGGTCCTGACCCGTCCCTTGCCCGCCCTGCCCGATTCGCTCGCCGGCTGGCCGATCGCGCTCGAAGACGGCGGGCGGCGGCTCGCCTACAGCTTCGACGCCTCGGCGAGAGACACGGGCGCGCCGACTCTGCTGCGCCGGCTCGCCGAAGCCGGCGTCGACTTCGCCGACCTCGAAACGACGGCGAGCAGCCTCGAGGACATCTTCGTCGATCTGGTCGGACGCGCGGCATGAGAGGGCTCAATCCCGGGGGCGTCTGGGCCATCTACCGCTACGAACTCTCGCGCACGGTGCGCACGATCTGGCAGAGCGTGGCGACGCCGGTCATCACCACCGCCCTCTATTTCGTGGTGTTCGGCGGCGCGATCGGCTCGCGCATCCACGAGGTCGGCGGGGTCAGCTACGGCGCGTTCATCGTGCCGGGGCTCATCATGCTGTCGCTCCTGACGCAGAGCTTGTCCAACGCTTCGATCGGCATCTATTTTCCGAAATTCACCGGCACGATTTTCGAGATCCTTTCGGCGCCGTTGTCGCCGGTCGAGGCGGTGGCTGCCTATGTCGGGGCTGCTGCGACCAAGTCGATTGTCATCGGCCTCATCATTCTGGCGACCGCCACGCTGTTCGTGGAGGTGCGGATCGACCATCCGTTCTGGATGGTCGCCTTCCTGATCCTGACCTCGGTGGCGTTCAGCCTGCTCGGCTTCGTCATCGGCGTGTGGGCGAAGACCTTCGAGCAGCTTGCGGTGATCCCTTCGCTGGTCGTGACGCCGCTGACCTTCCTCGGAGGCGCCTTCTACAGCATCGACATGCTGCCCCCGTTCTGGCGCACGGTGAGCCTCTTCAATCCCGTCGTCTATCTCGTCAGCGGCTTCCGCTGGAGCTTCCTGAGCCAGGGCGACGTCAGCGTCGCGACGAGCCTCGGATTCACGATCGCGTTCATCGTCGTCTCGCTCGCGATCCTGACCTGGATCTTCCGGACGGGCTGGCGGCTGAAGCCCTGACGTTTCCCACGCGATTGACGGCCGGGAGGCGGGCATGTACCGGCAGCGCGGACTGGGGAAAGGACTGCGCAGGATGAGCACCGGACTCGTTGTCGTCACAGGCGGCTCGCGCGGCATCGGCGCAGCGATCTGCAAGCGTCTTGCGGCCGATGGATACGCGATCGCGGTCAACTACGCTTCCGACGCTGTCGCGGCGGAAGCCACGGTCGCCGCCATCGCGGCGACGGGCGGGAAAGCGCAAGCCTTTCAGGCCGACGTCGCGGACGCGAGCGCGATCCAGCGCCTGTTCGCCGAAGCCGTCGAAACGCTCGGCCCGCTCTCGGGATTGGTCAACAACGCCGGAAGCCTCGGCCAGGTCGCGCCGGTCGTCGAGCAGGACCCGGCCGCCCTGACGCGGCTCTTCGCCGTCAACGCCATCGGGACCATCCTCTGCTGCAAGGAGGCGGCGCTTCGCCTCTCGACCCGCCGCGGCGGCGCAGGCGGCGCGATCGTCAACGTCTCGTCGATCGCGGCCAGGATCGGCGGGCTGCCGGGACTCGCGCCCTACGCCGCGAGCAAAGGCGCCGTCGAAAGCTTCACCAAGGGCTTCGCCACGGAAGTCGGCGCGGAAGGCGTTCGCGTCAACGCGGTCGCGCCGGGCATGATCGCGACCGACATGACCGGCGATTTCCTGTCGCAGCCGGGCGTGCGCGAGCGCATCGCGGCGACGACCCCGCTCGGCCGTGTCGGCGCTCCAGGCGACATCGCCGAGGCGGTCGCTTGGCTCCTGTCGCCGGCCGCAGCCTTCGTCACCGGCAGCGTGCTCACCGTCTCCGGCGGACGCTAGCGGGCATGAGCGCGCTCGCCGCTTTCCGCGATCAGGTCCGTGCGTACGGGCCGCAGCTGCGCTACGGCCTGCGCGTGACGGTCGCGGGACTCCTGGCCTTCGCCGCGGCCCGAAGCTTCGACTTTCCACTGCACGGGCTCTGGACAGTGCTGACCGCGATCGTGGTCAGCCAAGTGAGCGTCGGCGGATCGCTGCGCGCAACGTTGGAATACAATATCGGGACGCTCGGAGGCGCGGTTTATGCGGTCGCGATCGGGCTCGCGATTCCCCACAGGTCGCCGGTCGCGCAGGCGCTCGTCCTCGCGCTCTCGGTCGGCCCGCTGGCGTTTGCCGCGGCGCTCGATCCGCGTTTCCGCGTCGCGCCGTTCTCCGCCGTGCTCGTGCTCCTCATCGGCGGCGAGCTGGGCGAGAGTCCGATCGTTTCGGCGATCACGCGCGTCCTGGAAGTGGCGATCGGCGGGGCGGTCGCGGTCGTCGTCTCGCTCGTCGTTCTGCCCGAACGCGCGCACGGGATGAGCCTCGAGGCCGCATGCCGGATCCTGAACCAGATGGCGGACCTGCTGCCCAGGCTCCTCGCCCGGCTCTCACGCGACATCGAAGCCGTGCCGATCGCGCTGGCGCAGAACAAGCTGACCGAGGCGGTTTCGGCGTTCCAGGGCCTCGCCGACGAAGCCAAACGCGAGCGCATCGTCTCCTTCGTGCGCGCCCCCGACCCCGCCCCGCTCGCGCGCACGCTGCTCCGGATTCGAAACGACTACGTCATGATCGGCCGAGCGGCGGTCGAGCCGCTTCCCGAAGCGATCGCGCAACGGCTCGTTTCGCCGCTCGCCCCATTCGGCGAGGCCGCGTCGGCTTTCTTGCGCGGTTCCGCAGACGCCCTCGCAGGCCGGCGATCCCCGCCGACGGTCGCGCCTGCGGTGTCGGCGCTCGGCGCCTACAACGCAAAGATAGCCGCCATCCGCAACGAGGGCCTCACGCGCGCCATGGCGACCGCCGACGTCGAGCGGCTCTTTGCGCTCGGGTTTGCGCTCGAGCAGCTCTGCCGGGACTTTTCCGACCTCGCTCAGCGCCTCCAGGAGCACGCGGACAGCGGCCGGAATCCATCACGAGCCTGAGCGCCCGCCTCCCTCCGCCCGAACCTATTCGCCGCGGCGCGCCGCGGCGGCCCAGTCGTACGCCGCCCGGCGGTCGCTGACGGCGAACAGCCGAATCGGAACAGCGGAGACGTCGAATCCGGCGAGCCTGGCTTCGTCCATCCGGTCGCCGTCGGTGACAACCGCGATCCGGACGATGGTCTTGTGCGCGAGCGAGACGTTCGCCAGCCCCCGCGCCAGCTCGGCGAAATAGCCGTCGAAATCCCGGCTGATCACGATCACGAGCCCGGTCGCGGCGCTCGTCGCTCCGAGCCCGGCCTCGATGGCCTGCTCGACGTCGCGGGCCATGATCGTGCCGCTCGCCTCGAGCGCAAGCGCCTGCGCCGGCGCATCCTGCATCCGCTCCAGCATGCCTCTCTCCCCTTTGACGGTTCGCCGCCTCGATAACAGGTCGAGGCGGCGCTTCCTAGCAGGCTGTCGGACTGAGTTTTGAGATTTGTCGTCGGACGGGTCTTTTCCGTTTTCCTGCGGTGGTGAACGCCCGATCCGGCTCGGCGGGCGATCCGATCGGGCCTGTCGGATGGCAGAAGAGGGCTCAGTCTGCCCGCAAAGCTGCGCTCCCGCCCTCAACCGGCGGCGTCGAGGACGAACATCCGCTTCAAGTTCCAGGCCATGGTCACGAGGCTCCACTCGCCGCGCACGTTTTCCAGCCCGCGCAGCGAAAATTGACGGAATCCGATCGCGGATTTGAGGATGCCGAACACCGGCTCCGGCGTCTGCTTGCGCAGGGCGTAGAGCGCCCGGCCCTCGGGCGTCTTCAGCCGATGCGCCATCGCCTCGACCGGCGTCGGGTCCTTCGGCGCGGCCCGGACCTTCGCGAAGCGCTCGGCCAAAGGCGGATGATGGGGCTGACGGCCCATCGCGATCACCGGTTCGACGCCCGATTTTTCGCAGGCGGTCACATTGCCCGCGCTGAAATAGCCGGTGTCGGCCAGCAGATGGTCGACCTTGCCCAAGGCTTCGGGCAGCGCGCCCCCCGGGCTCTTCGACCCGGGGGTTCCCGGAATACGCGTAGAAAAGCGCCGTCATAGGCGATCACGCAGTCCGCAAAGTCGCCGCCGGCCTCCAGCACGCTGAGGCCCATTTCCACCGCGGGACGGTTGACCACGACGTTGCGCGTCTCCATGAGGCGCCGGATCGCGGCGGCGACATCGGCGCGCGCAGCAGCATGACGCCGGCCAAGAACTTGATGCACTCTTGCATTGCGAGCAACGACGGGCGCTACTGCGGCTCGGCGGGCGCCAAGTCGGGATCGGCGGGGTCGGCCCCGTGGCTCGCATGTCCCGGCCGCACGATCCGGTCGCCGGGCGACGGCGCGGGCGCGGGCGACCACGGGCGGTTCTGCAGGGTCGTGCGGTCCGCCGTCGGCGTGAAACCCTTTTCGTCGTCCCACGTCAGCCCGACCGCGCCGAGGCGGGCCAGCGCCTTCTCGTCGAACACGAATTTCGCGCCGCAGCCGGCGGGCGCTGTGAGGGCGCTGACCACGATCTCGGCGCGCCCGCAGTCCTCGTCGAAGGCCATCCGGTCGAGGACGAGGCTCAGCGACTCGCCTTCCGGCAAAGCCGCCACGCAGCCGAGGCGGTCGCAGGGCGCGTCCGGATCGCGCGCCTCAGAGGGCTCCCGCCCGTCGCCGTCGGCGGCGAGCCACTGCTCGGCGGCGAAGGCGTTGAAGCGTTTTCCCACGATCATCAGCTTGCCGTCGGCGTCGCGCACCGCCGCCTGCTCGCCCGAAGGCGCGACGATGACGTCCCAGCGCGGCCCGTCGGAGGCCCCGATCAGGCCGGCGACGGCGAAGGGGATCGCGCTCGCGCGGAAGGTCCAGGTCCGCCAGATCGTCGCGCTCGTCACCGCGAGCGCGAGAAACGGCAGGGCAAAAGGCGCGAAGGCCCGCAGATGCACTGTCGAGCCGGGCGACTCGGCGATGAACCGGGCGACCCACAGGATGAACTTGATGCCGAGGCCGACATAGAGCCAGACCGGCGCGTCGAGCCCGAGCGGATAGAGCGCCGCGCCGGCCAGCGCGCCCGGCACGGCGAAGAACTCGATGATCGAAAGGGTCAGCGGATTGCCGATCAGCACATAGGGGCTGAGGTCGTGGAAGTGATAGGCCATGAACGCGGCGGTGGCGCCGGTCGCGCAGAATGTCGCGACGAGAAGGGCGAGCGGCCGGTGGAAAATCTCGTCGAGAAGCGTGCGCGGCGGCGCCCGGCCCCGCTGCGGCAGGAACGGGTCCGGGTCGGTCTCCATGGCCGAAAGCCGCGCCTCCATCACCGCCACCAGCGCCGCGACCGCCGCAAACGAGAGCTGGAAGCTCACACCGAGGATCGCCTCCGGCTCGATGACGATCACGGCGAAGACGGCGAAGGCGAGGTTGCGCATGGTCAGCGCCCGCCGGTCGAGAAGGACTGCGCCGAGCACGATCAGCGTCATCACCAGCGCCCGCTCGGTGCCGACGCGCGACCCGGTCGCGACGTCGTAGAGGAGCGAGCCCGCCATGGCGACGGCGGCCGCCCATTTCTTGATCGGATAGTTCAGCGCCAGCGCCGGCGAGAGCGCGAGCAGACGCCGCGTCACGACGAAGAAAATGCCCGCGACCAGCGTCATCTGCACGCCGGAGATGGTGATGATGTGGAAGATGCCGGCCTCGCGGATGAGGTCCTTGGCGTCGTTGCTGAGGAAGTCGCGCTTGCCTGTCACCATCGCGGCGGCGATGGCGCCCTCGTCGCCGCCGATGATGCGGTCGACCCTGACCGCGAGGCGGTTGCGGGCGTGGTCGATCGCGGCGGCGAAGCGCTGGCGAAACGTCTGGTCGCCGGGCGGCGGCAGGACTTGAATCGCGCCCAGCGTCGAGCCGACCGCGCCGACGCCGGCGAAGAAGGCGTCGCGGGCGAAGTCGTAGCCGCCCGGCAGCGCCGCGTGCGACGGCGGCAGGAGCCGCGCCTTCAGCCGCACGAAGTCTCCCGCGACCACGTCGGGAGTCTTGCGGGTGGTGACGCGGACGCGTCGCGGGACCTTTTCCGCCGGCATGCCGTCGGCGCTCGAAACCGCGATCACCATGCGCGCGCCGGCCGGCCTCAGGTCGACCTCCTCGATATAACCGGTCAGGGAGACGATGCGGATGCGGTCGAGCACCGGCGCCGCCACCCGCGCCGTGCGCAGCGACATGGCGAGAAACCCGGCGAACAGCGCGGCGAAGGCGAGCATGACGCCGAACGCGACCGGGCGCGCACGGGCGAGGACCGCGAGCGCCGAGAACGCCAAAGTCAGCGCGATCGGCGCCCACAGCGCCGGCTCGCTGTCGGCCGAAAGGTTCAGAGCAACGCCGCCCATGGCCGCGACCGGCAGCCACAGGAAAAAGCGCCGCTCCTCGACCTCGCGCGCCAGCGCCTTGTCGAAGGCCGAGCGCCAGTCGGGCGCCCAGACGATCACGCGAGACAGCCCCGCGGCTGCCGTCAGAACGCCGCTGCGCCCGGATGTCGACATGCTTTACGTAAGCACACTCCGGGTCAGGACGAAAGCCCTTCGCCGAGGCCGCCGAAGCGCAGGCGCAACGGAAGCTGACGTGATCGTCACCCCGCCGCCGCGCAATCCCTGAGCACCGCCCGGAGCTGCGCCTCCAGCGGCCCTGCGCCGGGCGCGTAAGAGCCGTCGATCGCCGCCGTGCCGATGGTGAAGGCGTCGGCGCCGGCGGCGCGGACCGCGGCGATCCGCTCGGCGCAATCGATCGAGCCGGCGACCACGACCTTGCCCTTGTCGCCGAAGCCGCGCCGGCAGGCGGCGACGAGGTCGAGCGGCGCGGCCTCCGTCGCGCGATAGGCGAGGATGTCGACGCCGGCGCAACCCAGCGCGGCGAAAGCGCGGCAATGCGCCTCGACCTCGCGCGCCGAGCCGCCGAGCCTGGTCGGATGGCCGACCGGCTTGCCGGCGAAGGGCAGATAGCGCGTCGGACTGCCTTGGAGCAGGCGCACGCCGTCCTCCGCCGCCACGCCGCCCATCAGGAAATCCACGCCGAGGTCGCGCCCGAGCGCGATCGAGGCGAGCTCGCCGTCGTGCGAGGTCGAGACGATCTCCATCCACACCGACGCGCCCGCCTGCCGTATACCGGCTGCGAGACGCCGCAAGGTCTCCGGCTCGGCGCCCACGTCCTTGAAGCCGATATGCCGTAGGGCCAGCGGCCGGACGGTCTCGACGAGATCGAGCGCATTCGCGACGGTGGCGTCGTCGCGGGTCAGCATGAAGATGAAGTCCATGGCCGCGCCTCGTGCGCCTGTTGCGCTGCACAACCGTACCATTGCCCGCAGGGCGATGGGAATGCGGCGCGAGCGCGCAACCACGCGAAGGGTTGTCATGCCTGCGAACGCGGGCGCCCAGCCGCGCCGCCCTTCCCAGAAGCGCCGGCGCCCGCGGACCCTCCCTTCCGCGGGGGTGACACGAGCGCGTCCCGGGCGTGCGAGGCCGAGGGCCGAACCCGACTTTGCGGGAGGCGGCTGCCGCTCCTCGTCCCCATCCGCGTGGCGAGGATCGGAGGCGCGGCGTCTCTCCGCCCGGAAGCGCGAGACGCGCCCCCTCCAACCGCGCGCAGGTCCCGAAGCCGCCTTCAACCCATTGTGACCACAAGACCCCCCCGCCGCCTTGCCCCCGCCGCCCCGCTGCGCCATGGAACGCGCTCCCGCTCAACGGACCCTCATGCCCCCCGCCGTCCTCACCGCCCTCATCGTCGCCACCGCCCTCTTCATGGAGAACATGGACGGCACGGTGCTCTCAACCTCGCTGCCGGCGATCGCCCGCGATCTTCATCAGGACCCGATCGTCCTGAAGCTCGCGCTGACTTCCTACATGCTCACGCTGGCGGTATTCATCCCCGCCTCCGGCTGGGTCGCGGACCGGTTCGGCGCGCGCACCGTCTTCTGCTCCGCCATCGTCGTCTTCACCGCCGGCTCGATCCTCTGCGGCGCCTCGCAATCGCTCGAGACGCTGATCGCGGCGCGCGTCTTCCAGGGGATCGGCGGCGCGATGATGGTCCCGGTCGGGCGGCTCGTGCTCCTGCGCAGCGTGGAGAAGCGCAACCTCGTCGATGCGCTCGCCTACCTGACCGTGCCGGCGCTGCTCGGTCCGGTCGCCGGCCCGCCGCTCGGGGGCTTCATCACGACCTACTTCCACTGGCGCTGGATCTTCTGGATCAACGTGCCGATCGGCATGCTCGGGATCGCCCTGTCGCTGCGCTACATCGCGAACCTGCGCGAGGAGGCCGTGCCGCGCTTCGACTTCAGGGGCTTCCTCCTGTCCGGCGCGGGGCTGGTCGGGCTGATCTCCGGCCTGTCGCTGATCGGCCGCGGCATGGCGCCGGGCCTCGAGGTCGCCGCGCAGATCGCGGTCAGCCTCGTCCTGCTCGCCTTCTACGTCCGGCACGCGGGAGGCAACGAGGACGCGATCCTCGACCTGAAGCTCCTGAGAATCCCGACCTTCTTCGCCGGCGTGGCCGGAGGGCTCGTCTTCCGCATCGGCATCGCCGCCCTGCCCTTTCTGCTGCCGCTCCTCTTGCAGATCGGCTTCGGCCTGACGCCGTTCGAATCCGGCTCGATGACCTTCGCAACCGCGCTCGGCGCGATCGCGATGAAGTTCACCGCCTCGACCCTGCTGCGCCGGTTCGGCTTCCGTCGGACGCT
>CAIZGR010000251.1 GCA_903932535.1 uncultured Hyphomicrobiales bacterium | reverse complement strand
GCCGCCCGGCGCGCGGCCCGATCTCTCGGGCCTCTCCTGCCGGTGGGGCGTCGCCCCGGCAAAGCATGGGCTCGTCGTCTCGCTCATCGTCGCGCCGCGCGGCGCGACGACGCGTGAGACGAGCGGCGAGGACCCGCGCTATCGGGGGCTCGTCGAGGACGTCGTCCGGCTCGCGGCCGAGGCTGCCGAGGCGGGGCGGCCGGTGACGGTCGATCGGCTCGAGGCCGGCGATCCCGGCATCTCGATTGCGCTCGAATCGTCGGCGATCAGGGCCTCCGGCGTCCCGGCGTTCAGGGCGCGGCTTCAGGCCGCCACAGGCTACGCGCTCGGCTATGCGTTCCACAGGTTCCGGCTCAGGGCGGGCGGCTTCGATGCGCAGCGCTATGCCGCCGACGTCGCCGCCAACGCCGACTTTCGCAAGTTCGACGACAGTCTGCGCATGACGATCGACTGCTCGCCGTCCTTCGCCGACGAGCTCGAGGCCCGCCTCGCGAGCGCCGGCGATTTCGCCGACTGGGGGCTTTATCGCCAGAAATCGGCGCAGATCACCTGCTTCGTTCCCTCGATCACAGACCGGGGACACGTCCATTTCGTCGATGGCGCGGAAGGCGGCTATACGCTGGCGGCGAGCGCGATGAAGGCGCGGCGGCTTCTCAAGGCCGCGCCGGCCTGAAAGCGCGGGGATCCGTGGATATCGCGCCCCGCGCCCTGACGGGAACAGCCGCGATTTGCTACGGTCGCCGCCGATGGATGCGATAACCGAAATCCCGACCCTCGAGACTGCGCCCGCGCGCCTGACGCCGATGCTGGCGCAATATTTCGAGATCAAGGCGGCGAACCCGGACTGCCTGCTGTTCTACCGGATGGGCGACTTCTACGAGCTCTTTTTCGACGACGCGGAGGTGGCGAGCCGCGCGCTCGGCATCGTGCTGACCAAACGGGGCAAGCACGACGGCGAGGACATCCGCATGTGCGGCGTGCCGATCGAGCGCGCCGACGACTATCTCAACCGGCTGATCGCGCTCGGCCATCGGGTCGCGGTGTGCGAGCAGCTCGAGGACCCGGCCGAGGCGAAGAAGCGCGGCGGAAAGTCGGTGGTCAAGCGCGACGTCGTGCGGCTCGTCACCCCCGGCACCATCACCGAAGAGCGGCTGCTCGAGCCGGGGCGCGCCCGCCTGCTCGTCGCGGTGCAGCGCGCGAAGGGGAGCGACGCGCGCTGGACCTATGGTTTCGCCGCGCTCGACCTGTCGACCGGGGCTTTCACGCTGTCGGAGGCGGAGGAGGCGGGGCTCGCCGCGGAAATCGCGCGGCTCGAGCCCTCCGAGATCGTCGCCGCGCAGGCGGTCTGCGACGAGCCGGCTTTCGCGCGCCTGACGGCGGAATTGCGCGTGCCCACGACTCCGCTGGCGCGCGAGGCGGGCGACGGCGCGGCGGCGGCGCTCAGGGTGTGCGAGTTCTATGGCGTCGAGACGCTCGACGGCTTCGGCGCCTTCTCGCGCGCCGAGATCGCCGCGGCGGCGCTGGCGCTGGCTTACGTCAAGCGCACGCAGATCGAGGCGCGCCCGGCGCTCGCGCCGCCGACCCGCAAGGCGCGCGGGGCGAGCCTCGAGATCGACCCCGCCACCCGGGCGAACCTCGAGCTGACGCGGACGCTCGCTGGCGCGCGCGAGGGGTCGCTGCTCGCGACCATCGACCTCACCGTGACGCCCGCCGGCGCGCGGCTTCTCGCCGAGCGGCTCGCGAGCCCGCTGACCGACCCGGCCGCGATCGGCGAGCGGCTCGACTCGCTCGACTTCCTCGTCGAGGCCGCGCCGATGCGCGACGCGCTCAGGAGCGCGCTCGCCTCCGCGCCGGATTTTCTGCGCGCGCTCTCCCGGCTCAGCCTCGACCGCGGCGGCCCGCGCGACCTCGCCGCGATCCGCGACGGCCTCGCGGCGGCCGGAGCGCTCGCGGGCATTCTGGAGACGGCGGACACGTTGCCGTCCGAACTCGTGCGCGCCTACGCGGCGCTGAAGCGCGATTGCGGCGCGCTCGCAGGCGATCTTACCGAAACGCTCGCCGACGATCTGCCGCTGGTCAAGCGCGACGGCGGCTTCGTCCGCGCAGACGCCTTGCCGCCGCTCGACGAGGCGCGGCGCCTGCGCGACGAGAGCCGCCGCGTGATCGCCGACATGCAGGCCGCTTACGCCGAAGAAACCGGCGTGCGGCAGCTCAAGATCAAGCACAACAACTTTCTCGGCTATTATATCGAGACGCAGCAGACCCAGGGCGAGGCGCTGCTCGAGGCCCCCCTCAACGCGACCTATATCCATCGCCAGACCATGGCGGGCGCGCTGCGCTTCACCACCAGCGCGCTCGTCGAGCTGGAAGCCAAGATCGCCTCGGCAGCGGACCGGGCGCTGAAGCTCGAGCTCGACGCGTTCGAGCGGCTGCGCTTGGCCTGTCTCGCCGGGAGCGACGCCTTGCGCGCCTTCGGGGCGGCGCTCGCCGTCGTCGACGTCGCAGCGGGGCTCGCCGAGCTCGCGGTCAAACGCGACTGGACGCGGCCCCTGGTCGACGCCTCGCTCGCCTTCAAGATCGAGGGCGGGCGCCATCCGGTGGTCGAGGCGGCGCTGAAGGCGGCCGGCGAGCCTTTCGTCGCCAACGCCTGCGACCTCTCGGGCGACGCCGCCGACGGGGGCCGGATCGCCGTCATCACCGGTCCCAACATGGCCGGCAAGTCGACCTTCCTGCGCCAGAACGCGCTGATCGCGCTGATCGCCCAGATGGGGTCGTACGTCCCGGCCGGCCGCGCCCATCTCGGCGTGGTCGACCGGCTGTTCTCCCGCGTCGGCGCCGCCGACGATCTCGCCCGCGGGCGCTCGACCTTCATGGTCGAGATGGTCGAGACGGCGGCGATCCTCAACCAGGCGACCGCGCGCTCGCTGGTCATCCTCGACGAGATCGGGCGCGGCACGGCGACCTTCGACGGCCTCTCGATCGCGCACGCCTGCGTCGAGCATCTGAACGCGGTCAACCGCTCGCGCGCCCTGTTCGCCACCCACTTCCACGAGCTGACCCAGCTCGCGGACACCCTGCCGCGGCTCGTGAACCTCACCATGCGGGTGAGCGAGTTCAAGGGCGGGCTCGTCTTCCTGCACGAGGTCATGGCCGGCGCGGCCGACCGCTCCTACGGCATACAAGTCGCCAAGCTCGCCGGGCTGCCGGCTTCGGTGGTGCGGCGGGCGCGCAAGGTGCTCGCCGATCTCGAGGCCGCGCGCCCGAGCGGCACGCTCGATTCCCTGCCGCTGTTCTCCTACGAGCCCCACGAGCCGCCGCCGCCCCCGCGCGACGACGCGCTGCGCGAGGCGGTCGCCGCGCTCGACCCGGACTCCTTGAGCCCGCGCGAGGCGCATGCGGCGATCTATGCGCTGAAGAAGCT
>CAIZGR010000250.1 GCA_903932535.1 uncultured Hyphomicrobiales bacterium | reverse complement strand
GGGCTCGGCGGGGGTGCCGCCGAAGACGACCACGGCGTCGGCGGACGCGGCTCTCCGCGCCGCCCGCTCGGGGTCGAGGCCGTCGTCGTATGCGACCTCGGCCGCGGGAAGCCGCCGTCGCAGCGCTGCGAGCGGCGACGACGGATGGAAGACCATCGCCCGGTTCCGCCCCTCGGGCTCCTCGAAGGCAATTCCGCCGCGCGGGACGACCTGCGACGAACCGCCGCCCGACGGCACGCCGAGATCGGCGTGCGCGCCAACCACCAGCACTCGGCGCAGTTCCGGGGAAAGCGGCAGCAGCCCGTCGTTGCGCAGGAGGACAGCGCCCTCCGCTTCGACGGCGCGCGCGGTCGCCTCGGCGGCGGCGACATCGAAAGGGGCCTCCGGCGGCGGATCGTCCGCGAGGCCGCAGGCGAAGATCGAGGTCAGGATGCGCCGCCCCATGTCGTCGAGGCGCGCTTGCGGCGCGCGTCCCGCCGTGACCGACGCGCCGAGATCCGCGTAGAAGGGGCGCGCGTCCGCCTGCGCCGCCGATTCCTGGTCGAGCCCGGCCATCGCGGCGGCCTCGGTCGAATGGACCGCGCCCCAGTCCGACAGGACGAAGCCTCGATAGCCCCAGTCGCCCTTCAGCACGTCGTTCAGGAGCCACGCGTTCTCGCAGGCGAAGGCGCCGCCGACCCGGTTGTAGGCGCACATCACCGCGCCCGGCTGGCCCCGCTCGACGCCGATCTCGAAGGCGAGAAGGTCCGATTCGCGCGCGAGCGCCTTGTCGATCTCGACATCGATCCGGCCCCGGCCGCTCTCCTGGTCGTTGAGCGCGAAATGCTTGATCGTCGAGAGCACGCCCTGGCTCTGGACGCCCGCTATCGCCGCCCCGGCCATGGCGCCCGTCAACAGCGGGTCCTCTGAAAAATATTCGAAGGTTCGCCCGCCGCGCGGATCGCGGATGAGATTGGCGGTCCCGCCGAGCAGGACGTTGAAGCCTTTCGCGCGCGCCTCCGCCCCGACGGTCTCGCCCTGCCTGCGCGCGAGCGCCAGATCGAACGTCGCCGCGAGGGCGGGACTGGACGGCATCGCCGTCGCCGTGTCGCCGCGGCGGACGTTGCCGGGATTGGCGACGCCGAGCTCCGCGTCGGTCTCCTGCAAGGGGGGAATCCCGAGCCGCAGAACCCCCGGAACATAGCCCGCCGAGCCGACCGCCCCCGCCGGCTTGGGCCTGCCTCCCCACGGCGCGCCGAGCACGCCGTGGAGCAGCGAGAGCTTCTCGCTCTGCGACAGCGCCGCCAGCGTTCGCTCGGCGCGCGCTTCCGCGGTCCCCGAGCCGTCCCCGCAAGGCGCGCCGGCCGCCGCCGCGGCCGCCGGAAGCAGGGCCGAAGCCGCGGCGAAAAGAGCGGCCTTCAGGAACCGATCCATCGGTAAGCGAATTTTGCGCCCCATGACGACATCCTGCGCCGGCTTCCACAGCCCCGGATGCGCGATCGTGGCGTGCGATTGCGCAATCTCAGAGGCCCGCGCGCGCTTCGTGTCTCTTCGTGTCCTTCGTTGTGAAAAATCGCCACCAAGGACACGAAGGTACGCCGAGGCCGCCCTCGTGACGCCATCGTTTGTCTTCACCGAATCGTCTCGAGGAACCGGAACGCGCGCGGAGGCCGTTCCCGGAAGGAGCGACGCCCACGCCGCAGGCCGGGCGAACGGGAGGGGGCGCGGCTCGGCCGCCGCGCTCAGGAATCCATCTTCAGCGCCGCGATGAACGCTTCCTGCGGGATTTCGACCTTGCCGAACTGGCGCATGCGCTTCTTGCCGGCCTTCTGCTTGTCGAGCAGCTTGCGCTTGCGGCTGGCGTCGCCGCCGTAGCATTTGGCGGTTACGTCCTTGCGCAAGGCGCGGATCGTCTCGCGGGCGATGATCTTCGCGCCGATCGCGGCCTGCACCGGGATCTGGAACATGTGCGGCGGGATCAGCTCCCGGAGCTTCTCGACCATCGCCCGGCCGCGGCTCTCGGCCCGGTCGCGGTGGACGAGCATCGAGAGCGCGTCGACCGGCTCGCCGTTGACGAGGATGGACATTTTCACGAGGTCGCCGGCCCGGTAGTCGGTGAGCTGGTAGTCGAAGGAAGCGTAGCCCTTGGAGATGGACTTGAGGCGGTCGTAGAAGTCGAACACCACCTCGTTCAGCGGCAGCTCGTACACCACCATGGCCCGCTTGCCGACGTAGTTGAGGTCGACCTGCGCGCCGCGCCGGTCCTGGCAGAGCTTCAGGACCGCGCCGAGGTAGTCGTCGGGGGTGAGAATGGTCGCCTTGATCCACGGCTCCTGAATTTCGGCGATCTTGACGGGATCGGGCATGTCGGCGGGATTGTGCATCTCGAGCACGGTCTTGTCGTTCAGCACGATCTTGTAGATGACCGAGGGGGCGGTGGCGATCAGGTCGAGGTTGAACTCGCGCTCCAGCCGCTCCTGCACGATCTCGAGGTGCAGGAGCCCGAGGAAGCCGCAGCGGAAGCCGAAGCCGAGCGCGGCCGACGTCTCCATCTCGTAGGAGAAGCTCGCGTCGTTGAGGCGAAGCCTGCCCATCGCGGCGCGCAGGTCCTCGAAGTCGGCGGCGTCCACCGGGAAGAGGCCGCAGAACACCACCGGCTGCGCCGGCTTGAAGCCGGGCAGCGCCTCGGCCGCCGGGCGCTTGTCGTCGGTGATCGTGTCGCCGACGCGGGTGTCGGCGACCTGCTTGATCTGGGCGGTGATGAAGCCGACCTCGCCCGGGCCGAGCTGCTCGGCGTCGCTCATCTTGGGGCGGAAGACGCCGATCCGGTCGACCTCGTAGGCCGCGTCCGCCGCCATCATGCGGATGCGCTGGCCCTTCTTGATGAAGCCGTCGAGCACGCGCACCAGCACCACGACGCCGAGATAGGCGTCGTACCAGCTGTCGACGAGCAGCGCCTTCAGGGGCGCCGTCTCGTCGCCCCTGGGCGGGGGCAGCCGGGTGACGATCGCCTCGAGAACGGCCTCGATGTTGAGGCCGGTCTTGGCCGAGATCGCCACCGCCTGCGAGGCGTCGAGGCCGATCACGTCCTCGATCTGCTGCTTGATCCGGTCGGGCTCGGCGGCCGGCAGGTCGATCTTGTTGAGGACCGGCACGATCTCGTGGCCCGCATCGAGCGCGTGGTAGACGTTGGCGAGCGTCTGCGCCTCGACCCCCTGGCTCGCGTCCACCACCAGCAGCGAGCCTTCGCAGGCCGCGAGCGAGCGCGACACCTCGTAGGCGAAGTCGACGTGGCCGGGCGTGTCCATGAGGTTGAGGATGTAGGTCTTGCCGTCCTGGGCCTTGTATTCGAGGCGGACGGTGTTGGCCTTGATGGTGATGCCGCGCTCGCGCTCGATGTCCATCGAATCGAGCACCTGCTCGACCATGTCGCGCGCGGCCACGGTCCCGGTCTGCTGGATGAGCCGGTCGGCGAGCGTCGACTTGCCGTGGTCGATATGGGCCACGATGGAGAAGTTGCGGATGTTTTCAATTCGGTGGGCAGCCATGGGGAGCGGGATAGCAGCACGCGCGCGGGAAGGGAACGCAATTTGCGCGAGCGCGCGCCCGCCGATCGGCCCGGCGACGATGGACCTGTCCGCAAAGGGCGGCTAGACTGCGATCATGTCCGCCAAGAGCCTTTACGAGCAGGACTTCTACGCCTGGAGCCAGCAGCAGGCCGCTCTCCTGCGCGCCGGACGGACGGGCGAAGCCGACCTCGAGAATATCGCCGAGGAAATCGACAGCATG
>CAIZGR010000249.1 GCA_903932535.1 uncultured Hyphomicrobiales bacterium | reverse complement strand
GCACGAGCTGGCCGACGTTCGCCGCGTCCGTCGAGGCGGACCCGGCCGCCACGTTGTTGATCCGCTGCCCGGACATGTTAAGAGGGGCGGCCATCGGCGTCTCGCCGCGCGCGTCGATCGAGTTCGTGACCTCGGTTCCGATGTCGCTGACGAAGGCGTTGAAGGCCGTGGGGCTGATGATCGTCCCGTAGGCCGCGTAGGTGCCGGCCGGCGCGCTGTAGACGCCGGTTGAGAGATTGCGGGGCATTTCTCAGGAGCCTTTATCGTGAAGCAGATCGACCTTGATCCGCGTGAATACCGCGCCGACATCCCGAACAAGAAAGAGCCGATCCTAGGCGACAGGTGGCAGGAAGGCGTCGCTTACTTCATCGGGCTCGCGATATCCTTTATCGCGATACACCTTGTTCTTGGGCGGTAGAGGACCCTCCCGCGAGCAGGCCTGACGCGAGGGCGCGCGCGAGCGCCTTGCGTTGCACCATCCCGTTGACGGCCGGCGTCAGCGCGCCGGGGACGTCCGCGCCTGGACCCCGCGTCAGGAGGAGTTGACCCAGCTTCTGCCGGACAGCAGGCGTTGAGCCGGTCAGGCCGTTCACGCCCGTGCGGGCCAGCGCCAGCACGAGGCCGTGGATGTTGCCGTGCGCCGCATCGAGGAGGAGCCCCGGCTCCAGCGCCTGCGACTTCTCCTCGGCCATGTTGTCGAAGGTCTGCGATCCGGACAGCGCGCGGTTGCGGGTCGCGTTCATCTCGTTCGAGCGCGCCAGCCGCTGCGCCATAATGTCGCCCGGGCCGCCCGGCTGCTGCGGCCCTTGGTAGAGGCTCATGTTCGCCAGTTCGGCCTGCGTCCCCTCGTTCATCAGAGGAAGCGCCTTGTTCGCGCCGGGATTGCCGTTGGACGCCTGCTCCATCAGCGGGTCGGCGTAGCCGGTGCGATAGGCGGCCTGCGCGCCGGGCTCTAGATCGTTATAGGCGGGGATCGTGTCTTCCGGCCGGCCGCTGCGCGCCGCCTGCTTGCCGGTGTCGATCGCGTCGATAGCTCGTGATGTTCGCGCGAAAGGCTCGCGCGCCGCCTGATAATCCGGGCTGTCGATCAGCGACATCAACGCTTTCTTGGTCCCGTTTAAGTCTGGATTCGTCGGGTCTTTTGCAATCTGCCGGTCGAGACCGCGCTTGACGGTGTCCCAAAAATCGAACGTAGGTGATGTTCCTTCTGGAAGGGAAAGCGTACCGTCCGCCTGTTTTGTGAACGGGTTGACGACGGAATACCCGCGCTCTGCGGCAATGTCTTTCGCGTCCCCGATCGCTTGGATGACCGATGGGCGGCTCGTCAGAGCCTGGAGTTCCGGGCTCCAAATCGGGTCGCCCCCAATCTTGGCGCGGAGGGCGCCGTAATCTGCATTGGCGTCGGCCGTGCGCTGCGCCTTGAGCGCCGTGGCGAGTCGGTCCGAGGTCGTGTTGACCCCAAGGCCGTCGGAGAGCGCCGACGACACGTCGCGGCCCTGCGCGGCCTGCCTGCGGCTCAGGAAGTCGGCGACCTCCGGGCCGCCGGGACCGGGCGAGCGGACCACGTTCGAGAGCTTGTCCCGTCCAGCCTTCCCCAGCGCGTCGGCGAGGGTGAACTGCGGCTGGCCGGCGGCCGTCGCGTTGTCGAGGGCGAGCTGGAGTTCGGCCGGCGTCTGGCCGCTGTGGCCCATCGCCTGAATGAGGCTCATCTTGGCCGCCTGTTCAGGACCTGCCCCGATGAGGCGGCTTCCCCACCAGTCCCGCGCGAGCGCTTGCGCGACGAACGGCCCCGCGACCGTGGTCGCGGCCTTGGCTGCGATCGGGAGCGCCGCGCCAGCCACCGCGCCGCCGGCCGCACCTTCGGCCGCGCCCGTGAGCCGGCCCTGCCCCTCGCCGCTCAGGAAGCCCGTGGAGGCCCCGTAGCCGGCCCCGTCCGCCATCATGCCGCCGATCGTGCCGAGCGCGCCAGCGCCCTGCCTGACGGCCGTCACGCCGGCCTTGGCGAGCGATCCGCCCGTGTAGACGCCGCCGACGAAATTGGCCGCGCCGTTCGTCCACGGATGATCTGCGTTGCCTGCCTCGAGCGCGGCCTGCTCGTTGGCCTTGGCGTAGTTGTAGCCCTCGACGGGGGACCACGTCCGGTGCTCGATCATGGCCGCGGGCGTTTCGAGCGCACCCATGATCGTCGGGAGCGCGCCCATCGTCGCTCCGTTCGCGAAGCTGGCCGCAGCGCCGTAGGACGGGTCGACGCCGTCCGCCTTCAGTTTGCCGAGCTGGTCCTGCGCGGCCTGCTGGTATTTATCGAGGGGAGCGGCGGCGGGATGAAGTTGAGAGAAGGCGGAGAGCGCGGCCTGCTCGTCGGGCGCATCGACCGAATAGGACTCCCCGTTCGGGCCGGTCAGGTTGAACGACCCCATCACTTCACCCGCTGGATTTTGACGCCGCCGATGGTGCGGCTTTCGCCGGGGGCCATCGGCCCGGCCGGCGCGCCTGACGGGGCATCGCCGCCTAAGAGCTTCTCCAGCGCGGCTGTCGTCTGCTTGAGCTCGACGGGGTATTCCATCTGCCCGCCTGTCGCCGACTTGTACCGCTGTGACAGGACGTTCAGCTTGTCGCGCATGAGGCTGGCGAAGGTCTGGATGGCCTGCTTGCGCGCCTCCGGCGAGGCGTCCTCGTCGAGGGCGTCTGCGATCGACTTGCGCGCGGAGTCCGAGCCCTCGCCGCCGGCAAGGAACTTCGTCGCCTCCAGCACGAACTCGCCCTTGGCTGCGCGAAAGTCGTTCAGCGCCTTGGCCGTGTCGCCGCGAGCGTTGAAGATCTCGGAGCCTTTTTGGCTCAACCAATTGACCGGCTCGGACCCCCACTGATGCTGTCCGAGAGCGTCGCTCGCCTCGGCGACCCGGAGGAGGTGCGAGATGGCGGTGTTCGCGTTGTTGATCATGCCGCCGGCCGAGTTCGGCGTGGTTCCGTCGTTGTATCCCTTGAGCGCGTCCTTGCGCTGTTCGTAGACAGCCGCGTTGAACTTCGGGTTTGCGGCATAAACCATCTGCATGATGGCGATGTCCTTGGGGTCTTTCTGGCCCGCGCCCGTGACCGGGGCGGGCTGTTGACCTCGCAAAACAGCTTTCGCGGTCGTGGCGAGCGGCGCGACTTCCGGGTGCGCCGCAGCATAGGCGTCGATCGCACTCTCGCCTTGGACGTCCGAGGGGATTGTGGAGTCCGTCAGGGGCGAGGGAGTTCCCGCCCCGGGGACCGCTGGAGATGCGGGGGGCGCAGCGGGCGGCATCGGCGCGCCAGCCGGCGGAGGCGATCCGCCGGCTGGCGGAGGCGGCGGGAGGCCGGCGGGAGCGCCGCCCCGCGCCGGCATCGGCTGGCCCGTCGATGGGTCGATCGGTGTGATCGCGCCCGTGACCTTGTCCTTCGTGTCCTTCTGGTCTTCATCGCTGCGCTTGAACTCAGGAGAGAACATGCTGCGCACGCGCTCCCAGGTGATTGACTGCATCTCACGCGGCAGGATCCCGCGCTCAGCAGTGGCTCGCACATAGGCCTCGTGG
>CAIZGR010000248.1 GCA_903932535.1 uncultured Hyphomicrobiales bacterium | reverse complement strand
CGCCGGCCGCTATGGACAGCGGCGCGCTCAGGGTCAGCGTGTAGAGGGCGCTCCCCGTCCCCGGCCCGATTGCTGTGATTGTGACGCCTGACGGGATGCCGGACGCCGCGACAATCAACTCCTGCCCGACCGCCAACGTGCCGTCAGTCACCGCATCGACAAGGACTGTCGTGCTGCTGGTGCTCGCCTCCGCCGTCCAGGTGGCGCCGTCGGCAACGGCGCCCCAAATCCGCACGTCGAGGCCGTTACCGTCGTCCTGCGCGATCCAGCAGCCAGACCCTTGCCCGGTCGCCTGCACCTGGTAGCCGCCGTCGCCGGCGCCAGACGACAGCGAGCACGGCGTCGCGGAATAGGCGTAGAGCGCCTGCCCGCCGTCGCCGGCCGTGGCGTATCCGTCGCGCACGACCGGGCCGGGGCCGCTGAACGCCTTGAGGGCGGTCAGGCTGGCGACGTGAGGCTGCGGCGTGTAACCGAGGTTCGTCGTGGCGGCCCCGGGCGCGAGCCACTGCGGGGCGATCTGCCCGCAGGTCCCGGACCCGCCGGCGCCGACGAACGGGCCCATGCACGAGCGCAGCCCCGTGCCGCCGTGGATGACGGGGACAGGATCCCCGAGATAGTCGGCGCGCACGGGCGTGACGGCCGCGACGAGCGCGAGCGCGGCGATGAGAGCAAGACGCATGGGTGTTTCCGGTTGCTCGGCTAGAAGCGGAGCCAGGTCGAGAGGGAGGCGTCCCAAAGGAGAGTCGCAGCGTCACCGGCGAGCCTGAACGTCAGGCCGGCGCCCGAGTTGTCGACGGTGGCGGCGACGGTCGCGGACCCCGTCAGGTCCTTGACGAACACGAGCGACGCGGCGGGGTCGAGGGTCAGCGTCAGATTCGCGGCCGTCACGACGTAGAACCCCGGCTTGACGAGCGCGCCGGAGGCCACGATCGCCTGCGGCGGCCCGAGCGAGAGGACGACGAGCTGCGCTGCGGAGGAGGCCACCGCGCCGGCGAGCGTCTGCGGGGTCAGCGAGGCGGTGAGGGTCACACGGTGATCCCTTCGTTGACGGTGACGGCGATCGGCGCGGCCCCGCAGAGATTGACGGTCGCGCCGTCGCCTAAGGCGAGGCAATCGGCGACATAGGCTCCGGCGGCGATCGGATAGAGCGCTTCCTTCGGGACGATCAGGCCCAGGACGCCGGTCGCCCCGCCGTTGATCAGCGTCCCCTTCCACGTCGAGACGTCGAGCGCGAGCTGGGTGAGATCCGCCGCGAGGCGGATCTGCATGTGGAAGTCGATTCCGGTGATGTCGATCGCCGTCGTGGTTCCCGTCACGACGAACTGCCACGCCATCAGGAGGTCGGCGTTATTGGCGAACGCCAGCGACCCGGAAAGCTGCGGAAGCTGGAGGATCTGGGTCACGGGACCGCCGTCGTCGAGACGGCCGTCGGCCAGCCGGCGGCGTCGATCTGCGCGGACGCCGTGATCGTTCCGGCGGCGATCGCGGCGAGAACTGGCTCGAGCGCGGTGAATGTCGCCTGGACGAAGTCGGCGATCTGCATGGCGACGGCGATAAAGTCGGCGGCGGCGAGCGTCTCGAAGCCGGTCGGGAACTGCCACACCGTCGAGGTCGGCGCCCCGGTCTGCTGAAGCCGGACCGCCTTGCCGGTGACGAGCGCCTGCGAGATCGGGTCGGTCGCCCACAGGAGCGCGGTCGCCGAGCCGCCGACGGGCGTCAGCGTGACCGTATAGCCGCCGGTCGCGAGCGCCCACTGCTTCGCGTTGGCGTAGGCGATCAGTTGCGCAGTCGTCGGCGGCGTCAGCCCGGTCGCCGGGAGGCCGCAGACCGCAAGCGCCGCGTCAAGCGCCGTCGTCGTCACGGCCCCAAACTCGTCTTTGGGCCACGGCCACGCCGTGTACCCCTTTTCGAGCCACGCCTGATAGGCGGCGTCCTCTGGCGTCGCGACCAGACCGCCGCGCGCGCTCCCGTAGAGGATCGGCGACGTGTAGCCGACGGGTTCGCCGGTCCAATAGGCGTCCGAGTAAGACGGAATCAACAACGGCATGATCTGGACCTTCTCAGGAATAGTACGAGCCGCCTTGCAGCCCGAGAGAAGTCGTAAGGGAGGTCGACGTCGCAGCAACGCCTGCCACCGTTCCCGGAATGAACGACGTTCCGCCGCCAACAGCCTGGATGGTCGCGCCCTGTGTGCAGGAGTAGCGGACGCCGGTCGGCGTGCTGCCCGACCACGTCACGTAGCCGTAGGCAAAAATGATCGAAGCCCCCGTACCGGATGCCGCGACAGTGGTGCATGATGTCGTGCCGAAATTGAACACCGGCGTAAACGAAACGCCGCCGAAGTTGTACCCTATATTGATTTCCGACGACCCTTGTGCGGAAATAACGTCGTTGAACGTCCCCGACAAATATTGGGTTTGGTTCGTATATACGGTCAGATTTCCGCCATTGTATGCCGCCACGCCATACGAATTGGCTCCGACACCGACAAAGGCGTTCGGGAGCGTGGTCGATAAATTCACTATAGAGTGGTTCGCGACAAGCAACTCGGCGTAGGCCGTGAAGGTAAACCCCCCAACCGTAACAATGGAATTTCCATATACCGCCAGCCCCCGGCCGCCGTTCGTCGCCGTGGTCGTCG
>CAIZGR010000247.1 GCA_903932535.1 uncultured Hyphomicrobiales bacterium | reverse complement strand
GCCCAACACGCGCCACGCGCTTCCGGCCTATTACATCGTCGCGCCGGCGGAGGCGTCCAGCAATCTCGCGCGCTACGACGGCGTCCGCTACGGCCTGCGCGAGCCGTCGTCCGAGATCGTCGACCTCTACGAGAAGACGCGCGCCCGCGGCTTCGGCGCGGAAGTGCGGCGGCGGCTGATGATCGGCACCTACGTGCTCTCGGCCGGCTACTACGACGCCTATTACCTGCGCGCGCAGAAGATCCGCACCCTGATCAAGCGCGACTTCGAGATCGCCTTCGCCAACGGCGTCGACGCGATCCTGACCCCGGCGACGCCCTCGGCCGCCTTCGCCATCGGCGAGAAGGTGTCGGCCGACCCGGTCGAGATGTACCTCAACGACGTCTTCACCGTGACGGTCAACATGGCCGGGCTTCCGGGACTCGTCACGCCCGCGGGCCTCTCCGCCGACGGCCTGCCGCTCGGCCTTCAGCTCATCGGCCGTCCGTTCGACGAGGAGACGCTGTTTGCGCTCGGCGAAACGCTCGAGCAGGCGGCGGGACGCCTGACCCCGCCCGAGCCGTGGTGGGCGTGACGCCGCCGCACGCAACCCTTCAGCGCAACGACGAGGTCATCGACATGACGACAGCACCGGCCGGCGCCAAGCTCATCAAGGGCGCGACGGGCGATTGGGAGACGGTGATCGGCCTCGAGGTGCACGCCCAGGTCACGTCGCGGGCAAAGCTCTTTTCCGGCGCCTCGACCGCGTTCGGCGGCGAGCCCAACACGCATGTTTCGCTGGTCGACGCGGCGATGCCGGGCATGCTGCCGGTGATCAACCGCGAGTGCGTCGCGCAGGCGATCCGCACCGGCCTCGCGCTGAAGGCGCAGATCAACAAGCGCTCGACCTTCGACCGCAAGAACTACTTCTACCCCGACCTGCCGCAGGGCTATCAGATTTCGCAGTACAAGAGCCCGATCGTCGGCGAGGGCGAGATTCAGGTCGACCTGACGCCGGACTATGCGATCCGGGTCGGCATCGAGCGGCTGCACCTCGAGCAGGACGCCGGCAAGTCGCTGCACGACCAGTCGCCGACCATGAGCTTCGTCGACCTCAACCGCTCGGGCGTGGCGCTGATGGAGATCGTCTCAAAGCCCGACCTGCGCTCGGCCGACGAGGCCAAGGCCTATGTCGGCAAGCTGCGGACGATCCTGCGCTACATCGGCTCGTGCGACGGCGACATGGAGAAGGGGAGCCTGCGCGCCGACGTCAACGTCTCGGTGCGCCGCCCGGGCGACCCGCTCGGCACGCGCTGCGAGATCAAGAACGTCAACTCGATCCGCTTCATCGGGCAAGCGATCGAGACAGAGGCGCGCCGGCAGATCGCGATCATCGAGGACGGCGGCAAGATCGACCAGGAGACGCGGCTCTTCGATCCCACGCGCGGCGAGACGCGCTCGATGCGCTCGAAGGAGGAGGCGCACGACTATCGCTACTTCCCCGATCCCGACCTCTTGCCGCTCGAGTTCGACGACGAGTGGATCGACGCGCTCGCGGCCTACCTGCCCGAACTGCCCGACGCCAAGAAGGCGCGCTTCATCGCCGACTACGGACTCTCCGCCTACGACGCCGCGGTGATCGTAGCCGAGCGCGAGACGGCGGACTTCTTCGAGAGCGCCGTCGGCCACGGCGGCGCGAAGCGCGACGCCAAGGCGGTCGCGAACTGGCTGATGGGCGATCTCTCCGCGCAGGCCAACGCGAAGGGCGTGAGCGCGCCCGACGCGGGCCTCAGCGCCGCCTCGCTCGCCACCCTCGTCGACCTGATCGCCGAAGGCGTGATCTCGGGCAAGATCGCCAAGGACCTTCTCGTCATGCTGCTCGGCGACGACCGCGGCGCCGATCCGCGCGCGCTGGTGGAGGCGCGAGGCTTGCGTCAGGTGACCGACACCGGCGCGATCGACGCCGCGGTCGACGCGGTCGTCGCCGCCAATCCCGACAAGGCCGAGCAGGCCAAGGCGAAGCCCGGAATGCTCGGCTGGTTCGTCGGCCAAGTGATGAAGGCGACTGGCGGCAAAGCCAATCCGCAGGCGGTCAGCGACGCGCTCAAGCAGCGACTCGGACTTTAGCGCGCGCGGCGATTCGGCCGCCGCGCTCTTGTCGCCCGGCTGAGACGCGCGGCTTCGCGACAGAAATGCGACAGCGGCGCCGAAGAAAAACTCGATTGCCGAGCACGAGTCTGCCGGCTTTCTTCGACGCGCGCATAACGTCGCGAAATCAATGCGTAGGCGGCGGGGCCCGGCATCGGCGGTCGCGGCGCGACAGAGCGGCGAATCGCGCCGATCCTCGGAGAGGCCTCGAAATCAAGGGCGGAGCGAGAATCGCGGGATGATCTCGGCGCCGCCTCGAGGCAAGGGCGCGACGCTTCGTCCGCGTCGCCGAAGACTTGCCTCGAGCCTCGCTCGACGCGTCGTCGCAACGGACCGGCGCGCGCGATTATCCGATAGCGAACGCGCCTTGCGCGCGGCGTCGAAGCGCACGCGGCTTGCGGACATCCCAAACGTATGTACCTTCGTTCACGTATCCGCGAAGTGTTTGGAAGCGCGCCGAAAGCAGGCGATCGACAGGGACGCGACCCATGGCGAAAGCAGCAGCCGGGAAGCCGGCGAAGGAGTCCGCCTCCGGGAAGAAGCCAGCCGGGAAAACCGCCGGCCCGAAGACCGCAGCCAGCAAGGCGTCGCCCAAGAAGACCGCGGCCAAGCGCAGGAAGGCCGAGCCGACCGCGCCACCGACGCCGAGCGAAACGCCCCCGACCGAATGAGGAACCCTGCGCGCCAGGCCCTCATCCGCGCGCCCCCTCGCCCGTCTCTCGACGGGGTTGGCGCGAGAGAGAAGCGGCCGAAGACCGCGGGGCGAGGCTCCGCTGGCCGAAACCCGGCTTGGTTCCCGGCCGGTACGGTGAGCTTTGACGCTCTTGCCATGGCGGCGGATCGAGCGCAGCTTTTTCCGGCGCACGACCCATCCCGCTTCCCGCTCGAGCGAGCCCACGCAAGAAAGCCATTCCGCCCATGACCGAGATCCACAAGCCGATCGAACTCTATTACTGGCCGACGCCGAACGGCTGGAAGATCTCCATCATGCTCGAAGAGTGCGGCCTGCCCTATACGGTGCGCCCGGTCGACATCGGCGCGGGCGAGCAGTTCAAGCCGGAATTCCTCGCCATCTCGCCCAACAATCGCATGCCCGCGATCGTCGACCCCGACGGTCCCGACGGCGCGCCGGTGTCGGTGTTCGAATCGGGCGCGATCCTGCAGTACCTCGCCGCCAAGACCGGCCGCTTCGGCGGCGAAACCGCGCGCGAGCGCATCGCGGTCAGCAAGTGGCTGTTCTGGCAGATGGGCGGCCTCGGGCCGATGTGCGGGCAGGCCAACCATTTCCGCGTCTACGCCGCCGAAACGATTCCCTATGCGGTCGACCGCTACACCAACGAGGTCAATCGCCTGTTCGGCGTGATGAACACGCGCCTCGCGACCCACGACTATCTCGCCGGCCCCTACTCGATCGCCGACATCGCCAGCGTCGGGTGGACGCGGGGCTGGAAACGCTACGGCCAGGACATCGCCGATTTTCCCCATCTCGCGCGCTGGCTCGACGCCGTGCTGGCGCGCCCCGCCGTTCAGCGCGGGATCACGCTCGACATTCCTGGCCGCACGCCGCACGACCTGTCCAAGGACGACGAGGCGCGCAGGGTCCTTTTCGGACAGCGGGCGCGGTGACGTCGCCATGAACCGGACGGGCGGCGTCTCGCCTCCAGGGCATGCGAGACGCCGCCCGCCCTCGAAAATGCGACCGCTTCAGCGCTTGCAAACGGCGAACGCGTCGGGCATATGCTTTCGCCTGATGGAGACGTGGCCGAGAGGCTGAAGGCGGCGGTTTGCTAAACCGTTATAGGGTTGTAAAGCCCTATCCAGGGTTCGAATCCCTGCGTCTCCGCCATAAAAATCCCTCAACACTTTTTTTCACTGATGTTTTTTGGTTCGGCCGGCGTGGCTGCCCACGTGGGCGGCTCAGCGGCGAGGGGCGGTTTTGTTGGCTTGCGCCGGCTTTTCGCGCGCCGACTCGGGCAAACGGCGGCCGGGACGGGTCATCACGACCCGGCGATCGGCCTGCAACAACGCCGAAGCTGCGGCGGCCCAGGCCGCGCCCGACCCGAGAACGCAATCCAACCCGCTCACAAGGCGATGCTTTGGATGACGACGAACGGCGGCCGTGCGGCGCCTTCGAGGAGAATTTCCGCTTTCGACTGAAACGCCGCCGTCGCGGCTGTTCCCCGATTCGAGCCGTGACGCCCTCGGGTGACGGCCCCCGCGTGCATGATCCTGGGATCGCGACCCGGCGCTCGGCCGGCCTATGGAGGATTCAAACTTCGATCTCCCGGCCGATCTCGACGACGTGGTCGTAGGGCAGCGCGAGATAGTCGCTCATGCGCCCGGCGTTGCGGTTCATCGCGGCGAAGAGGGCCTCCTGCCAGCGCGGCAGGCCCTTGCCGTCCTCGGCCGGCACGATCGTCTCGGCGCCGACGTAGAAGGTCACGTCGTCGAGGTCGATCTCGGCGCCCTGCTTCCGGCATGCGGCGAGGATCGCCGGAACCTCGGGATGCTCCATGAAGCCGATCCGCGCTTCCGCGCGCCAGAAATGGTCGGCCTCGTGCTTCACCGTCACCCTGTCCTCCGGCGCCGTCCAGGGGACCGAGAGCGTGGTGATGGTCAGCGCCAGCACCTCCTGGTGCAGCGCGCGGTTCTGGCGCACGTGCCAAGCCATGACCGGCGGCGTCTGATCCGTGACGCGGGTCAGAAAGACCGCGCTGCCGGGTACGCGCGCGATCTTGCCGGATTTCAACAACGCGTCCATCGCCGCAAGCGGCGTCAGCTCGGCCTCGACCCGGGCTTGCACCGCCGTGGCGCCGCGGTGCCAGATCCACATGACGCCATAGACGAGCGAGGCGAGCAGAACCGGAACCCATCCGCCCTGCAGGACCTTGGCCATGTTCGCCGCCAGGAACGCGCCGTCGATCGCGACGAAGCCGGCGGCGACCGCCCCTGCGGCGGCGACCGGCCAGTTCCAGATCTCGCGCATGGCGATGAACAGGAGCACGCTCGTCATCAGCATGGTCGCCGACACCGCGATGCCGTAGGCGGCGGCGAGGTTGTCGGACTTGCCGAAGCCGATGGTCAGCGCCAGCGTCACGATCATCAGCAGCCAGTTGACCGAGCCGACGTAGATCTGGCCGTAGCCCTCTTCCGACGTCTGCTTGATGGCCATGCGCGGCAGCCAACCGAGCCGGATCGCCTGACGGGTCATAGAATAGGCGCCGGTGATGATCGACTGACTGGCGATGACGGTGGCGACGGTGGCCAACAGGATCAGCGGCGTCAGCAGCGGCCCCGGGCAGAGCCGGTAGAAAATGTTGCCGTCGGTCGGCGCGCCCTCGAGCACGATCGCCGCTTGGCCGGCGTAGTTGAGGATCAGCGCGGGAAACACCACCCCGCTCCACGACAGCCGGATCGGCCCGACGCCGAAATGACCCATGTCGGCGTAGAGCGCCTCGGCCCCGGTGACGCAAAGGAAGACGCCGCCGAGCACGAGAAAGCCGGTCGCCCCGCCCCGCATCAGATAGTCGATCCCCCAGACCGGATTGATCGCCGCGACGACGCCGGGATGCTGAAGGATGCCGTAGACGCCGAGGGCGGCGATGACGGCGAACCACACGAGCATGATCGGCCCGAAGGCGCGCCCGATCGCCGCGGCGCCGAACGGTTGCACCGCGAACAGCGCGACGAGGACGATCGTCGCGGCCGGAAGCACCCAGGTCTGAAGGGTAGGCGCGATCTGCTCAACGCCCTCGAGCGCCGAGAGCACCGAGATCGCCGGGGTGATCGCGCCGTCGCCGTAGATGAGCGCCGCGCCGAAGAGGCCGACCGCGACGATGATCGGCCGCCGATGCTTCTTCGCGCCGAGCAGGGTCATGAGCGCGATGATGCCGCCCTCCCCGTCGTTGTCGATCCGCATGGCGAAGTTGACGTATTTGACGGTGGTGATGAGGAAGAGGGTCCACAGGATCAGCGACAGGGCGCCGAGCGTCGCCGACGGGTCCGGGTGCGGGCCGGTGTAGTCGAGCACGGTTTTCAGCGTATAGAGCGGGCTCGTGCCGATGTCGCCGAACACGACGCCGAGCGCGGCGAGGCTCGCAAGCCCCGTGCGCCGCAAAGGGGAATTCTGACCGCAGGCCGCTTCGTTCGACATCCCGTCCTCCCGCCACTCCGCGGCGCATCTGTCATAGTCGACAGCGGCGAAGTGACACAAACGCTTGACCGCCTGACGACGCGACCTGCCGTTTTCGGTAAACGCTCCGCAAGCGAAGACGGTAAACCGAAAATGAAGCAAACGTCTTGTCAAGATTAAGAAATTTCGTTGCCCGCCAAAGCCTCGATCGATAAAATGCGAACGAAATTTTCAGCCCGGCGCCAATCGGCGCCCGCGATGCTCGCCCAATCGAACGACGGCGGGCGACCATGCTGAATCGGCTTCTCACCTTTCTCACCGCGGCGGCCCTGGTCGGTTTGGCCTGGGCGGGCTTCGGCGAAGCCTCGGAAGGGCTGCCGAAGGCGAGCTGGACGCCGGTCGGGGCCGAGACGACGATCCCCTGGGGCTGGGTCGACTTCTGCAATCGGCACGCCGAGGAATGCGCGCTCGGCAAGCTCGATCCGGTCGACGTCCACATGACCCGGCAGGTGTGGAAGACCCTCGCCGACGTCAACGCGATGGCCAACGACGCGATCGCCCCGATCAGCAACCTCGAGCACTGGGGCACGACGCTCGACCACTGGGACTATCCGGTCGACGGCAAGGGCGATTGCAAGGTCTACGCCCTCTTCAAGCGCAAGCTCCTGATCGAGCGCGGCTTCCCGCGGCAGGCGCTGCTGATGACGATCGTGCGCGACCGCAGCGGCGAGGGCCATGCGGTGCTGACCGTCAAGACCGACCGCGGCGACTTCGTGCTCGACAACCTCGCCGACGACATCCGCCCCTGGAGCGCGACCGGCTACACGTTCTTCAAGCGCCAGGCGCAAGACGACCCGAACGTCTGGCTGAGCCTCGGCGGGGCGATTGGAGCGGCGCCGGCGGCAGCCGCGAGCGAGTGAGACGGGCGGTGGCGGGTATGCCGTCGATGTCATGTCCGCGAAAGCGGGGATCCAGCCCGCCGCCGCGGACGTTTCCCGGGAAGCGCCGACGCCCTTCGACCTCTGGACGCCCGCGTTCGCGGGCATGACATTGGAAACTCTTTCAACACGTCCACGGCGGCGGCGCCTCCGGGTCGACGCCGTAGCGCTCGACCGCCTCGGCGAGCCGCGCGCGGGGAAGCGTTCCCTCCTCGACCAGCGCGTGAAGCGCCGCGAGCGCGACGTGGCGGCGGTCGACCTCGAAGAAGCGGCGCAAATGCGCGCGCGTGTCGCTTCGCCCGAAGCCGTCGGTTCCCAGCGCCGTGAAGCGCGCCTCGACGTGCGCGGCGATGAGCCCCGGGTAGGCGCGGACGTAGTCGCTCGCGGCGACGATCGGCGCGGGTCCCGCGAGCAGCCTCGCGACGTGGCTCGCGCGCGGCGCCGCGCCGGGTTGCAGGCGGTTCTGGCGCTCGACTTTGGCCGCCTCGCGCGCCAGCTCGCAATAGCTCGTCGCGCTGAAGACCTCGCTCGCGACGCTCCAGTCCGCAGCCAGCATCTCCGCCGCCGCGATCGCCTCGCGCAGGATCGCCCCCGACCCGACCAAGCGGACGTCCGCCCCGGCGGAAGGCGCGCCGCCCCCGAGCCGGTAGAGACCCGCGACGATGTCGGCTTCGACGCCCTCGGGCATCGAGGGCTGCGCATAGCTCTCGTTCATCACGGTGAGGTAATAGAACTCGTCGGCCTGGGCGCCGATCATGCGGCGCATGCCGTGCTCGACGATGACCGCGAGCTCGTAGGCGTAGGCCGGATAGTAGGCGCGGCAGTTCGGGACCAGCGCCGCCATCGCGTGGCTCGAGCCGTCCTGATGCTGGAGCCCCTCCCCCGCGAGCGTCGTGCGGCCCGCGGTGGCGCCGATGAGGAACCCGCGCGCTCGCTGGTCCGCCGCCGCCCAGATCAGGTCGCCGACCCGCTGAAAGCCGAACATCGAATAGTAGATATAGAACGGCAGCATCTGCAGGCCGTGGACGCTGTAGGCCGTCGCCGCCGCGGTCCAGGACGAGAGCGCGCCGGCCTCGGTGATTCCCTCCTCGAGAAGCTGGCCGTCCCGCGCCTCGCGGTACGACAGGAGGGAGCCCTGGTCCTCCGGCTCGTAGAGTTGCCCTTCCGGCGCATAGATGCCGATCTGGCGAAACAGGGAGGCCATGCCGAAGGTGCGCGCTTCGTCCGCGACGATCGGCGCGATGCGCGGGCCGAAGGCCTGGTCCTTGAGGAGCGCGCCGAGAATGCGCACCGCCGCCATGGTGGTCGACATGTCCCGGCCGCCCGGCGCGATCGCGAAGCCCGCGTAGCTTTCGAGCGCCGGAAGGGCCGGCGTCTCCGGAGCCTTGCGCCGCCGCGCCGGAACAAAGCCGCCGAGCGCAGCCCGGCGTTCGCGCAGATAGCGCATTTCCGGACTGTCGGGCGGCGGGCGATAGAACGCGAGCGCCGCCGCCTGATCGTCCGTGAGCGGCAGGCCGAAGCGGTCGCGAAATCCCTTCAGCGCCTCGATGTCGAGCTTCTTGGACTGGTGGGCGACCATCCGCGATTCGCCCGCCGCGCCCATCCCGAAGCCTTTCTTGGTCTTGGCCAGGATCACCGTCGGGCGGCCGTCATGCGCCCGCGCGGCGGCGAAGGCGGCGTAGAGCTTGCGGAAGTCGTGGCCGCCGCGCTTGAGCGCGTTGATCTCGGCGTCCGTCATCGTCTCCACCAGCGCGCTCGAGTCGGGATCGCGCTGGAAGAACTTCGCCCGATTGTAGTCGCCGTCGTGGGCGCCGAGATTCTGGTACTCGCCGTCGACCGTCTCGGCGAAGCGGCGCAGGAGCACGTGGCGCTTGTCGCGGGCGAAGAGAGCGTCCCAGTCCGAGCCCCACAGCACCTTGATCACATTCCAGCCCGCGCCGGTGAACAGCGCCTCCAGCTCCTGGATGATCTGGCCGTTGCCGCGCACCGGCCCGTCGAGCCGCTGGAGATTGCAGTTGATGATGAAAGTCAGGTTGTCGAGCTTTTCCCGCGCGGCGAGCGTCAGCGCCGCCGTCGCCTCGGGCTCGTCGAGCTCGCCGTCGCCGTAGACGCCCCAGACCCTGCGATCGCCCATCGCCATGAGGCCGCGGTTTTCGAGATAGCGCATGAAGCGGGCTTGGTAGATCGCGTTGATCACGCCGAGCCCCATCGATCCGGTCGGGAACTGCCAGAAGTCGGGCATCAGCCAGGGATGCGGGTAGGACGAGAGCCCGCCTCCGCCGACCTCCTGACGATAGCGCGCGAGCTGCTCTTCGCTCAGCCGCCCCTCGAGGAAGGCGCGCGCATAGACCCCCGGCGCGGAATGCGGCTGAAAGTAGACCAGGTCGCCTCCCAATCCGTCGTCCGCGCCGCGGAAAAAGTGATTGAAGCCGGTCTCGAAGATTTCCGCGGCCGAAGCATAGCTCGCGATGTGGCCGCCGAGCTCGCCCGAGACGCGGTTGGCGCGCACCACCATGGCGAGCGCGTTCCAGCGGACGATCGAGGTCAGGCGCTCTTCGATCGCGAGATCGCCCGGATAAGCGCCCTGCTTCTCCAGCGGGATCGTGTTGCGGTAGGCGGAATAGGGCGGCTGAAGGGCCGACACGCCCTGGGCGCGCAGCCGCGATTCGAGCTGCTGCACGAGGAAAAGCGCGCGCTCCGGACCGCGAAAGCGCACGACCGCGTCGATCGAGTCCAGCCATTCGGCCGTTTCGACCGCATCGACGTCCCCTGCGCGGGCGCTCGGGACTTCTCTACTCGCCTCGGAGGTCGTCATGCTTCCGCCCCGTCGGGTCCGGCGGAAGCGTAACGCGCGCCGTGCGTCCGTGCTATCGAATTCGCCCACCGTGCGACACAACGACGCCGCCGGGCGTCTCAACGCTCGACGGCGGCCGGCTGCAAAATTGCGAGCTTGCCCCGCTTTTCCCGGTTGCGCTTCGGCGCGACTAGGAATTCCGCCTTGGGCGGCTCCTTCAGGAACTTGTGCGCCTCGGCCTCGACGATCTGATCGGCCTTCGTCACGCGCGCGCGCAGGTGTTTCAGCTCGAGCAGCGACTGGATCAGGAAGACTTCGACGATCCGGCCGACTTCGCCGGCGTCCGCGAAGACGTTCCAGGCGAAGGCGCCGTCGCGCTTGCGCTCGAACCCGATCTCCTGCATCGCCGCAAGGAACGGGGGCCGGTCCGCGGGGTCGATCCGGTATTCGACAGTGACGAGAACCGGACCCTGGTCGTCGTCGACGGGCTGAACGAAGGTCCGATCGCGCCAGTGCATCGCGGGCGTGAGGTCGAGCCCCGCCGCGCTCTGCAGCCTGAAGCGCCAAGTTACGACCATTCCGACAAAGGCGCCGGCCGCGGCGGCATAAAGCGTCGTGGGAAGGCCCCAGACGCTGGCGACCTTGCCCCACGTGGCGCTTCCCAGCGTCATCGCGCCGAAATAGGCGGTGAGCAGGATCGCCATGCCGCGGCCTCGCACCCAGTCGGGAAGCGCCACCTGCGCCGAGACGAACAGCGTCGTCATCATGATCGTCCACGCTGCGCCGGCCACGAGGCTCGCCGCGAGCGCCAGCGACAGAGCCTGCGCCGCCGCGTACATGACCAGCGCGCCGATCGTGCCGATCGTCGCGACGGTCGCCAGCCGGTCCGGACCCAGCCGCTCCTTCAGCCAGTTCAAGGCCAACGAGCCGGCGATGGACCCGAGCCCGATCATGCCGAGAAGCGCGCCGTAGGTCGCCGCGCCATTGTGCATCTGGCCGCGCGCGACCAGCGGCAGCAGCGCCCAGTAGGCGCTGCCGAACAGGAAGAAGGCGACGGCGCGGACGAGGGTCGCGTCCATGTCCCTGTTGTGGCGGACGTAGCGCAGGCCGGTCCGCACCGCGCTGTTCAGACGCTCGGCCGGCAGGGTCTCCTTGACCCGCCGCGGCGCGCGCCACCACACCACGGCGGCGACGATCGCCAGATTGCCGAGGCAATAGCACCAGAACGGAACGTCGATACTCCAGGCCGCGATAGCGAATCCGCCCAGCGCCGGGCCGATCGCGCGGCTGACGCTGTAGCTGGCGTTGTTGATCGCGATCGCGCTGTCGAGGTCCTCCTTGGGCACGAGCTTCGGCGTCACCAGTTGCCAGACAGGCGCAGCGATCGCGCCGCCGACCCCGAGCGCAAACGTGGTCAGGAGCAGGTTCGCCGGCCTCGCGAGCCCTCCGCTGACCGTGAACGCGAACGCGATCGAGATCGCGGCGACCATCGCCTGCGCGCCGATCAGCAGCCGGCGCGAATCGAAGATGTCGGCGAGCGCTCCGGCCGGCACGGTGAGCAGGAACATCGGCAGCATGGTCGCGACCTGGACCGCCGAAACCATCAGCGGATCGGGATTGAGGCCGGTCATCAGCCAGCCCATCGACGTGTCGAACATCGCGATGCCGACGTTCGACACGGAGCTTGCGACCAGGATGACGGTGAACGCGAGGTTGCCGAACACGCCCCATCGCGATCGACCGCCAGGGGACGGCTCGGCCTCGGCTCCGGACTGGCTGGTCAATCGCGCTCCACCGTCGCGGCCGCTCGGGGCGAGGACCGCCGAACCGGCAAATGGCAGGCCCTGCCGCCGATTTCAAGTCGGCGTCGACTGAGGGTAAGGTCGGCCGCGCGCGCGGCCTCTCCGAGGTCGGACTTCGCGCGCAGGGCAACGGCCGGGATGGATGCGAATCCCCCGCGCCCTCGCGCCTCGAGGCGCGAGGGCGCGGTGAACTCGGCATCCTTCTTGGATTCGACGCGGAGGATGATTTGGCGCTTCCCACCCTGATGGTCTGCATGCGCGTCGGCCGCCCCAACGTCGAGGCGCTCGCGGTGGCGGCCGGCCTCGCCGAGCGGTTCGGCTCGCGAATCGTCGGCGTCGCGGCCCGGCAGATCTCGACCCACGCCAACGTCCGGGGCGCGGGCCCGTTCGAGCCGCACGACTACGACCCGCGCAAATTCGCCGAGCAGGCTTCGGCGGCCGAAGAGGAATTCCGGACCGCGCTGTCCGGCGTCGAGACGCTCGACTGGCGCATGCAGATGACCTTCGGACCGGCCTGCGAATATGTCGCCGACGAGGCTCGCTGCGCCGATCTCGTCATCGCCCCGATCGACGTCCGCGACCGGACTTTCTTTCCCTCGGGCCAGGCGGAGGTCGGCGATCTCCTGATGCGTCTCGGACGGCCGATCCTGACGGCGCCGGCGGGCGCGGCCGGCTTCCGTTTCGGGCGGGCGCTGGTGTGCTTCAAGGACGTGCGGGAGGCGCGCCGGGCGCTCGCCGATTCCCTGCGCCTCCTTCAGGCGATGACGCACGTCGATGTCGTCGAAGTCGTCGAGTCCGGGGCCGTGGAAGACGCGGAGCGCCGGCTGAGCGACGTCAAAGCCTGGCTCGCGCGCCACGGCGTCGAGGCGGCCTGCGAGGCGAGGCCGGCGCGAGGCGGAGCGGCGAAGCAGCTTCAAGCGCTCGCGCGCGAGCGGGACGCGGACCTGATTGTCGCCGGGGCGTTCGGCCACAGCCGCCTGCGCGAATGGGCCTTCGGCGGGGTGACGCAGGAACTTCTGCTGCGCGGCGACCGTTGCGTGCTGTCGTCTCACTAGACGCACGCGCAACGGAGGCGCAAAGAGCGCGGCATGGTGACGCCCGTCCCCGAGACGCCCGCCACGGCCCTCCAGGCGTGGCTCGGCGTCTTCGCGCACAAATCCTTCGCCGTCGTCTGGCTGGCGAGCGCCGTCGCGCTCGTCGGCATCTCGATGTACGACACCGCGTCGGGCTGGCTCATGACCACCCTGGACCTCAATCCGCTCAACGTGTCGTTGGTCCACGCCGCGACCACGCTGCCGATGTTCCTGTTCACGCTGCCGGCGGGCGCGCTCGCCGACATCGTCGATCCGCGCCGGCTCATCCTCTATAATTCCTGCGCGATCGTCGCGTTGATCGGCCTCTTCGCCGGGATCGTGTCGCTGGGCCTCGAATCTCCCGGCTCCCTCCTCCTGACCACGTTCCTGCTCAGCGCCCTCTGGTCGGTGAACGCGCCGGCGTGGCTGGCGATCCTGCCTTCGCTCGTCCCGAAGAGCGACTTGCCGGGCGCGATCGCGGCCAACGGCGTGGCCTACAACCTCAGCCGTGCGGTCGGACCCGTCCTCGGCGGCGCGGCGATCGCGCATTACGGCCTCTCGTCGCCGTATTGGGCGTTCGCCGCCGCAAACGGCGTGGTCGTCGCGGCGCTCCTGTGGTGGCGCGCGCCGGCGCAGGAGACCGCCTCCCTGCCGGCCGAACGTCTGACCGGCGCCGTGCGGACGGGAATCCGGCATGCGCTGAACAACCGCCTCTTCCGCGCCACGCTGGTCAGGACCCTCGCCGTCTATCCGTTCGCCGCAGCCTCCTGGGGCCTCATGCCGCTGATCGCCCGCGGCTCCGGCCAGGGCGCGCAGGCCTACGGCCTGCTCGTCAGCATGATCAGCGCCGGCGCCCTCGCCGGCTTGGTGGCGCAGCGCTATCTCCGCCGCGTCGTCGATCTCGACGGGATGGTCATGATCGGCTCGATCGGCGCCGCCGCCGCGCTGGGCCTGTTCGGCGGAACCCATGCGTTTCCGCTGCTGGCCGGCGCCTGCGTGTGCAGCGGCGCCGCCTGGGTGCTGGTTCTGACGAGCCTCTATATGTCGGCCCAGAACGCGCTGCCGCAATGGGTCCGGGGCCGCGGGCTGGCGATCTTCCTCACGGTCATATTCGGCGCGGTCGCGGTCAGCAGCGCCGCCTGGGGACAGGCGGCCGCGCAGTTCGGTGTGGATCGCGCGCTGATCGCGGCGGCGGCCGGCGTGCTGCTCGCCATGCCGGCGACCCGGCGCTGGAAGCTCCAGAACGCCGAGGAGATCGATCTGACCCCCTCGCTCCACTACCGGCTTCCGCAGGCCGCCGAAGAGATCGGCGAAGATCGCGGCCCCGTCCTGGTGAAGATCGAGTACCGGATCGACCCGAAAAACCGGGACCGCTTCCTGAGCGCGATCGACGAACTCGGCGAACAGCGACGGCGCGACGGGGCCTTCGCCTGGGGCGTGTTCGAGGACATGGCCGCGTTCGGCCGGTTCGAGGAAGCCTACCTCATCGAATCCTGGCTCGAGCTCATGCACTTCCGCGAGCGCGTCACCAAAGACGACCGCGTGATCGAGGACGAAATTCGGGGATTGTTGACCGAATCGCCGCATATCGAGTTTCTTGTCGCCGCCGAGCGGCCGTCGCTGCGACACGGAACTCTCGGCGCGCCGTTCGGAGCTTGATCTTTTGCGCATTCTCGTCGTTTACGCCCACCCGCTCGAAAAGAGCTACATTTCGGCGCTCCACGCGCTGATCGTCGACACGCTGCGCGCGCGCGGGCACGACGTCGACGACCTCGACCTCTACGCCGAAAAGTTCGATCCGGTGCTGTCGGCCGGACAGATGCGATCCTACGTCGATCCGGCGAAGAACACCCGCGAGGTCGAGGCTTACGTCGCGCGGCTGCGCGCGGCCGAGGCGTTGGTCCTCGTGTTTCCGGTCTGGTTCGACGGCCTGCCCGCGATCCTGCAAGGGTACTTCCAGAAGGTGTTCCTGCCCGGCGTCGCGACGGTCATCGACGCGGACGGGCTGTTTCATCCCAACCTGTCGAACATCAAGCGGATGGCGGCGGTGTGCGCCTATGGCGAAAGCCGGTCCGCGGCGGCGAAGAAGAACGACCCGCCGCGCCGGTTCGTGCGCGACAACATCGGCGTCCTGATCGATCCGAAGGGTTGGTTCGACTACCACGCCCTCTACGACATGGACTTCTCGACCGCGCCGAAGCGCGAGGCGTTTCTCGAGCGCATCGCGCGCGCCTTCTCGAGCTGGTGAGGGTCAGGGCGGCAGGTCGGCCGCGTCGAGCGCGACTTCGGTCGAAAAGTCGCGGCTGGCCGCGTCGAAGCCCGCGCTCAGCCGATAGACGCCGCGCGCGATCCGCCAGCGCCTCGCGGGCTCGTCGAAGGTCGCGAGCAGCCGGGGATCGATCGCGACCTCGGCCCGCCGGGTCTCGCCCGGGGCGAGGTCGATCCGGCTCCAGCCGGCGAGCCGCAGGCGAACCCCGCTGCCTTCGGGGCCGGTCACGTACATCTGCGGGATCGCGGTCCCTGCCCTCTTGCCGGCGTTGGTGACGGCGATCGACGCCGTGACCTTTTCGCCTTCGGCGCGGGCGGCGAGGTCGCCGAGACGGAAGCGCGTGTAGGACAGGCCGTAACCGAACGGGAAGAGCGGGCGTTCGCCCTGCGCCTCGTACCATTTGTACCCGACCATGGCGCCTTCGCCGTAGCGCGCGACGACCGGCGGCCCGTCGCGGGGCGCCCGCCCCGGCGGGTCGCGCGAGACGCGGACGAGCGTCGGCCGCGGCAATTGCGCTTCGCTCGCCGGGAACGTCACCGGGAGCCGTCCGGACGGATCGACGCGGCCGACCAGGATGTCGGCGATCGCCGCGCCGCCCTGCTGGCCCGGATACCAGGCCTCGAGCACCGCCGCGGTCCGGTCGAGCCAGGGCATGCGCACGGGGCCGCCGGTTTCGAGCACGACCGCCGTGCGGGGGTTGGCCTCGGCGACGGCCTCGACGAGCCGGTCCTGCCCGGCCGGCAAGGCGAGGTCGGGCGCATCGGCGCGCAATATCGCTTCCAGCGCCGGGTCGTTCACGGCCTTGGAAAGCCCGTCGGTGCACAGCAGGAACCGGTCGCCCGGCAGCACCGTTCCGGTCACCTTGTCCAGCACCAGCG
>CAIZGR010000246.1 GCA_903932535.1 uncultured Hyphomicrobiales bacterium | reverse complement strand
CCGATCTAGGACGGTGACGACGACCCCAGCCGCGGCGATTGCGAAAGCACCAGCACCCATCATAGCCTCCTGCGTTGAAACCAGTTCGCGGCCTGCGCAAGCGCAAACCCGATTGCATATCCGGCGACTGCTGCGTTCAGCAGCCCTTCAAGCCCAGAGCCGAACATCATCGCCTCCGCAGCGCATATGCGTCCGTGGCGTTGTCGGCGGCGCCGAACGCGCGGGACAAGATTTCGCCGGCCGATCGCGGCGGCGGCGGTTCGTGCTTGGCGCGCAAGGCGTCGATCTGCGCCTGGAGCCGCGCCACGTCGGCATTGCGGGCGGCGTGTTCCTCGACGAGGCGGGCCGACAGGAACTTCACCAAGCCCATCACCGCATCCATTTCCCATTTCGTTTGCGGGTCCGGCTGCTGTGCGGGCGGCGGCGCGTTGGACGACTGGCGATCGCGCGCCAGAATGTCCGCCACGGTCATGGTTTTGACGCGCGGCGGCGGCACTCGAAAAAACGGGGATTCCACGATCGTCGGGGGTTTTGCCGTCATGCCCATTTGAAGTTCTTCCTTCGGTGAGCCCAGACCGGACGCCTGCGAACCGGCGCTGGGGTTTGTTTCGCAAACGCTGCGAAATTCTTGGCGATCGGGACAACCGAAACGACCTTCGCGCCGTCGAGCACGAACCGCGCCGATCCGCTGCGCACCGCCTTCGCGCCGACCTGAACCGCCGGCAGGACGATCACCGTGATCTCGGCGTAGGCCGCGTCGATGTCGGCGCCCTGCTCGACCAGCGCGCGCAAAGCCTGCGTGTCGTCGCCATCGGCGACCAGCCCCTTGACCCGTTCGAGATAGCACCGCAGCGCGTGGCGCGTGACGATCGCGTGCTTCATGGCGCGACCCGCCACGTCAACGGCGGCCGGCCGGGGCGGCTGACATCCAGCGCGCGGCCGCGCCGAACGAGCCCCTTGATTTCGAGATCGTACAGGCACTGGATCACGACCTCGCGCGACGTGCCCAACGCGATCGCGATCTCCGGCGACGTCGGCAAGCCGGCGCGCACCCTCGCCAGCACCTGATCTTGCCGTGGGTGTGGCATGACCCGCCCGCGCCGTAGCGCGATGTTCGACGCGCTCGCCCAGCGATAGACCGATTGGCGCGACACGCCGTAGCGCGCGGCGACCTCGCCTGCGCTCAAGCCGGAAGCCAGCAGCGTGGCCAACTCGGAACGCTTGACCGCCCGTTGGGGACGCGGCGCGCGCGGCGTGGTGTCGATTTGAAGGCTCATGGGGCGGTCTCCGGGGTGAGGCGATTGGACAGCGGCGCGCGCTCCAGCGTCCGAGTCTGGTCGCTGAACTGCGCAGCTGCGTCGAAAAACTCCGGCCACTCGCCGGGAACCGTCGCCATGCCGTTGGCTTCGAGATACCGATGCGGGATGCCCTTGGCCTCGAAATACTCGATCCAGGCGATCCACTGCGCTTCGGTCGCGGGCTGCTTCGTCGCCGCCGATCCGTTCGAGCCCTCGATCGCGCGGATGACAAACCCACTGCCGCCGTTCCCGTGGATGAACGATTTCGCCCGGTCGACGTAGTTTTCAGCCGAGATGCCGGTCGACGGGCTCGGTCGAAACTCCCCGCTATCGGCGCTGCGCTT
>CAIZGR010000245.1 GCA_903932535.1 uncultured Hyphomicrobiales bacterium | reverse complement strand
GCTGGCGCGTTTGGTGTCGTAGCGCGCCTTCAAGCTCGCGTAGACGTTTTCGAACGGCTCCTGACGAGGCGGTCGCGCCGGCGCTTCGACGGGCGCCGGCTCCTTGCGTCGATCGCCAAACCAATGCGCGAGGCGATAGCCGGCGAGCGCCAGCGCGAGCGCGATCAGAAAGCTGCCCATTATTGAAGCTCCCCGTCCGTGCCCGTCTTGGTTGGCAGGCACTCGATCCTGATCGTTTCGTCGTGTCCGACGAGCGAGGCGGCGCTTGCGAGATAGCCCTGTCCGACGAACCCGCAGTGAGCCGCGTCTTCCTCAACGACGGGCGCGACGAGCCTTGAGCGCGCGTGATTGTCGTCGCAGACCGGCGCGCCGACCGCACAAATCAAAATCACGATCTTGAACATGCGCCGTCGTCCTCGAAGTTGAGCCGGCCGCCGAGATGTCGCGGCCGGGCGCGCTGCGCTATTCATCGGGGGGCGGAATTAGTTCTGGCGGCATTTCGTCGGGCTGAAGCTCGTGGATCAACAGATCGCAATGGCTATGGACTGCGAATGTCCGCAGCTCGCCCGCCTTGACGATGACTCGCGCCTCCGTCGTCGACGTCCCGGTGATCCCTTTGTAGATCTCCGTGACACGAACGGGCCAGCCATGGTTGGCGGCGACGGTGACGGCGGTGGTCATTCGCTCCTCCATTGTCGGGGACGCAACGCCTGCGTCGCGAGCGCGTCAGCGACCCGGAGCGCTCCGGAACCGACATCGCCGCCAAAGCCACCAACTGAACCCGTGGCCGCAGAGCTTATTGGTTGATCGAGCGGCGACAGCGCCGCTCGGAATTGCCACGTCAGCCCCCGTCGCCCTCGACATGATCGGCGACGCGATTGCGCGCCTTGCCCAACAGGGTGACGGCATCGGTCAGCGCGAGGCTGGCGCCAGCGTTCTCGACGGCCTCCATCGCGGTCGTGATCGCGGCCTCAGCCGTCGTCCACCACTCGATCGCGCTGCGCGTCGGCCAACCATCGGGCCGGTTCTTCGGCCGCGGGCCGCCGCTCGCTTTCCAGGCATCGAGCGCAGCACGATTCTCAGCCTCGTTCCACGGCATTGGTTTCCTCGCGATAGAGCCTTGAGCGCGGGCTTTCGCCCCGGTGTGGTAAGCCGCACACTCCCCGACTTCTTCGGGAGCCCACTGCCTGGATCGATGGCGCTAGGCGCTCAAAGCATCCCGTCCTCGTCACGAACGCCGCTGATTGAACAGCGCCGCCGTCTAGCGCCGAGCGGTTGACCGAGCCCGAAGGCCGCGCCGAGGAACTTATTCAGATCAGGTTTTCGAGACGGCCACTCGCTTCCCACCCCGGCTTGGTCGGCGCTCCGTGGTTCAACGTGGGGCGCAAGCCCCCTACCACCGAAAGAAGTCGCCAGCCTCACGGGCCTTAGCCTTGTCCGCCGTCTCGAAACTCATCAACCGGCGTTCGAACTGTCCTTCGAGTCGGGTTCAACAAGGATGTAGCGCTTGACCACGCAGGCGATCTTGTCGCCCGTATCACTGTCAAGCGCGAAGCGCGCCGTCACTCGCACGAATGATTCTCGCTCGATTTCGATACTGACATACTCAGCGCCCGCGAGCGTAGGCCCCAACGCCTCGACGAAGTCGTCTGCGATGGCGATGCGACGAATTGCCATTGTGCCCCTCGGCTCGTAGTTGGTTTGCTGGCCGTGCCCCCGCCCGCGTTGACCCCGTGCCCCCTGACGCTTGGAACCTACCTTGCAAGGTGGCCTGCAAGGTAAGCCTACAAGGTAGGGCTGACCGCTCTCCCGAGCTTCCGGCGCGGCCCGCCCCTCCACGCCAGCGTGGGGCGGCCGAATCTTGACCTTGCGCAAAGCGGAAAACCACCTCGATTTCTTTCGGATTGCCCGTTCGGGGAGCAAGACACGAACCCGCGATGTCGATACCAAAGCCCGATGCCTTACCAGCTTGGCTATCCCTGAGCGTCCAGCGCAGGCGTCTCTGGATATTCGGCTTTGAGCCGCCCGAAATTCTTGGCGAGCAACTCGCGTCCCGCCGCGCCGATGATGATGGTCGACCTGCCGAACCTGTCGGGCCCGCCGTGTTTCATCACATCCGCGTCGATCAGCTTCTGGGCGAACGCCGGCGTCAGCGTGTGCCCGCAGCACAGGACGTATTTCGTGCGCTCACCGTACGAGCCCTCGCACAGCGGCAAGAACGGCTCCCACGACGGGTCCCAGCCGGGACCGCCGTCCCACGGCAAGCGCGCAGCGGCGCAGGCGTAGAGGATCGTCAGGAGATTAACGGTCGCGCGAATCATCGTCGCCTCGTTGCCCGTTCGGGCGAATTATCGCGCTTGGAGCCGCCTGTTGGCGAGCCGTGCGCGCCGGTTCCTGCCTTCGCCTCCCGCCCCTGAAACCGGAAAGCTGCGAGGCCGTCCCGCCGAGCGGGCGCTCATCTCCTCGCGCCGGGCGGCGCTATCGCCGCGCCTTGCGCGCGGCATCCTGCCCCTGCACGGGGCGGCGCGATCCCTTTCTTGTGAGATCGCACGGCGCCTTTCTTGGAACGCCTACCGCCCCTTCTCTTCAGGGTAATCGATAACTTCCCAGCGCGTCAGGCCGAAGGCGCAGCCGTCGACGTCGGCGCCGCCGCGGAGACGCTCGCCGCCGAAGTCACGCTGGGGTCCGTCGTCACGCTCGAGCTCGCGGTGACCGTCCCGGCCGAGGCGGCCGTGGTCGGCGCCGGCGCCGAGGCGGCGTCGAGCTTGGCGTTGGTCGCCGCGATCTCGGTTTGGATCGCGGTCACGCTCGCGTCGAGCGCCGACAACTGAGCGTCGCTCGTCCCGGCGGGGACAGCGGCCTTCGCGCTGGCGAGCTGCGTTTGAAGGTCGGCAACTTTCCCGGCGATCGTATTCTGCGCCGCGAGGAGGATATCGACCTTGGTCGCGTTGGCGTCGGCGACAGCCTTCAGCGAAGCGACGTCGGCGGAAAGGGTTTCGAATTCGGACATGAGCTTTCTCTCCAAGGACTGAAGTCGGGACAACAAAGTTGCCTCGATAGCGTCGAGGCGGCGCATGGCCGGCGAGCGGAACCACATCTGGCCGGATCTCTCAGGTTGAAGGCGATCCTGCAGCATCGTCGCCCGCCGCAGCGCGCGCGAGGCGCCGGAACTCTCGGCGCTCGGCCGCGGTCAGGTCGAGCCAATCGGCATTGACCGCCTC
>CAIZGR010000244.1 GCA_903932535.1 uncultured Hyphomicrobiales bacterium | reverse complement strand
GGCCGCTACCGCGCCCTGCACGGCAAGGCCGCCGTGCGCGTCATCCGCTCGGTTGCGCCCGCGACGGTGCGCGGCTTGGCCGAGCGCGGCCTGCTGCGCCTGTCGGCCGGCGACGAGGGCCGCCTGCGCCGCTTCGCGCTGACCGCCGCCGGCGACGCCGTCGTCGCCGAAATCCGCCTGCGCGCCGAAGTGCGCGCGAAACTGCTGCGCGAGGGCCGCGTCGCTTACGAGGAGGCGCGCCGATGACCTGGATCCAGACCGCCAAGGGCCGCGCCTTCGACCTCGTCGACCCGCGCGCCGAGACGATAGACTTCGACGAGATCGGCTATGCGCTGGCGCGGATCAACCGCTTCACCGGCCACGCCGGCGTCTACAGCGTCGCGCAGCATTGCGCGCACGGCTGCGACTATCTGGAAAGCCGCGGCGAGGTCGAAGCCGCCTTCGCCTTCCTGCTGCACGACGCGCCGGAGTTTGCGCTCGGCGATCCATCGCGGCCGCTGATTGGATTGCTGGACGCGATGGTCCCTGGATTCGGCGTCGCGCTTGATCGGCTTACGCGCGGCGTCGATGAAGCGATTTGGCAGGCGGCCGGAGTCTCTTGGCCGAGCGAGCCCGTGCTCCGGCGCGTTCGCGAGATCGACCTCGCCATGCTGCGCACCGAGCGCGATCAACTGATGGTCGACCCGCCGCGCCCGTGGATCGGCGCCGTCGAGCAGGCCGAGCCGTTGCCGATCTGGCTGGAGCGCATCGCGCCCGAGATCGCCGAGCGCCGCTGGCTCGGCCGCTTCCACCGCCTTTCCGCCACGCTCAAACAGAGGAGCCTTTGATGGCCGACGAGCGCATCATCCGCGATTTCCAGACCGTGCTGAAGCTGCCCGGCGGCGGCAAGTTCGCCGCCCGGGTTGACGAGAAACTCGCGCTCGCGCTGGAGACCATCGCCGGCATGGCGGAGGAGGGCGGCAAGGCGACGCTGACGCTGACCTTCGACTTCACCCAGGCGCAGGAGCGCGTCGACATCAAGGGAACCGTCAAGCTCAAGCTGCCGGAAGAAAAGGGGTTCCCGCCCTACACCGTGTTCGCCGCCGATGGCGGCCTCTCGCTGGAGCATCCGCGCCAGTTCGACATGTTCGGCGGCCCGCGCGTCGTCGGCGCGACCGGCTGATCCCCCGTTCAACCAAAGGAGACTGAACCATGCCCCCCGAAGTTATCCCGCAAAACGGCGACGCCGTGCGCGCCATCGCCGACCTGGCGAGAACCTCCGCCAACCAGTTGACCGACGCCGACATCATGCCGCCCGAGGGCGCTGTCGGCCTCCCCGTAAAGGTTCCGGCGTTGCTGCGCGACGGCGCAAACCCGGGCATCGTCGGCCTACGCGACGAGCTGGAGAAATGGCGCACAGCGCCCGAGCGCCGCAAAGGCAAAGCCAACGTCACGACGCTTGCCGCCTTCATCGGCCTGACCGCGCGCCACAAGGATGCGCACTCGGCTTTGTTCGCGCGCACGCAATGGCCGGGACCGTCGCTGACCTCCGTCATCGACTATCACCAGACCGACGGCGTCGCCCGCTTCGGCGAGCATCGCGTCTCTTACGAATTCCCGCTGACGCCGGAGTTCCAGACCTGGATAAAGTTCAACCAGAAGGAACTTGGGCAGGGCGCCTTCGCCGAGTTCATCGAGGAGAACATCGCCGACCTCTCGGTCGCGCTGCCCGGCGAGGCCGATCAGTTCGAGAAGCTGTTCAAAACCAAATTCGCCGTGCCGACCGACTTGATTGAACTCTCGCGCGGGCTGGAGATCGTCGCCGACAGCCGCGTCAAGACCGTCGTCAGGCTGCAGAGCGGCGAGGCGCAGATCGCTTTCGACACCACGCACAAGGGCGTCAACGGCGAGCCGCTGACTGTGCCGGGCCTGTTCCTACTGTCGTTGCGCGTGTTCGTCGATGGCTCGGAAGTGCGCATCCCCGCGCGGCTGCGCTACCGTCTGCGCGACGGCGCGATCTTCTGGGCCTACTCGCTTTACAAATGGGAGGACGCCCTGCGCGCCCGCGTCGTCTCCGACGCCGCCATCGCCGCGCAACAGACCGCCCTGCCGCTCTACGAAGGCGCGCCCGAGGCCTCGGCTTAAAGGGGGCGCCGATGATCGCGCAGACGTACAAATTCAGCGATGAGGATTTGCTCGCCGAGTTCCGCCTGCGCGATCTCGCGAAGAAACTCAAGGACGACGATATCGAATCCGAGGCTGGTCGGCGGGGCTTCCTGCCCGACGACGACGATTGCGGCCCCGAGCGCCTGGTTGATGATACCGCGCTCGCCGACGCGCGCCTTGCTTTGCAAGGCGGCGACATTCCCGAATGCCTGTTGATGCTCGGTCGCGCGCTCACGGGCGGCGACACCGGCGTCGAGTTCTACGCCTTTCACGGCCTCGCCGACACGGTCGAGCGCTTCTACCGGAGAAAATTCAATGCGCTTTCGCGCTGATCTCAAACCCTTCGCCGACGCGGCGGCGGCGGGCGCGCGCGTCGCCGCCGGGCGCACGACGATCCCGATCCTATCCCACGTCAAGCTAGACGCCGCCGGCCACAGCATCCGCCTGACCGCCAGCGACCTCGACCGCGAGATCGAGATCGCCTTCGCCGCCCGCGTCGAGACCCCCGGCGAGACGACCGTCTCGGCCTCGGCGCTCAACGACGCGCTGCGCATCGCGCCCAAGGGCGCCGAGGTCGCCTTCGAGCTCGGCGAGCGCGGCGTGACCTTGCGCACCGGGAAACCGCGCTACGTGCTGCCGGTCCTGCCGGCCACGGACTTCCCGGCGATGTCCAACTTCGGCCAGTTCGCCGCGCCGGTCGCGCTCGACGGCAAGACCTTCGCCGCCGAGCTCGCCGCCGTCATGCACGCGGTCTCGACGGAAGAGACGCACTACTATCTCAACGGCGTCTATTTCCACGGGACCGACGACGGCCTGCGCCCGGTCGCGACCGACGGCCACCGGCTGATGCGCGTCGACCTGCCCGTCAAGGCCGGCGCGGCGGCGGCGATCGTGCCGAGCGCGACGGTCAAGGCCTTCATCAAGATCGCCGAGGGCGCGACCGAGGTCACGCTCGAACTGAGCGAGCGCATGGCGCGGCTGACCGCCGGCTCGACGCGGCTGGTCTCCAAGCTGATCGACGGCACGTTCCCCGATTACGGCCGCGTGACGCCGACCGACTTCACCCAGGTCGCGATCATCGACTCGCAGCGCCTGCGCGACGCGGCGCAGCGCGCCTTGATCGCCTGCGCCGAAGGCCGCGGCGTCGCGCTGGATTTCGCCGACCATCGGCTCAAGATCGACGGCCGCAACACCGATGGCGGCGAGGCGTCCGACGAGGTCGAGTTCGAGCGCGAGGCCCGCGTCCGCATCGGCTTCAACGCGCGCTATCTCGCCGAGGCCGTCGCCGCGCTCGGCGGCGTGAAGGCGCGCTTCAACATGGGCGACCCTTCCGGCCCGGCCAAGATCACCGACGCCGCGCGCAACGACCGCCTGATCGTGCTGATGCCGGTGCGGATATGAGCGCGCCGACGCCGCTCATCGCCCGCGACGGCCCCGCCGAATACGCGCTCGGCTTTTCCGCCGTTCCCGGCGGCGTGCAGTTCGATCTCGCCGCCGACGGCTTCGCGCTCTCGCTGCTGATGGCTCCGGCGGAAGCCAAGCTCGCCGCCGAGATGCTGCTCGCCGCCTACGGCACGGCGTTTCACCGCTTCCCGCATGGCGTGCCGATCACGCACAAAAAGGAGGGCTAACCATGTCCGGCGTCAACAAAGCGATCCTCGTCGGCCACTTGGGCGGCGACCCGAAAGTCTCGACGACAACTTCCGGCTCGCGGGTCGTGACGTTCTCGATCGCGACCTCGGAGACCTGGAAAGACAAGAACACCGGCGAGCGGCGCGAGAAGACCGAATGGCATCGCGTCGCGATCTACAATGAAGGCATCGGCAAAGTCGCCGAGCAATATCTGAAAAAGGGCTCGCAGGCCTATGTCGAAGGCGCGATCCGCACGCGCAAATACACCGACCAAAGCGGCGTCGAAAAATACACGACCGAGATCGTGCTCGCGGCGTTCCGCGGCGAGCTGACGCTGCTCGGCGGCTCCGGCCAGCGGACGGCGCCCGACGAATCCGCCTACGGCACGACGCGAACCAAGGCCCCGGCCACGACGGGCAGCGCGCCCGATCTCGACGACGACATCCCATTCTAACAGGAGGCTCGACATGCTGGACGAGATCGTCACCGACCCGCAAGGCTTCGTCGCTGTCCACACGCGCGACTGCAACAACGTGATCGCCAAGGGCGCCGGCGGCGTCGACCCGCTGCCGGTCATGCAATCCGACACCGGCTACACGCGCATCGCCTATCCGCTGACGCCGCGCCTGCGCAAATTCATCCGCTCCCACAAGGCCGTCGCGCTGACCGTCGTCGTCAAATCCGGCCCCGGCGGCCTCGAAGAGATCAGCGCCAGGCTGCAACCCGTCGAACTGACGCGCGACAACTGAGAGGCCGCGATCATGGGC
>CAIZGR010000243.1 GCA_903932535.1 uncultured Hyphomicrobiales bacterium | reverse complement strand
GGCGGGAGCCTACTTGCGCGCTGACGGCGGGGTCAACGTCCCGTTGTGAACTGCGGCAATCGGTCCGGCGTCAGCGCGCCGGGCGGCCAGTACATGCCTTGGTTCGTGTCTTTCTTGATCCGCTGCTCTTGCGCCCGCATCGCCTGATGCGCCTTCGGGTCGGCCATATAGGCGAGCTGGTCGAGGATCACGCGATTGAACGCCGCGCGCAACGCCCAATGTGTGGATAACAGCGGCGTATTGTTGCGCAGGGCCTTGACAACGTCGCGTCCTTCGGAACCGGCCGGCGCTTTCGTCCCCATCGCCCAGGCGTAGCCGCGCTGCGCCGCGACCGTGGCGCCGCCGGCGATGTCGTTGAGGCCGGTGACCGTCGGGCCGGCGAGGGTCGAAAGCAGGCTGTGATCGTAGCTCGACAGTTCCGACGAAATGAAATCGCCATAGATGCCGAGCGCGCCGCCGGTGAGGAAGGCGTGGCCCCAGCTCGCCAGCCCGTCTTTCGTCGTCGGGTCCATTGCGCGGAGGTCTTTTCCGTCCCGCAGGCTTTTCAGTTGCAGGGTCAACATGCCTCCGGCCATCAGCGCGATCACGGCCGTGCCGAGATAAGCGCCCGCCGCCGCCATGCCGTTGCGGGTCAGCTCGCGCTGGATCGCCTGAAACTGCGTCAGCATCAGCGTCGCCATGAAGCCCGACTTGAATTGCAACGCCGATTTCACCACCTCGCGCCCGAGCGGCGAGCGGTTGGCGAAGGCGGTCGCGGCCTGCACGTGCATGTTCGACGACGGCACCATCGCCTCCGTCTGCATGTGCAAGAGGCCGCGATAGGCCAGCGCCGCCTCGGCGTCGTTGATGTCCTGCGGCCGCAGCATCGGCGCGCGGCTTTCGGGATCGTAGGGCGAGCCCTTGCGCATGCGGTCCCACAGCGCGCTCTCGACGCCGAAGCCTTGCAGCCCGTCGCGCACCCGCGCCGGCAGCTCCTCGAAGCTCTTGCCCGCGAGCTTGCCGTAAGTCGTCATCTGCCCCATGAACGCCGAGCGCCGCGAAGCCGCGGCGACCGCATCGAGCCCGCTCCAGTGCGACGTGATCTGCGGCAGCCAGCGCGAGACCTCGCGCGCCTTCATCCAGGCCGATTGCTCGCGCGCGCCCTGTTCGAGATGGCTCATCGCATCTTCCAGGATCAGGCCGGCCTCGTCCGCCTGCCCGCGCGTGAAGCCCTTCATCATGTCGAGCGGCACGGTCAGCAGCGAGTGGCCCTGCAGATAGCGCCCCATCGCCTGGATGATCGGGTTGGTGGTCGCGTGCACGATGACGGCCGAGCCGAGCTTCGCGCCGTATTGCACGTTGCGAAACATCTCCAGCGACGCGCCGGTGCGCGAGAACGGCATCGAGGAGCCGCGCGCCGCGTCGTAGAAGCCGTCGAGCATGTAGGCGGATTTCTTCACGTCGAAGTTGGTGGTGAGCTTCGCGCCGCCGTTGAACATGCTCGGCGCTTCGAGCTTGTATTTGGCCGCCTCGCTCTCGATCGATTGTTTGAGCCATTCGATCATCGCCGCCGGGTTCGGCCCGAAGCGTTTCATCAAGGCGATGTCTTTGGTCAGCCCGCTGACGTGATCGACCAGCGCCGCATAGGGCGAGCCCTGCCCGAAGTCGCGCGCGTAGCCGAGCCAGCTGTCGGCGTCCTTGAAGTGGAGAAAGCGCGCGTCGTCGCGTTGGTTGTAGAGCGCGCCCTTGCCAAAGCTCTGCCGCGTCGGCTCGCGCCGGTTCCAACCGTCCGTGACGATGCTGTCGTAGACGCCCTTCAACAGATCGCCGCGCTGCGCCTCCGGCACGGCAAGCCCGGTGACCGGCCGCTTGATGCGGTCCCAGTCGAGCTTCGGCTCGATATAGGCGCGCCACTTGTCGAAGCCCGCCGCGAGCATGGCGCTGGCGTCGTGGCGCTGCGGCACAGCCCAATCTTCCAGCCGCGCGATATGGCCGCCGGCGGCGTTGAACTGCGAGCGCAGTTTCTCGGCGACGTTCGACCAGCTCTGCCCCAGCGCCTTGGCGACCTCGCTGACGTTCTCGCCAAAAAGCCCGCGCACCACGTCGTCGAGCAGCGGCCGGTTCATCCGCTTCATCGAAGCGCCGCGCCGGAACGCGTGCATGAAGTCGTTCATCTCGGTCAGCGATTGCGACAGCAGCGCGTTGCGGATCGAGCGAAACGATTGATAGCCGGAACCGAAGTTCTCGAACAAGGCATAGGCCGCCTTGACGATGTCGGCCTTGCCGGCGAGCCGCGCGAAGCGGCGCAGATCGCTATAGATCGCCGATTGCGCGGCGGCGCTCAATTGCTCGACGCGCAGCCTTTGCGCCTCGTCGGCGCGCAGGCTCTCGCCGAAGGCTTTCTTCGCCTCCGCGCCGTCGAGCCCGGCGAATTCCTTCGCCTTCTGCGTCAGATATTCCGCCTCTTCCTTCGAGATCGCGCCGCGATCGAGGGCCGAGGAGATGCAATCGCGTAGGGACATGACGGCCTCAGAGGATGCAGTTTTCGATCAGGCCGGCCATGAACTCCTGACGCGGGTCCGCCTTGGCGACCTCGCCCGGCTCGACCAGCGCCACCTTGCCGTCGCGCACGACAGGCACCTGGCCGAGCGGATCGCCCTCGCCGGCCGGGTTCTCGACGCGAGGCGCGGCCGCGGCCTCGGCCGCCGGCTTCGCCTCGCCTTCGGCCGCCGGTTCCCGCGCGGGCGCGGCCTTCACTTGCTCGACCGGCTCGGCCCGCTCGACCGTGCGCGATACCGACGTCTCTTCCGAGCCGAGCAGCCGCGTCGAGGCGTCGGGCAGCGCGTCGCTGCGCGCCTCCGCCGCTTCGGCGCGGCGATCGGCGAGCGGGGCGATCGGCGGCTCGGCGCTCGCCAGCGGCGCGTCGTGATCCTCCATCCCCCGCGCCGCGTCGCGCAGCATCGGCGCCGCCATCTCCGGCGGCAGGCCGTCGTCGAGGTGGGGGAGCTTGCGCCCTTCGGCCGCATGCGCGTCGTCGGCGACGCTGCGCAAAGCCGCCTGCAGCTCCGGCGCCGCGCCTTCCGGGATCCGCGCCGCGAGCTGCTCGGCCGCGCGCGCGTCGCCCTCG
>CAIZGR010000242.1 GCA_903932535.1 uncultured Hyphomicrobiales bacterium | reverse complement strand
CGTCAAAAATTCATGAACAAAATCGAATCGATCCTTCGCCCCGCGCATCGATACTCCAGCCGGCTGATTCTCTCTCAGGTCGGCTGTGGAATCGGAAATTCAGGCTTTTTCGAGTCGCGGAAAATGAGGGGATTCCTGAGTTTTCATTAGCCGGCCAGTTTCGCGCTTATGCGTTTGAGGAGATAGTAAACGTCCCCGGCACGTCAAATGTCTGGCAATATGTAGTGAACCCAGTGTCTATACCACTTGACGCTGGAAGATATACACTGACGCCGGTTGATCCACCGTTTCTTGGAGCACTTTACGCAGCATATAGTTTTTATTCTTCTGGAGGTCCGTGGAATTGGGAAGTCGAGATTGTCAACAGCATTGGCCCTGTACGCACCCTTCTTCTCGGCACGTATACTCCTGCTGCTTATTCTTCTGATCCAAACACATCATTTCAACATGCTATGGGCGGAACGTTTATACTAACTGCGCCCCAAATAGTATATGCTGGCGTTGGCGATTCCTACAATGGCGACAACCGTGGAGGCGTTTCCTTCAAGCTCACGTCTGTGCCGGAGCCCTCAACCTGGGCAATGATGCTGATCAGTTTCGTGAGCCTCGGCTTCGCAGCATATCATCGGGCAAGCCGGAAATCCGGCATTGCGCCCTCTGCCGCGTAACCCAACCCATTCGCATCATTGCATATAGAACCCGCGCGGCTCGCCGTCGCGGGTTTTTCGTGTCGCGCCCGATCTCTCAAAAGCCCCCCGATTTCTGGCTGGAATCCCGTGGGGCGAATTTAGTGATTTTCGCGCCACCGCCAATGGCCGCTCAGGATCGATTCCGGCCCTCTGAATGCTCACGCCGTGGATCCGCTGGACATCACACCATCATCCCCAGCGCCCGCCGCACCTCGGCGCGCAAAACCTGAAACGTCTCGACCAGCGGCTGCGCGCTGGTGTCGACCCGGAGGTCGGCTTTGGAATAGAACGCCGCCCGGCCGGCGAGGATCGACCTCAGGTCCTCCATCGCCTCGGCGCTCGCCGCCATCGGCCGCGTGTCGCCCTGGGCTGCGACGCGCGCCATGTGGTCTTCGGGTTCGGCCTGAAGCCAGACGGTGGTGCAATGGCTGAGCAGCAGGTTGAAGCTGACCAAGTCCGAGACCATGCCGCCGGCAGTGGCGAACACTGCCTCCGGATAGATCTGCACCGCCTCCTCGAGCGCCCGCCGCTCGTAGCGGCGGTAGGCGTTCTGGCCGTAGAGGCCGAGGATTTCCGCGGTCGAGCAGCCCGCCGTCTTCTCGATCTCGCGGGTGAGCTCGACGAACGGGAAATCCAGGTCCTCCGCCAGCATGCCGCCCAGCGTCGACTTGCCCGCGCCGCGGAGGCCGATGAGGGCGATCCGCGGCGAGCGCGCGCGCGCCTCGCCCGCTCCCGGCCCCGTGCCGAGCAGTTCCCCGACCGCGACGCGCACGCGCCGCAGCGTCGCGTCGTCCCGGTTCGCGAGCATCTCGCGCAGCAGCAGCCATTCCGCCGATTGGGTGGTGACGTCGCCGAGCAGCTCGGCGAACGAGCAGTGCAACGCGCGCGTGACCTGGAGCAGGATCAGGATCGAGGCGTTGCCGACGCCGTATTCCAGATTGGCGAGATGCCGCTCGGACACGTCCGTCGCCTGCGCCAGCGCCTTGCGCGTCATGCCGCGTTGCGCGCGCAACGCGCGCACCCGCTCGCCGAGCGCGATCAGGAAGGGGTCCTTGCGCTCGCCGCTCTCGGGTTCGCTGCGGGTCGTGGCGGATTCGAGCAAGGCGGTCACCCCCGATGGCGCTCTGGTGCTTGACACGACTCCCATGCCCATATCAAAACTCTCAGGCATAATATTGCATCAACCCCGACGCGGGCAAGCGGCTCCGCCCCCCTGTGACACGATGTCCCCGACCACCCTGACTCCGGATACGATGCCAGCGGCGAACGCCGGCCTCGAGGCCGTCATTGCAGGCGCGAAGCGACGAAGCCATCCAGGGATCGCAGGGCGCCCTGCGATCCCCGGATGGCTTCGCTGTGCTTGCAATGACGGGAAGAAATCGACTTGAATTCATCTCGCTACAGGCGCCGGCGAAACCAAACGGGGAGGAAACCATGAGCGCGACCGTCGCGGCGCCGCCGGAGGCGTTCAATTTCGCCCGGCACATTCTGGAGACGAACGCCGGCCGCCCGGACAAAGTCGCCTTCGTCGACGACGACGGGACGCTCACCTATGGCCAACTCGACGAGCGCGTCCGCCGCTTCGCCGCCGCGCTGAAAGACGCCGGCGTCAAACGCGAGGAGCGGGTGCTCGTCCTCATGCTCGATTCGTGCGACTGGCCGGTCGCGTTCCTCGGGGCGATCCTCGCCGGCGCGATCCCCGTCGCGGTCAACACGCTGCTCACCGCCGACGACTACGCCTACATGCTCGAGCACGCGCGCGCCCAGGCGGCGATCGTCAGCGGCGCGCTGAAGCCGGCGCTCAAGGCGGCGCTCACCCGCTCGGACCACGAGGTCCACAAGGTCGTCGTCTCGCGCCCGACCCAGCCGCTGGAATTCGGCGAGATCGAATTCGACGCCTTCCTCGACCGCCACGCGCCGCTGGCGCGCCCGGCGCGGACCCACGCGGACCACCCCGCCTTCTGGCTCTATTCCTCGGGCTCGACCGGCCGCCCCAAGGGGACCGTCCATTCCCACGCCAATCCGTACTGGACGGCGGAGCTCTACGGCAAGGCGATCCTGAACTTGGGCGAGGACGACGTCTGCTTCTCGGCGGCGAAGCTCTTCTTCGCTTACGGCCTCGGCAACGCCCTGACCTTTCCGCTGTCCGCCGGCGCCACCGTTCTGCTGATGGGCGAGCGGCCGACGCCCGACGCGGTGTTCCGGCGCTGGCGCGGCGAGGTCGGGGGTGTGAAGCCCACGGTCTTCTTCGGCGCGCCGACCGGATTCGCCGGCATGCTGGCGGCGCCCGGCCTGCCGAGCCGCGACGAGGTCGCGCTCCGCCTCGTCTCCTCCGCGGGCGAGGCGCTGCCGGCCGAGATCGGCGAGCGGTTCAAGCGGCATTTCGGCGTCGACATCGTCGATGGCATCGGCTCGACCGAGATGCTGCATATCTTCATCTCCAACCGGCCCGACAAGGTGCGCTACGGCACGACCGGCTGGCCGGTGCCGGGCTACGCCATCGAGCTGCGCGGCGAGGGCGGGGCGTCCGTCCCCGACGGCGAGCCGGGCGACCTGTATATCCACGGGCCGTCGGCTGCGCTGATGTACTGGGGCAATCGCGACAAGACCCGCGAGACGTTCCAGGGCGGCTGGACCAAGGCCGGCGACAAATACATCCGCAACGCGGACGGCTCCCTGACCTACGCCGGCCGCAGCGACGACATGCTGAAAGTCAGCGGCGTCTACGTGAGCCCGTTCGAGGTCGAGGCGACCATCGTCCAGCATCCCGCGGTGCTGGAAGCCGCCGTGATCGGCGTGCCCGACGCGGAAGGGCTGACCAAGACCAAAGCCTTCGTGGTGCTGAGGCCCGGGGAGCAGATCGACGAGGCGCAGCTCAAGGCGTTCGTCAAGGAGCGCCTCGCGCCCTACAAATACCCGCGCGTCATCGCGTTCGTCGCCGAGCTGCCGAAGACCGCCACCGGCAAGATCCAGCGGTTCAAGCTGAGAGACATGGAGCGCGACCGCGCATGAGCGAGCCCGCCCTCGCCCGCCCCGCCGCGACCATCCTGCTGTTGCGCGATGGGCCGTCGGGGCTCGAGACCTTCATGGTCGTGCGCCACCACCACATCGACTTCGCCTCGGGCGCGCTGGTCTTCCCCGGCGGGCGGATGGAGGCGGCGGACATGGAGATGGCTGGAGCTGCGATCGCCGATCGCGGCGGGCGCGGTCGGCGACCGCGCCTACAGGCGGCCGACCCCCTCGCCCCCTTCAAGGTCGCCGCGATTCGCGAGGCGTTCGAGGAATGCGGCGTGCTGCTGGCGCGGGCGGCCGGCGCGGACACGCTCGTCCCGGCGTCGCGCGCGGCCGGGCTCGACCGCGCCGCGCCCTTCGCCGGCCTCTTGGCGCGCGAAAAGCTGGTTCCGGCGCTCGACGCGCTCGTCCCCTTCGCCCACTGGATCACGCCCGACTTCGCCCCCAAGCGCTTCGACACCCATTTCTTCCTCGCCCTCGCGCCCCCCGGCCAGGCGCTCGCCCACGACGGGCGCGAGGCGGTCGATTCGGTCTGGATTTCGCCGCAGGAGGCGCTGGCCGAGCATGGCAAGCGCTTCAAGCTCCTGTTCCCGACGCACCGAAACTTATGGAAGCTCGCGGCCCACGCCGGCGCCGCCTCCGCGCTCGCCGCCGCCCGCGCGAACCGCATCGTGACCGTGCAGCCCGAGAAGGTCATCGTCGACGGCGGCCCCGGCCTGCGCATTCCGGTCGAGGCCGGCTACGGCGGGGAGGTGTTTTCAGTGGTCGGGCTGCTCTGAACGCTCGGCCGGGCGGCGAAGGGACTGCCATTTGCGACCTGGCTTTCCATTGTTTCAAAGGGCTGCGGCGCCAAACGCAACCCCACAGGCGTGGGACCGGGACCGCACGGGCGGGCGCGAAATCTCCGGCGGCGACCCGGGCATCTCCGATCAGCCTTTTCTGTCCAATGTGACCTGAGAAATACAACGCTCTTATAAAGTTAATAAGCTCTCGCCCGACAATCTGGAACGCTGCCATCATCTCTGAATCAAGCAGTCACCGCGCTTTGCCTCGAGACATCGGCTATCTTCGGCGATCCGCTGTGGTTGCGTTGCCGGCAAACGCAAGGCGTTGCCCAAATATGAACGCCCATCGCGATTTGAGGCCGGCCGTGCAATGAGGGCTACAGTTTAGAACGAACGCCGCCCGCGATGTCGACGATACCGTCAGGTCGCGGGCCCCGACGCGAAGGTGGCGGCGACGGTGTCGCCGCCTGACGACGGATACGCCGGATTCGCCCCTATCTGAGGCTGCCGGCCTTATAGCAGTGTCCGCCGCCCCTTTCCCTCACCGCCGCACGGCACGCGTTCAGGGTCGAATAGTCACAATGAGCGTGGGCGCCCGAAGTCATGCGCTCCTTCCCACCGACGAACCGCGCGCAATAGGCTGCGTCGGCGGAAGTCGCCGTAAAGGCCGAAACCATCCCGAGAACAGCCAAAGACACCAACATCTTGTTCATAGGTTCCCTCCCAAGGCTCTGGTCGTCGTCGACCGCGTTGGCGCGGGACGCGACGACCAGGAAACTACACGGACGGTATCGGGCTCGGCAAGCCCCGCCGGCAACATGAGACGACATGACGAATGCGGCGGGCTTGAACTCCGCTGGACCGCAAGCGGGCCTGCACGCATATGCCCGTCACCCCGCCCCGAGCCCGCCCTTCTCCCGCAGAAACGCGATCACTTCGTCCACCCCCTCCCCCGTCTTCATGTTGGTCATGACGAACGGCCGCGCCTTGCGCTGGATTTTGGCGTCGCGCGCCATGACGGCGAGGTCGGCGCCCACATGCGGCGCGAGGTCGGTCTTGTTGATGACCAGCAGGTCCGAACGGGTGATCCCCGGGCCCCCCTTGCGGGGAATCTTCTCGCCGCCCGACACGTCGATGACGTAGATCGTCAGGTCGGCGAGTTCGGGCGAGAAGGTCGCGGCGAGGTTGTCGCCGCCCGATTCGATCAGGATCACGTCGAGGCCGGGGAAGCGCTTGCGCATGTCGGCGACGGCGGCGAGGTTGATCGAGGCGTCCTCGCGGATGGCGGTGTGCGGGCAGCCGCCCGTCTCGACCCCCATGATGCGCTCGGGCGGCAGGGCGCCCGCTTCGACCAGAATGCGCGCGTCCTCCTTGGTGTAGATGTCGTTGGTGATGGCGGCGATGTCGAGCGTGTCGCGCAGCCGCTTGCACAGACGCTCCATCAGCGCCGTCTTGCCCGAGCCGACCGGACCGCCGACGCCGACGCGGAGGGGTTGTTTTTGGGAGGTCATGGGGGTCTCACGAAGTCGTTTCGGTGCGCTTATTCGCACCACGTCGAAAGATCGAATAGCAGAATACGCGCCCAACGGGCCGCCACGATCGGACGGCGCGGCGCGAAGGCTCGCTGGCGGATGTTCTTGCGCCCGAGCAAAGCCTCTTGGTCGAAAGCAGACGGCGGGACCATAGCCGGCGATCGACCACAGACCGCCCGAGGGAAAGTAAACCTCGTTGACATTTGATGAATGACGACGAAGTGTAACACTGGCAAATGTGGGTCGGTTCTTTTGGAAATGCAGCATCCTGCTCTGTTTCTCCCGGTCGTTTCCCGAGACGAGCATGTCGGCAATTCCCTGGCGACAGCCGACGCGGCGGAGGCGGTCGACGCCTATCTGACCGACTGCGTCGCGTTCACGCGTCGCGCATTCGGGGACGAGCGGATCGAGGTCGAGCGCCGCGCGGCGACCGGCGCCGCCTTGCTGGGCGTCCTGCTCGGGCGTGATTTCAACTATCAGTCGAAATCCAAGGTCGCGCCTTTCGTGCCCGAGGCGAGGGCGCGTTTCGATCGGGCGGTCGACGCCGGACGGCCGATCCGGCTGCATCTGCTCTATCATGGCGGCTATCGCGCAAATCCCTTCGGCGGGGCCGCGCCGCTCTCGTTCGACGTCGACGCCACCGACTTGGCTCTGGTTTATCAGGCGGCCCGTTTTCACCGGAAGATTTCGGATATTTATGCGCCGGGCGCGGAGATCGTCGTCGTCATCAACAACGCCGTCGCGGAATTCGTGAATGAAATCCCGATCGCGGCGACTCGGGCCTATGTCCGCCGGCTCGAGCGCCTGATTGCCGGACTCGGCGCCGCCGCCCACGTGAAGGTCCTGACCCAGTCGGACCTCGGACCTTTCAGCGAGCGCATGCGAGGCGTGGCGATCGCCCCCTGGCCGGCTGTCGACCCCATGCACTTGCGGCTCGTTCCGCGTTTTCTCGGCCGCCCCTGCTCGGAGGAGGAGGCTCGCTATCGCGCCGCAGCCTATTACAAGGCGGAGGAAGTTTGGGGCGCCGAGGTCCGCGTCCTCATCGATCGTGACGACAGCGTATGCGTCCGCCAGGTCGCAAGCACGGCCGCGCTGTCTTTCCGTTCCTTTCCCGGCGGCGCAGCCCGCGTGCAGAACGGAACGATCGGCTTCGAGATCGAAGGCGGAAAGGCGGTTCCCAGGCTCGTCACCTCGACGACCTGCGAGGAACGGCCGGTCGTCAGGATTCCGTTTCATCATCCCGTATTCGCGGATTCGTCCTCGTCCGGCGCGGGCGAAAACGGCGAACCGCCGTTGGAGCCGGTTTTGTGAGCACCGAAGCCCCTGACCACGGCCGGGGCTGGAGATCCTCGCCGTTTCCCCCGCCAGACCCGAGCAGGCTCGGCGTCACGCTCGGCGACGCGCTGCTCGCCGTCGCTCGCGAACGTCCTTCGTTCACCGCCCTGATCGACAAGGGGCGCCGGATTGCGTTCAGCGAGCTCGCCGGGCGCATCGGGGCGCTCGCCGACCACATGCGGACGGCTTCGGCGCCGTCCGGCCCTGTCGCGCTGCTGCAGTCTTCCGGCGCCGACGCTGTCGCCGCCTGGTTCGCCGCCGCCGCGGCCGGGCGTCCGCTGCTGCTGCTGGAGCCGCGCAATCCTCCGGAACGCAACCGCGCGCTGGTCGGCAAGGCGGGCGCGCCGGTCATGCTGTGCGACCGCGAAACGTGCGCGCACGTCCCCGCCGGCGCCCTCGCCGTCCTGCGCGCCGAAGACGCGCCGAAGGCGCGAACGCTGGCCGAGGGGGAGGGATTGGGCGTCGACGCGCCCGCGTTGATCTTCCCGACCTCCGGCTCGACCGGCGAGCCGAAGCTGATCGTCTATGCGCACCGAACCTTGCAAGCCAAGGCGCAAGCCTCCATCCCGCTGATGGGCGCGGCCCCGGCCGAAGTCGTCATGATCGCCGGCTCGCACGCCAACTACGGCTTCATGCACCATGCCATGGTGTTTCTGCTCGCCGGCGGCTCCGTCTGCCTGCATGACATGTCGGCCGGCGGCTTGCCCAGCCTGTTCGACGCGATCTTGGCCAACGGCGTGCGGCATGTGCGCTTCACGCCGTCGCTGTTCCGCGCGGCGGCGGAGCATCCCGCTTCGCATGCGGCGCTCAGGCAATTGCGCGCGGTGCGATTTTCCGGCGAACCTTTCCTGCCCAGCGACTACGAACTGGCGCGCCGCACGCTCGCGCTAGGCGCGCTGATCCAGAACGTCTATGGGAGCACGGAAAGCCAGCTGTTCATCTGGTCGAGCGAGCGCGACCCGCTGCCGGCCGGGCAGAGCACAACGCTTGGACGCATTTATCCCAACGCCGAATTCCGGATCTGCGAGGAGGACGGGGCGCCGCTCGAGAAGGGCGAAGCCGGCGAGCTCGTCATCAGTTCGCGGTATCAGGCGCTCGGCGATTACCGCGAAGGCGTTGTCGACGAGGGGCGATTTCCGCCCGATCCGCGCGGCGAGGGCCGCAGGCTCTATTTCACCGGCGACGTCGCGCGCGTCGGCGACGACGGCGCGCTGGTCATGCTCGGCCGGAAGGACCGGGTGGTGAAGGTCAACGGACATCGCGTGTCGTTGATCGAGATCGAAAACCTGCTGCGCGCCATGCCCGGCTGCGCGCAAGCGGCCGTCCTGCCGCGCAAATCGGCGACGGGCGCGGCGCTCGCCGCCTTTCTCACCGCGAAGGCCGGCGCCGCGCCGCATCCCGATCCGCGCGCCTATCTCGCCGGCTGCTTGCCGGACTCCATGCTGCCCTCGAGCTTCCTCTGGATCGAGGAGATGCCGCTGTTGCCGGGCGGAAAGGTCGACAGCGAGTCGCTGCTCGCGCGTCTGCCGCAAACGGCGCCGGTGGCGGGCGACGCGGCCGAAGACGACCTTTCCGGACTCTGGCTGCGCGCTTTGGGCATCGCCGGCTGCAGGCCGAACGACAGCTTTTTCGACCTCGGCGGCGATTCGCTCAAACTGCTTTCGCTGTCGCTCGCGCTCGAAACCCGGTTCGGCCGCAAGCTCGACGTGGAGGCGTTCGTCGAGGAGCCGAGCCTGGCGGGCCTCGCGAAAATCTACGCAATCGCGGCGCCCTCGCTCGGCGCGCGGCGCAGCGGCCTATCCAAGCCGGCGTTCCGGCTGCTGAGCCGCCCCGTCGGCGCGCCTCGCGGAGTGGCGCTCGCGTTGCCCAGCTTGTCCGGCCGCGCGGGCGAGCAAATAATTCGGGCGGGGGCGCTCGGCAGCTTCGAGGTTTGGGGTTGCGACGTCGATTTGCCGGACGGCAATCTCGTGCAGGACCTGCGCTGGTTCGAGTCCGCCGAGCGGATCGCCGAATCGCTTCAGCGCCCGGACGCGCCGAGGCCTCAAGTCCTGTTCGGATTTTCGTTTGCGGGATATGCTGCTTGGTTGGTCGACCGGCTTTTGCGGCGGGACCGGCCGGGTTCGAGGAGGCTCGTCTGCATCGACGCCCCGCCGCTCCATCGCATACCGCATTATGAAAGGGAAATGGCGCGCGCGGGGATCTGCGTCGATCCCGGCCCAGCGGCGCAAATGGCGCATCTCCGTCGCATCGCGCCACCGGGCTTCAATATACCGTTGCACAGCGCATTTTGGCGGGACGAAGACGCCGCGCTTTTCTTGACCCCGCTGCGCACGGTTGACCACGACGAGATAGGGGGACGCGCCGCGCTCGCCGTGCATCGGGATCTGATCGATCGCTTCGCCGCCGGCGATGTCCCTCCAGACGCCGTATTGCGTGAACCCAGACCGCTCAGCACCTTTGGCGGCAAACTGTTCGAGATGTTGGCCGCGGACGGTTGGCCGGCGGCTGGCGAGGTCGAGGCTTCAGCCCGCGCGTTTCCCGAGATGTCCCGCCCAACGACGGCGGCCATCATGCAGTTTCTGGTGATCGGGACGCTCGACTTGCAGTCTGCGCTACGGTTCTGTGCCGAGCTTGCGGACCGGCGGCCGGAGATCGAAGCGGCGCGCTACGGCGTCGAGCGCCTGACCGCCATCACGACGAAGGGGCTCGGTCCGCCACGACCGGACTTGTGGCCGCCGAAGACGGCGTCCACGGTCAACCTCGTTGCCAAAAGCGCGGTCGATTACGCCCTGACGGCGCGCCTCGACGGCGGCTGACGGAGCCGGCCCGCCGTCGTACGAAGGCCATCATCATCGCGCCGGACCGCCAAGCGAAGCCTAAAAGCTCCACGTCACGCCGAGCGCCCCGCCCTGCGCGGCTTGGCCCCCGCCGACGGAGGCGAAATAGCGCGCGAAAATCTGCGCTTGCCCCGTCTTCACGCTCGCGCCGACCCCGAACGCCGCCGCGTTCCGCGGGACGGACGCGCCGTCGACCGTGAACGAAGCCCCCGGCGTTCCGGTGAGCGAGGCCGTGATCGTCCGGTCCGCCGGCGCGAATTCGTGGGTCCAGGCCGCACGGACCGTCAGTTCCAGCGGGGATGGGAGCCCGACCGCGACATCCTGCTTCAGTTGCGCGCCGAGTATGCCGAGCACCGAGCTGGTGGTGGCGCCGGAGACCCGCAGATTCGCGGCTCCCGCGCCGGATTCGGTAAATCCGCCCTGGGAATAGACGACGGCGTCGCCCGCGAGGAGCGGCGTGAGGCTCGTCGCCGGGGTCAGGCCGACCTGATAGCCGGCCTCGAAGCGGGCAAGGAAGTCGTTCGCGTGCGGCGTTCCGGTCGCAGTGCGGTACACGTCGGACTGAGCCCCCGGATAGCCGGGGATCGAAATCGTACGGTTCACGGAGGCGTCGTTGTAGCCGTATCCGACGGCGCCTTCGACATAGAGCGCGCTCGGCGCCCAACGCAGGTACGGCGCAACCGAGAAGGCGTTGGCGCCTCCGTCGCCCGGGACGCCAACGGTCGAGAACTGGCCGCGGGTGTAGCCGCCCGCGATCCCGAAGCGGAGCGCCGTATCCATGCGGTAATCGATCCCGAGGACTCCGCCCCACGCGGCGAAATTCACGTCGTGCGAGCCGTTGTCGCCGTTGAGAGAGCCGGCGCCCCCGAGCGCCGCGCCCCACACGACCGGCTTGCCGATCGCGCCGGCCTTCGACTGCAGGGCGTCGACGATCGCGCCGAGAAACAGGCGGTGGGCGGCGATGGCCGCCGACGACGCGTCGGCGTAGATCTCGCCGTCCAGTTGCGCGAGCGCCTGCTGGAGCGGCGCCGCGCCGGCATAGTTCCACCAATCGAGATTATTATAGATCCCGTCCATGTCGGAGAAAGGCGCCGGGAAAGGATTGGCGTGGTCGAGAGCGAAGGCGACCGCCGCCGTGGCGCCGGTCCCGGCGTTGGGCAGGTAGGCGAGCGCCGCAGCGCCGATCGGCTGCCGAGCGATATAATCCTGCGCGGACAGGTATTGCGCATTCTGGCAATGCGGATTCGTCGTCGCGCCGATGATGTACGACTGGGCGGCGCCGCCGCTGCCCCAGCCGCTGATCGGCGCGCCGGTCGCCGTGAGCAGGCACGTCCCCGCCGGAACCTCGACGATGGTGAGCATGTTGGGCAGATAAGGCAACGCGAGGACGTCCTTGATCTGGGCCGCGTCGAGCCCACGGATGACGTCCGAATTGGCGATATAGGCCCGGTTGGGCGCCGTGACGCCCTGGGTGTAGACTCGGACATAGGTGGTCGGCGCGCTGGTGATCACGGCCGCGGCTGGTGCCGAAGACACGAAAGGCGCCGTCGGAGGCTTGCCGCCGACCAGCGTATTCGCGTCGGCGCCGGTGGAGACCGATGGCACGGACACGGACCCATTGTAGACCGTTCCGGAAGCGACCGTTCCAGGCGGAAGGGGAAGCGACTGCGCGCGCGCCGCCTCGGAGAGCGCGCCGGAGGCGACGAGGGCGAACGCCGCCGCGGTGAGAATGCGACCCTTGTCTTGCAGCATTTGCCCCTCGCTCCTCGATCTTTCCACAGGCGCCAGAGGGTGGCGGAAATCAGGCTTTTTTTATGGCGATCGGACCCCGGCGAAAGGCGCGCGTCTCGCGCGCCCCGGGCGGGCGAGACGCCGCCCCTCCGAGCGCGCAGCGTTCGCCGCCTTACGAACGGAAGAGCCTCGAATACTGCGTCTCGTGCCGCATTGCGGCGATGTCGGCGCGGAAGGCGCAGGCGCCGAGGTCGGCGAGGTTCGAGCCCGCCGCCTCGCGAGCGAGGGCGCGGATGCGCGGGATCAGCGTCGCCTGGATCTTCTGGCCGTCGGTCTGGCCGATCGGCCCGAGGCGCACGACCGCCGAAACGGCCGCCGCGACCTGCGCGAGCACGAAGGCCTGCAGGCTCGCCTCGAGCGGCAGGCCATGGCCGGCGGCCGCGGCGGCGACGGCGGCCGGATAGGAGACCCGCTCGACTTCCGCCAGCCGGCGCAAGGGCGCGCAGTCCCACGCCGCGCGGGCGGCTGCGACGAAAGCCGCGCCTTGCGCCGTCGTCTCCAGCCGGCGCTCGGCGGAAGAAGCGAGCGCGACGGCGAGATCGTTGGCTTCCGCGAGCGCCCGCCAGTCCTCCGCCTCGGCGGCGCGAAAGCCCTCCGCGAACAGGATCGCGTCGGCGCGCGGGGCGCCGAAGGTCAGGCAATCGACCAGCCAGCCGCCGAGCGAGCGCGCGTCCCGCACGTCGCCGTTTTCCACCGCCCATTCGAGCCCCTGCGAATAGGCGAACGAGCCGACCGGAAAGGCCGGCGAGAGCCAAAGCATAAGCGGCAGCAGCGCCGCTTCGAGGTCGGGCGCGTCGGGCGTGAGGGCGGACGCCGACGTCGTCATTGCGAGGAGCGCAGCGACGAGGCAATCCACGGGTCGTGGAGCGCCCTGCGATCCCCTGGATGGCTTCGCTTCGCTCGCGATGACGGATCGGGGGCGAACCCCGGTCCGGTCATCCCGCTTCCGTCAGTGACGATGGCCATGGTCGTGGTCGGGATGATCGCAGGCGCCGTGATCGTGGTCATGCTTGTGGTCGTGATCATGCCCGTGGTCATGACCCTTCGCATGCTCATGATGCTCATGCGCATGATCGTGATGTTCGTGGCCATGGCCATGCCCGTGCTCCGCCCCATGCGCGTGCGTCTCCGCCTGCACATAGGCGCCGCCTTCCGGGTTGAACGGCGCTTCGACCGGAACGACGCGCGCCCCGAGGCCCTTGGCCATGTCCTCGACGATGGGATCACGGCGGACGCGCAGCGCCTTCGCGGTCATCTCCGTCTGGAGGTGGCGGTTGCCGAGGTGCCAGGCGACACGCATGAGGGCAAGCGCGTCGGCGGCGCGGATTTCCGCCAGCGGTTCGGGCGCCGCGACCACCTCGACGATGCGGCCGTCCTCGAGCCGCAGGCCGTCGCCGCCGCGCAGCATCGCCGCCTCGGCAAGGTCGAGCAGGAAGGCGAAGCCGCCGACGCCGGTCATGACGAAGCGGCGGCGATAGCGCTCGTCGAATTCCAGCACCACGCTGTCGACGGGGGTCCCGGTCCAGCAGCCCGCCGGAACGACTTTTTCAGCCCGCAGCATGCTTCGTCTCCAACGCTTCGGCGCCCGCCGGAATGGACGAGCGCGGAAAGAAACGCCAGCCGGCCTGTAAGCCGGGTTCTGTATGGCCGGGGCTCGCGCCCCGGCGTGACGGCCATTCCTCTGGGACGCCCGTTACCGGGCGCCTCGAGCAACCAACCCGAGCGACAGGGCCTGCGGAAAGGCCTGCGGCGTGAGCCGCGCATCGCTCCTATTCGGTTTTGCTCCCGGCGGGGCTTGCCATGCCGCCGACGTTGCCGCCTGCGCGGTGCGCTTTTACCGCACCTTTTCACCCTTACCCCGCGAGGGCCTCGCGGCCTTGTCGGGGCGGTCTGCTTTCTGTGGCGCTTTCCCTGGGGTCGCCCCCGCCGGACGTTATCCGGCGCCGTTTCCGTATGGAGCCCGGACTTTCCTCCGCGTGAGCGGCGGCCGTCCGGCCGACTGGCGCGACCGGCATAGGAGGGGCGCGCGGCGGCGGTCAAGCGGAAAAGCAGCGATTCGTCGACGCGCGGAGAGCCCGGCGCAAGAGTGGCAAGCCATCCGAGGGGCGGCGGCGGCCGGGGAGCGCGAGACGCCCTCCCTCCATTGGGGCGCGGGTCGGCCCGGACGGCGGCGAGAATAGGTAACGGCGCGGAACAAAAGCGAAATCTCGACTGTTTTGCAGCCGAATCGCGAACAGCCCTCATTCATTGCAGCTTCATCCGCTTTATGGGAATGTGCGGCGCGCGGGCGGCCGGCCCGCTTCGCGGCGCCCGCCGCGGCGGGGGGTCCCCAAAAATCGTTTCGAGACCGTCGATCGGGAGATCGTTGCATGAAGAGGATGTTGGCTCTTTCGCTGGCGCTCGCCGCCGCCGTCTCGGTGTCGGCCTGCCAGACGCCCCAGCAGCAGAACGCCCTGATGGGCGGAGCGCTCGGCGGAGGCGCGGGCGCGCTCATCGGCTCGGCGGTGTCGAACGGAAGCCCGGGCGGCGCGCTCGCGGGCGCGGCGATCGGCGCGGCCTCGGGCGCGATGATCGGCGCGGCGGCGACGCCGGCCTACCAGGGCAATTGCGCGCGCTGGGGCTACGACTACAACGGCAATCGCGTCTGCGTCGCCTACTACTGAGCAACCGTCCAGGCGAAACGACGCCGGCTCGAGGATCAGCAAACCCGGAGGGGGAACCGTTTCCATGAAATCAATGTTGGCTCTTTCGCTGGCGCTCGCCGCCGCCCTCTCGGTCTCGGCCTGCCAGACGCAGCAACAGACGAACGCGCTCGCGGGCGGCGCGCTCGGCGGGGGCGCGGGCGCGCTCATCGGCTCGGCCGTCTCGAACGGCAGCCCGGGCGGGGTGATCGCGGGCGCGGCCCTCGGCGCCGGCGCCGGCGCGCTGCTCGGCTCCTCCCTCACCCCGAGCAGTCCGCCGAGCTATGGGGGCGGGTGCGCGCGCTGGGGCTACGACTACAACGGCAACCGCATCTGCGTCGCATACTACTGAGGGAGTCTTTTCGGGCCGGGGCGGCGAGCAAGAACGGGAGGTGTGTTCGATGAAGACAATCATGACCCTGTCGCTTGCGGCCGTGGCCGCCGTCTCGGTGTCCGCCTGCCAGACGCAACAGCAGACCAACGCGCTGGCCGGCGGCGCGCTCGGCGCGGGCGCGGGCGGGCTGATCGGCTCGGCGGTGACGCATGGCAGCGCCGGCGGGGCGATCGCGGGCGCCGCGCTGGGCGCTGGGACCGGGGCGGTTCTCGGCTCCTCGCTCACCCCGGGCAATTCCGGCCAGTGCGCGCGCTGGGGTTACGATTACAATGGAAACCGAACCTGCGTGGCGTATTATTGATCGACGAATCTCCGCCGCGCGGGTTCGCCCGGTGAGCGGGCCGCGACGGCGGAGGCTTCAGGAGAAGGACTCTTCGCATATGACGAAAAAGATGATCGCGGTCGCGCTGGCCCTCGCCGGCGCCATTTCCCTGTCGGCCTGCCAGACGCAACAGCAGCAGACGGGCACGCTCGTCGGCGGCGCGCTCGGCGCGGGCACGGGCGCGCTGATCGGCTCGGCGGTGTCCAACGGCAGCGCTGGCGGCGCCATCGCAGGCGCGGTGATCGGCGGGGCCGGCGGCGCCATGATCGGCAACGCGGTGACGCGTCCGCGACACTGCGCGCGCCACGGCTTCGACGTCAACGGCAACCGCGTCTGCGTTGCTTGGTACAACAACTGAGACGCCGCCCGAGGCGGGACGGCCGGACCGGGGATCGCCTGTCGAGAGACGGGACGTGACGTCCGGTCCCGACAGCCCGCTCGCCGCCGCGTTCCTGCCCTCGCCCAATTTCGGCGAGCGGCGGGGGCCGGGCCGGCCGAACGCGCTGATCCTGCATTACACCGGCATGCCGACGGGCGAGGCGGCGCTCGCGCTGCTGGTCGATCCGGCCTCGCAGGTGTCGGCGCATTATCTCGTTTGGGAGGACGGACGGATCGTCCAGCTCGTCGCCGAGCGCGACCGCGCTTGGCACGCCGGAAAAAGCCATTGGAAGGGCGAGAGCGACCTCAACTCCGTCTCGATCGGGATCGAGATCGTCAATCCCGGCCATGACGGCGGCGCGCCGCCCTACCCGGATGCGCAGATCGCCGCGACGATCGCGCTTTGCCGCGACATTCTCTCCCGCTGGACGATTCCGCCGCAACGGGTGCTCGCCCATTCCGACGTCGCGCCGAGCCGCAAGCGCGACCCGGGCGAAGCTTTCCCATGGGCGCGGCTTCATGCAGGCGGGGTCGGCCATTGGGTCGCGCCCGCGCCCCTTTCCGGCGGTCCGCTGTTCCGCGCCGGGGAGGAAGGGCCGCCGGTGCGGGCGCTCCAGGCGCTGCTCGCGCTCTACGGCTATGGGCTCGAGCTTTCGGGCGTCTACGACCGGAACACCCGCGCGGTCGTCGCCGCCTTCCAGCGCCACTTCCGGCCGGAGCGGATCGACGGCGAGGCGGACGCGTCCACGGTCGCGACGCTGAAGGCGCTGATCGAGGGGCTGGCGAAGAGCTGACGCGACCGCCCTACAGCCCACCAGGAACCGTCACGCCCCCCACCACCGCCTCGTACGCCTCCCGCACCTTCCTCCGCGCCTCGTCGAGCGCCGCGACGAAGGCCTCGAAATCGGGGAAGCCGGTCGAGGCGGCGATGCGGCGCTTGACGCCCGACGCCGCGGTGTTCGGATCGAAGGGACCGGCGATCGCGAGCCGCATGAACTGGGTCGCGTCGGTATAGAGCCGATGCGCCTCGATCAGCGTCTCGACAAGACCGGGCGCGAGAAGCCCAACCCGCCCCGCCTTGTCGATCGCGCGGCGGGTCGAGACGTCGAGAATCTCGGGCTTGGCGTGGGCGAAGGCGAGGGTGAGGCACTGTGCGGCGAACTCGACGTCCATCAGGCCGCCGCGGACCAGCTT
>CAIZGR010000241.1 GCA_903932535.1 uncultured Hyphomicrobiales bacterium | reverse complement strand
TGATCGCGCCCGAGGCCAACGCGGCTTTTGTCGCGAATATGGAAGACGTGCTGGAAGTCTACCAGAGGCCGCATGATCCCAAGCGCCCCCTCGTCTGCTTCGACGAAACGTCGAAGCAGCTCATTGTCGAGACGCGCAAGCCGATCGCCGCCAAGCCGGGACAAAAGCAGCGTCACGACGACGAGTACGAACGCAACGGCGTGGCCAATCTCTTCATGATGTTCGCGCCGCCGGAGGGCTGGCGGCACGTGAAAGTCACCGGCCGTCGCACGGCCGTCGATGACGCTCACGTGCTCAAGGATTTGTCCGACACGTATTTTCCCGGCGCGGACAAGATCGTTCTGGTTCACGACAATCTCAACACGCACACGACGGCTGCGCTCTATGAAGCCTTCCCCGCCGCCGAAGCGCGCCGCCTCGTCGAACGATTCGAATGGCACTACACGCCCAAGCACGATAGCTGGCTCGACATGGCCGAGTCCGAACTCGCCGTCCTCTCGACCCGGCGCCTCGACCGCCGCATACCCGACAAGCCGAAACTGATCGCAGAAGTCGCCGCCTGGGAACGCCACCGCAACACTCATCACGCCAAAGCCGACTGGCAATTCACAACCGCCGACCCTCGCATCAAGCTCGCAAGCCTATACCCTCAGTTCCCGTGACGCGGGCCACAAGGGCTCCGGGATTTGGGAGCGAAGTTGAAGCCGTCCGATTTTGCGGGATGGCAAAGTTGACGATCGCGGCGAGGAGGCCGTCGAGATGTGCGAACCGGGTTCTGCGGCGGGGTCGGACGCGACGACCGCTGGGGGGAGCGCAGCGGCACGGTTACCGCCGGTCTTGGAGCGTGTCGGCACGAAACGCAATAAGAGCGACGTTTGTCCAGCCAGCGGTTGACGGCAGCAATTCTCATTATGACCGTCTGTGGTTCGGTTGCACTCGGATTCAGAGGTATGTCGAGATTTAACCGCCCGTAAAGCGGCCAAATTGCGCCCCCATGAGGCGAAAACAGACGGGCATCTTTCATAATGAGAAATGCCGGGCCACGAGCGCCGCCTTGCGCCGCCCGAGAGAAATGGGTAAGGACAAAAGTCCAGTCTTTTTGTATACTACTGTCCGAATCGCCCCTTTCCGTCTTGATTCGGAGCGCGCCCCCGGAGGAGACCCATGTCCCAGAAGCCTGAAACGCTCGCCCTGCACGCCGGCTGGCGCGCCGACCCCGCGACCGGCGCGGTGGCTGTGCCGATCTATCAGACGACATCGTACCAGTTTCAGAGCGCCGAGCACGCGGCGAACCTGTTCGCGCTGAAAGAGCTCGGCAACATCTACACCCGCATCATGAACCCGACGAACGACGTGCTCGAGAAGCGCATCGCGGCGCTCGAGGGCGGTGTCGGCGCGCTGGCGCTGGCGAGCGGGCAGGCGGCCTCCGCCTTCGCGCTCCAGAACTTGGCCAAAGTCGGCGACAACGTCGTCTCCTCGACCGACCTCTACGGCGGCACGTGGAACCTGTTCGCCAACACGCTCAAGGACCAGGGCGTCGAGGTCCGCTTCGTCGATCCAGACGATCCGGAGAATTTCGCCCGCGCGACCGACGACCGCACCCGCGCCTATTACGCCGAGACGCTGCCCAATCCGAAGCTGATCGTCTTCCCGATCGCGGAAGTCGCGGCGATCGGCCGCCGGTTCGGCATCCCGCTGATCGTGGACAATACGGCTGCGCCGATCCTGACGCGGCCCTTCGATCACGGCGCGGCGGTGATCGTCTATTCCTCAACCAAGTACCTCGGCGGCCATGGCACCTCGATCGGCGGCCTCCTGGTCGACAGCGGAACCTTCCCCTGGGAAGAGCACAAAGGGCGCCAGCCGGCGCTGAACACGCCCGATCCCAGCTATCACGGCGCGATCTGGACCGAGGCGGTGAAGCCGCTCGGCCCCATCGCCTACATCATCAAGGCGCGGGTGACGCTGCTGCGCGACCTCGGCTCGGCGATGTCGCCGTTCAACGCCTTCCTCACTCTGCAGGGCATCGAGACGCTGCCGCTGCGCATCGAGCGGCATTCGACGAACGCCGCCGCGGTCGCAGGCTGGCTCGCGAAGCGCCCGGAGGTGACGAAGGTCATCCATCCCTCGCAGCAGGCCGGCGAAGCGCGCCGGCGCGCGGAAAAATACCTGAAGGGCGGGCAGGGCGGCCTCGTCGGCTTCGAGATCAAGGGCGGCAAGGACGCCGGGCGCAAGTTCATCGACGCGCTGAAGCTGCTCTACCATGTCGCCAACATCGGCGACGCGCGCTCGCTCGCCATCCATCCGGCGACGACCACGCACTCGCAGCTTTCGCCGGGGGACCAGCTCGCCACCGGCGTGTCGGAGAGCTACGTGCGCCTGTCGATCGGCATCGAGCACATCGACGACATCCTCGCCGACCTCGATCAGGCGCTGAAGGCGGCGGCGTAACGCACGGGACGCCACGACGAGGGGCGGGCTTCGCGGTCCGCCCGCGATTGCCGAACACCGATGACCGGCGAGGATCGCGCGGCGGTCGACCTCGGTGCGCGCATCTCGACTCCTGCCGGGCGCCATGCAAGGACCGCGGTCGCTGACCCGTTCGTAACACCCGGCTCGACGCATGCGCTTCCTCGACACGTTCGACCTCTCCGCCCTCGTCAACAGCGCGGTCTGCCTTCTGGCGGCCTTCGCCTTCGGCACGCTGATCGGCGCGGAGCGCCAGTATCGGCAGCGGTCGGCGGGGTTGCGCACCAACGCGCTGGTGGCGGTGGGCGCGGCGGCTTTCGTCGACTTCGGCATGCGGGTCGGCGGCCCGGCCTCGACCCAGGTGATGGCCTATGTCGTCTCCGGCATCGGCTTTCTCGGCGCCGGCGCGATCATGAAGGAGGGCGTCAACGTGCGCGGCCTCAACACCGCCGCGACCCTCTGGTGCTCGGCCGCCGTCGGCGCCGCTTCGGGCGCGGGCCTCGTCGTCGAATCGGGGCTGCTGACGCTCTTCGTCATCGCCGGCAACACGCTCCTGCGTCCGCTCGTCAACCGGATCAACCGCATCCCGCTCGACGACGAGACGGGCGAAGCGACCTACGAGGTCCGCCTTTCGGTGAGCCCGAGCCAGGCGGACGAGGTGCGAGAGGCGCTGATCGATGCGCTGGAGGCGGCGCACTACCCGGTCGCCGACGTCGAGATGGAGGAGCGCGGCGACGAAGCGATGGAGATCGTCGCCACCCTCGTCGCCACCTCCGTCGTGCCGAAAGAGTTGAACGCGGTCGTCGCCGCGCTCGAGAAACTGCCGGGCGTGGTTCACGCGACCTGGGAGAGCGAAGTGCAGGCGTAGGGGCTGCTGGTGGGAGGAGGGGCGCGGCGTCCCGCCGCCCCCGGCGCGCGAGACTGGCGCCCTCGGACCTGACGATTCACCGTCCGCTCCATTTTCCGACGAGATCGCCGACCGCGCTGACGAGAATCTGCACCCCGATGCACATGAGAAGGAACGCGGAAAGCCGCACCACGACATGGCGGGCGGTCTCGCCGATCAGCGCCGTCACGCGGTCCGCATAGCGGTAGGCGATCCAGATCAGCGCCGCGTTCGCCGTGGCCGCGAGGCTGACGCCGATGAAGAACGCCAGAAGCCCGAGACCGTAGTGCGGATGAACCGCGCCGAGCGTGATCGCCACGGCGATGGTTCCGGGCCCAGTGGTCAACGGCAGCGTCAAGGGAAAGAACGCCATCTGGAGCGGGTCGCCGGCGTCCCCCGGAGCGGCCCGCTCGGCGCCCTTCCGTTCCGTGCGCTGATCGCCTGCCGAGAGCAGATTCCAGCCGCTCGCGGCGACCACGAGGCCGCCCGCGATCCGCAAGGCGTCGAGCGAGACGCCGAAGAAGTTCAGGACATAGGCGCCGACCCAGAGCGCGCCGAACATGATGAGCAGCGCGTAGAGGCCGATTCGCGCTGCGATCGTCTTCCTCCCGGCGTGGCCGACCCCGCTCAGGACGCCGTCGAAAATGAAGGCGCCGCCGATCGGGTTGATGATCGAGAACAGCGAAGGGAAGGCGAGCAGGAACGCGTTGCTCGCGGTCGCGGCGAATTCAAGGACCCGATCGCCCCACATGCCCGTCCGCCTCGCTTCGAATGCGCCCCTGCAACGGCCGGTCCGCCCGGGCCGCGAGCGCTCGATCATAGCCGCCTGCCGTTGCGCTTTCGTTGCGAAACCGAGCCGGCTTCGGCTGCGAATTTCGTTTCCGGCCCGGGCGGCGTCGACGCGCCGGCGCGGATCGAGGCCCGATCGACGATCCATAGGTCGAAGACCGCGACCCATCGTCGCGGTAACTTCTCATTTTACGAAATCCGGGTCGCTGCGCCGGGCGCTTGCGGCGGGGCGGCGTGAGACGGAACAGCGAACGCTGCGCCGCCGAATCCGCCCCTGCGCGGTCCTTTCCCCTCCCAGCCGCGGCAAGAGGACAGGCGCGGGCCGCCGAGACGGGGCCGCCCTCGCAAATCTGCCGGACCTGGAGGCGCGCCGCGGCGACGGCCGCGGGGGGAAACGTCGCCGTCGCCCGCGACAGAAATCGCAAAACTTTCAGATTGTCAGAAAGAAGGTTCGTTATGAACATCTGTATCTTTTCGCAGCAGATACTATAGTCTGACCCCGGAGCGCGAGGGGGCGACGAGGGCGGGACGCGTTGCCGTCATCCGATCGCTGGCGTCGCCGGAGCGTAGCGTGCACAAGGCTCGCCGCGAATTCCTTCGTCGCCTTCCCTCTCGACGTAAGACGACCTTCAGGCGGACGGTGATGAGATGACGCTATCCCTGGAACTGCTCGAGGACCTGCGCCGGCGCCAGGAGGAAATCCGGGCCGGCGGCGGCGAGGACAAGCTCGCGCAGCGGCGCGAGAAGGGGCTGATGACGGCGCGCGATCGGCTCGACGCGCTCTTCCAGGAAGACACCTTCCAGGAGCTCGGCGCCCATGTCCGTCATTCCGGGCGCTTCTTCGGGATGGAAAACAAGGTGCTGCCGGCCGACGGCGTCGTGACGGGCACGGGCTATGTCGGCGGGCGCGTCGTGTCCGGCTTCAGCCAGGATTTCACCGTCGTCGGCGGCTCGCTCGGCAAGATGCACGCCAAGAAGATCGTGACGCTGATGCAGGAGGCCGCCAAGCTCGGCTCTCCGATCGTCGCGTTCAAGGATTCGGCCGGGGCGCGCATCCAGGAAGGCGTCGACGCCCTTTCGGGCTACGGCGACGTCTTCTACATGAACGTCCTTCTGTCGGGCGTCGTGCCGCAGATCGCCGTGGTGTGCGGACCCTGCGCCGGCGGCGCGTCCTATTCGCCCGCGCTTATGGACTTCGTCGTCATGACCCGGAAGAACGCCTACATGTTCATCACCGGGCCGGAAGTGATCAAGGCGGTGACCGGCAAGGCGGTCACATTGGACGAGGTCGGCAGCGCCGACATGCACGCCTCCGTCTCCGGCAACGTCCACTTTCTCGCGGAGAACGAGGGCGAGGCGGTGCGCATCGTCCAGAAGCTCCTGTCCTATCTGCCGTCGAACAACTCGGAGGACCCGCCGCATCGACCGACGGACGATATCGCGCTCGTCAACGACCAGGCCATCTACCCGCTGATCCCGGACGACGCGCAAATGCCGATGGACGTGCGCGGCATCATCGCGCGCATCGTCGACCCGGACGAATTCCTCGAGGTCCACCGCTCCTTCGCCGAGAACCTCATCATCGGCTTCGCCCGGATCGAGGGGATCGTGGTCGGCCTCGTCGCCAACCAGCCGGCGGTGCGGGCAGGCGCGCTCGACATGGACGCGGCCGACAAGGGCGCCCGCTTCATCCGCTTCTGCAACTGCTTCAACATCCCCCTCGTCACGCTCGTCGACGTTCCCGGCTTCCTGCCCGGCGTCGAGCAGGAGCGCGGCGGCATCATTCGCCATGGCGCAAAGCTTCTCTTCGCCTACGCCTCGTGCACCACGCCGAAGGTGACGGTCATCCTGCGCAAGGCCTATGGCGGGTCCTATCTCGCCATGTGCAGCCAGGAGATGGGCGCCGATTTCGTCTTTGCTTGGCCGACTGCGGAAATCGCGGTGATGGGCGCCGACGGGGCCGTCAAGGTTCTCTACAACAAGGAGCTGAAGGCGGCGGCGGACCCGAGAGCCAAGGCGTCCGAACTCGCCGCCGCGTACCGGGCCGAGTTCGCCTCGCCCTATATGGCGGCCGGCGCCGGCTACATCACCGATGTCATCGATCCGGCGATCACCCGGTCGACGATTGCGCTGTCGCTGAGAAAGGCCTTGTCGAAGCGCGAAGTCAGGCCGCCCAAGAAGCACGGCAACATTCCCTTGTGACCCCCTGGCGCTGCGGAGGCGAGGCATGAATACGATTCTGGACTGGCTCGGCGTCATCGCCGCTCTGGTGGTTCTGTGGCTGGCCGTGCGGTATCTCGGCCGCTTTCTGAGCTGGGTCGAACGTTCCGAGATCGCCCGCCAGAAGGCGGAGGCGGCGGAAGAGGCGGCGCGCCGGAAGGTCGCAGCGGCGACTGCCGCGCCGGTCGCCTCGGTCCGCGAGACCGAAGGCGTCCCGGCCGACCATGTCGTCGCCATCGCGGCGGCGGTCGCCGCCTATGGTTTCCGAGTGATCCATATCGCCGATGCGGCGACCGGGCATGCCTGGGCGTCCGAAGGGCGCTGGCTGCACCAGACGTCGCATCGCACGCATTGACGCGAGATACGTTAAGATCGGAGTCCCCATGCAGCGGAAATTCAGGATCAGCGTCGAGGGCCGCGCCTACGAGGTCCTCGTCGAGGAGATCGCCCAGGATTCTTCGGCGCCGGGGCCGGGCGGCCCCCTTCATGTGGTGACGGCTGCGGCGACCGCCGCCGCCGCCGCGGCCCCCGCTTCTGCGACGCCGGAGGCCCATGCCGGCGACGAAGTCGCGCCCCTGGCCGGCACCGTTCAGTCGGTCGACGTGACGGTCGGCCAGACGGTCGCCGCCGGCGACAAGATCGCGACCATCGAAGCGATGAAGATGAAGACCGAGGTGCACGCCAACGGCGCCGGCAAGGTCGTGTCGATCGCGGTGAAAATTGGCGATTCCGTCGACACTGGCGGCGTCCTGCTCACGCTCGCCTGAAGGGGCCGAATCGATGACGATGCCCGACTCGCTCTACGGAGCGTTCATGCTCAGCTTGGTCGACTTCTTCATGTCGATGGTGATGATTTCCGGGATCGGCGTGGTGCTGGCGCTGTTTCCGCTCCTCAACCGGCTCGGCAAGGTCGACGAGAAGGCGCTGCGCGAAGGCCATCATTGACCGCCGCATCGTTCCGGGCTGGAGGGGCGTCCCTTGATTGAACAGTTTTTTTCGTTTCTCGGCGCGTTGATGGACCAGACCGGCCTCGCCCACCTCTGGTGGGGCAACCTGGTCATGATCGCCATCGGCTGCGCGATGATCTATCTGGCGATCGTCAAGCGCTACGAGCCGCTGCTGCTGGTCGGCATCGGTTTCTCGTGCATCATCTCCAACGTGCCGGGGTCCGACCTCACCCAGCCGG
>CAIZGR010000240.1 GCA_903932535.1 uncultured Hyphomicrobiales bacterium | reverse complement strand
CGCCGCCACAGCGCCGCCAGCGCCTCCGGAGAAATTGGAGTCGCCGCCCGTTCCGGTCCCCGGAGTGGGCGCCCCAAGCGCCGTTGCTACCGTGGTCGTCGCATTGCCGCCCGCGCCGCCCGTGGCCGAGCAATAAGCGCCGAACGAGGAGGACTGCCCCGCGTTGCCGGCCGTCGCGGCGTTGGTTGCGGTCACAGACGCGCCGCCAAGGCCAACGGTCGCGGCGATGACGGCGCCGACCGACAGCCCCGTGATGATTTTGACCGCGAGCCCGCCTCCCGCGCCGCCCGTCGCTTTCGCGGCGTTGGCCGTGTTATTGCCCGCCGCAGCGCCCGATCCCCCCGCGCCATAGACGCGAACGCGAATACCGGCCGCCGTCACGTTCGGCGGAACGGTGAAGTTGCCGCTGGCCGCGATAATCTGGAAATGGCCGGAGCCGAACACGTCCTGTCCCGGCAAATAGGGGAAGCCGGAGGGTCCAAACATCGTGGAGGTTTTGAGAAATTGCGACAGCGAGGACATTTAGAAAAGCCTCCAGTCCGATCCGGTCCACCACAGCAGGAAATCGGCGCCGGGCGCGTCAATCGTCATGTTGGCGGCGATGGCCATGATCGGGTTGCCGTTGCGGCCAATGACCGGCAGATTGCCGACTGAAACAACGCCGCCGTCCACGATGCGGATGGTATCGCCAGCGACGGGCGCGGCGGGCAGCGTGAGCGCGATCGAGGACCCTCCGGTGATGCGATAGGCGGAGCCCGCTACAAGCGACGTGTTGGCCGCTACCGCGATAAACGCCTGATTGCGGATAGCCGCGACCGTCGATGCGTCGGCCTTGGCCGCGAGGGCGCTCGCATCGGCCTTGGCCGCAATCGCGGCAGCCGCGTCGCTGGCGACTTCCGCGATGGCCGTTTGCACGTTTGTCGACGAGATCGACCCTGTCGGCGTGAACGGCACGGCGGCGGCGTTGACGCCGGTCATGAGAGTGTCAACCTGCCCGAGCGCCGTCGTGATAGCCGCCTGCGCCGTCGTGATGGACGCCTCCAACGTGGCCAGTGTCGGCCCCACATTGGCCGCGATGACCGCGAGCGCCTCGCCGGTTCCCGAGGCGATCAACGCGGAAAAATCCGCCCGGATCGCCTCGGCCGCGCGCAATCGGGCGCCAACGTCCGTTAGCGCCGCGTCCCAGGCTGCCTTGTTCAGCGGCATTCCATTCGGAGCGGCGTAATCGTCAGTTGCGGAGGGAAGCGTCATAAATGACTCCCGCGCCGAATTCCTTGACCAGCAGCGCCAGGAAAGCGCCGGTCATCGTGTGATCGTGGAGCGGCAGGAGATGAGCCGCTCCATACTGCAGCGGCTGGGTGATCCTCACGTCATATTCCGCGTTCGGATCGATTTTGGCCGGATCGAAGCCCGCCGACGCCGTGGGTTTATTCGCCATTTTTCAACCTCAAGCCGCGAACATCATGATGTCTTGCACGAACGGGACCTTGACGACTGTCGACGTCGTCGCGGTCGGCATGACGGCGGCGACGGTTTGCGGCGCCCCCGGCGTGAATGTGCTGGTGAAGGTCACGCGCGCCGCGTCGGTCGGATCGGCGGATTGCGACGTGACGGAAGGCGTCAGAATCGCGCCGCTCGCCAGCAGCAATTTGTTCGTGAAGGTGTGCAAATTGCCGTCGAAATTATCGACGGTCGTCACCACCGTTATCGACGACGACGCGAAGCCGAACGCCTGCTGGTGCGCGGGCGCGGCCATCGTCCCCTGCATCCGGCCCGCCCACACGCGCGCGTTGCTGTCGAGCACAATCGCCGGCATAAGATCGGTTGTGCCAACGAAGGTCGCGCGCAGTTGCACCAGAGCCGGCAATCCAT
>CAIZGR010000239.1 GCA_903932535.1 uncultured Hyphomicrobiales bacterium | reverse complement strand
CGTCCCGGAAATCAAATGGCCCAATGACATATTAATTGGCGGTAAAAAGGTGGCCGGCATCCTGACCGAGCTGACGGCCGAATTGGACCACGTCAAGGAAGTGGTCCTGGGCATCGGGGTGGATGTCAACCTGGACACCGCTGAATTGCCGCCGGACTTGCGCAAGACGAGGATCGCCGCCGCGAGATCCTCGATCGCCGCGCCGACGGATTTGAACAGCGTGATCTCGTCCGCCGCCCGGCGGCCGGGCGCGCCGCGGCAGAGGGCGGGCAGGTCGGCGATGACCGCGCTGCGGTCGATCACGCCGCCCAGAATTCCGACCGTCACGTCGCCCCCTTCGACGAGCGCTGCGTCCGTGTCGACGTAGATGCGGGAGCGTCGCAGCGCTTCGTCGTCGGCCTCGCGCATGGACACGTTGAACGCCCCGACGAGATCGAGATGCTGCCCGGGCCTGAGCCAACGGCCGGCGATCAACGGCTCGGCCGCGAGCGTCGCGCAGGAGATCACGTCGGCTTCGGCGACCGCGGCTTCGAGGTCCTCGGCGGGGCTCGCCGGAAGACCGGATTCGGCGAGCGCCGCCGCAAGCCTCTCCGCGCCGCCCGGACGGTGGTTCCACACCGCGATCCGCTCGTAGCGCCGCACGCTCGCATGCGCGCGCGCCATGAACGGCGCGAGCGCCCCGGCGCCGACGATGAGCAGGCGCTTGGCGTCGGGCCGCGCCAGATGGCGCGCCGCGAGGGCCGAGGCCGAAGCCGTGCGCCAATGGGTGAGGCGGGTCCCGTCGATCGCGGCCAGCGTCTCGCCGGTCCGTCCCGACTGCAGCACATAGAGACCGTTGACCGCAGGGAGGCCGCGCCTCGAGTTGCCGGGAAACACGTTGACCAGCTTGACCCCGAGATAGAGGCCCGCGCGCGACGCGCTCTCGGTCCAGGCGGGCATCAGAAGGTGGGTCGCCACCGGCTCTCCGGCCCGCTGGACTGCATGGTGATGCCGATGCGGCGCGATGAAGCCGCCGCGCATCGCCTCGGCGAGCTCGTCGACCAGCGCCGGGAAATCGAGCGTCCGATCTATGTCCCCGGCCGAAAAGACACGCATGGCGCGCGCTTACGAGCGGGAAAGCCGGGGCGTGTTCGCGCCCGCCGCCTTCAAGGTCTGCGCCTCGGCGCGCCAGCGGTCGGCCTCGACGCGGCTGCGACGGGCGGCGCGGCGATGACGCCCCTGTGTGATCCAGGTCGCCAAGGCGCCGGCGATCACGCCGAGCATGGCGGCGACGATCGCCACCGCGAACAGCGGCGCCGAGACGGCGAACGCCGCGCTGTCGACGCTACGGCTGAAGGGATCGAACGATATCGTCACCCACTGCCGGTTGGCGAAGACGAACAGCACGAGAACGATCGCGATGATCGCGACGATGGCCAGTCGAAGGAAGCGAATCATGGGGTCTCTCGCTCGCTGCATGATCGCGCTCCGCCCGTTCGGGCGGACGCGGAGTTTCAATCCTGTTCAGTCCTGTCCGACCGGCGTGCGATTGAGACGCTCGCGCATCTCCTTGCCGGTCTTGAAGAAAGGGGCCAGCTTCTCGGTCACGGGCACCTTGTCGCCGGTCCGCGGGTTGCGGCCGGTTCGCGCCTGCCGCTGCTTGGTCGAGAAGGCGCCGAAGCCGCGCAGTTCGACGCGCTCGCCACGCGCAAGGGCGTCCCCGATCTCGCCGAGGATCGCGTCGATGATGTTTTCGATGTCGCGTTGATAGAGATGCGGATTGCGCGCCGCCATCCGCTGCACGAGTTCAGACTTGATCACCGAACGTCCCCAACTCGAAATCGCCCATCAAAGCCTGCCGGGCCGCCATGCCCCGGCCCCGTCGCCAAAAACACGGTCGTTCAAACGGAACGCTGCACCTCATACTGGCCCGTCTTGCGGAAACGCACAAGATAGGAGGGAATGATCGCGTCGACCGCCTGCGGCGCGATGCCAAGGCCGCCCAGCACGCGCCCTTCGCGTTCGGCCGCCTCGGACACGACGTTGTCGACGGCGAGAAGGTCGATCTGGTCGCGGTTCGTCGTCAGAAGCTTCGGGAATCGCCCGAGCGTGACCCGGCCCGCAAAGCTCGTCGTCGAGGCGATGAAATAGGAGGAGGCGTTCGACAGCCCGACCAGCATCCGCCGGCGCTCGATCGTCCTGAGCGTCGTTTCCGCGACCTCGCGCAGCGTCATGACCTGCGGTCCGCCGAGCTCCCAGGTCGTCCCGGGCTTGGCTTCGCCGGCCAGCGCCGCCGCGACCGCGCGCGCGACGTCGCCGGCATAGACCGGCTGGAGCCGCGTCCTGCCGCCGGCGAACAGGGGAATCACCGGCAGGAAGCGCGCAAGCGCCGCGAAGTGGTTGAAGAATTCGTCCTCCGGGCCGAAAACGACCGAGGGCCTGAGGATGGTCGCTTCCGGAAACTCGGCGCGGGTGGCCTCCTCGCCGAGCCCCTTGCTCGCGATATAAGGGAACGTGGATTTGGCGTCGGCCCCGAGTCCGGAAACGAGGGCGAAGGTCTCCACGCCCGCGGCCTTGGCGGCGCGCGCGAGGGAGAGGGCGCCGTCGACATGCACCGCGCGATAGGTCTGCGCGCCGCTCTCCGCCTTCACGCCCGAGGCGTTGACCGCCATCTCGGCGCCCGAGAGCGCGGCGGCGATCGAAGCGGGATAGCGCAGGTTCGCCTGCACGGCCTCGATCTGCCCGACGCCGCCGATCGGTTGCAGAAAAAAGGCGAGATCGGGGCGGCGGACCGCGACGCGCACGCGCCAGCCGCGTCTGACGAGGGCGCGGACGATATGCCGGCCGACGAAGCCGGAACCGCCGAACACGGTCGCCAACCGGCTTCGTTCGAAAGTGGCGTCGGCCATCGAGGTCGTCTCCGGAGAAAAAGCGCAAGAAGGAGGGCTCGCCCGCCCCCCTTTATGCGATGGCCGCGCCCCTGTACAGCCGCGAAAAAGGCTGAATTCTCGGCGCGCGGCAGCGCGTCATCCGTTGGCGTTCGCGGCGCGGCGCAGCTCGACGACGTGGTCGGCCGCCTTTCCGGAAAGCTCGGCCAGATGGTCGAACCGGGTCTCGAACGCGCCGACGCCCGAAGTCGCCGAGCGCAGCTCGATGATGAGGTCGCCGATCTCCGCCTCTGGGATGAGGGCGCGCAACGCCTCCCAGCCCTTCCAGCCCTCGCGCGGCTCGAAGCCGAGAATCTGGCCGCGCCGGGCGCTGACGAGGGCGCTGGCGCGCGCGAGCGCGTCCGAGGGCACGTAGATCGTCACCGCCAGGATCGGCTCGAGCAGGACCGGCCGCGCCTTCGCGAGCGCCTCGTCGAGCGCGATACGCGCGGCGGCGCGGAACGCCATGTCCGACGAATCGACGGTGTGGTACGAGCCGTCGGTCAGCGTCACCGCGATGTCGACGACCGGGAAGCCGAGCGGCCCGCGCGCCATGGCGTCCTTGGCGCCGATCTCCACCGAGGAGAAATATTGCCGCGGCACCGCGCCGCCGTGCACCCGCTCGCCGAAGGCGAAGCCCTCTCCGCGTCCGCGCGGGCCGACCTCGACCACGACGTCGCCGAACTGGCCGTGTCCGCCCGACT
>CAIZGR010000238.1 GCA_903932535.1 uncultured Hyphomicrobiales bacterium | reverse complement strand
CCTCAAGCGCCGCCTCGAACGCCTCGGCTACAAAGCCACCCTCGAACCCAATGCCCAGCCCACGTGACCAGCGCATGTGCAGTTCATTTTCATAGCAGTCGATTCCATCTCTTATTAACATTGCCACAACTGTGCATGAAGACAGAAGTCAAACCGATCTCGCATCGCTGTCGCCGCCGCAAGAGTTCGCCCGATCGAGCCGCTTCGCTGGGCTCTCACGGGCCGCATGCGCGCCCTTGCCCCGACGACCGCCATCCGAGGGCGGGGGCTCATTCAGGAGCAATTCCGTTCCGGAGGATGAGCCCCATGCGAAACTTCCGCAGCAATCCCGCGTAACGACGCGACCACTATCAGGAACTCACCGACAAGATCATCGCAGCGCTCGAAGCGGGCACAGCGCCATGGCGGCGACCGTGGGACAAGACCGCCTGCGGCGGCGCCAGTCAACGCGGCCACCGGCCATCGCTACCGAGGCATCAACCTCTTCGTTCTCGTATGCCCGACGTCCGCCTGAGGCCGCTCGTCGAGCCGTTTATCCAATGAAGTTTTTTCAAAATTGTCGGATGATATCATCCAGCGCTGTAGAGTTCAAACAAAATGCTTTGGATTGTTTCAATTTCGACTTGACTTTATGACGTCCTTGCTCGTACGGAAGCGTTGCTTGTTTTGAGTGCGCCGTCATGGCCGAACTGGATCCGATCGCTGCGATGAAAGCGCGCTGGAGCTATATCCAGCCCTGGCTGGTCCCCTTCCTGCGCGAAGAGATCCCGCCGCTCCCCGCCAAGCTCGAGCAATTGATCCATGTGCTCGATACGATCGGACTGGAGGCCTGCGTGCGCGCCGATGCCGACGGACGCGGGAAGATCGGCGCGTCATCGTCGCCAAAGCGGTCCCCGGGCTCCCCACGACGCGGGCGCTCATCGAGCGCCTCGCCATCGACGTCTCCGTGCGGCGCATCTGCGGATGGGAAAGCGCGCCGAAGTCCCGTCCGAGCCCACGTTTTCCCGGGCCTTCCACGAATTCGCCGAGGAAGGGCGGATCAACCGCATTCATCAGGCGCTCATCGAGCGCAGGCCGCATCGTCGGCGTCGTGCCGCTCGAACGCTGCAGCTTCATCGCCATGCCCGATTGCAACGACGTCATCTACGACTTCCGAACCATGGTCGAACGGGTCAACGGCCGATTGAAGGACGAGTTGGGCGGCCGTTTCGTCAGGGTCCGCGGCGCCCTCGAGGTCAAACGCCATCTCATGTTCGGCGTCCTCGCCCTCACCGCCGTTCAACTCCTCAGGCTGTCCAAATACGATCCAGTCCCCGCCTGACCTGCGCAAACGCCCAAACATCCTCGAAAAGGCCTCGGCGCCGGGAATTTTGAAAGAGCCTTCAATATCTAGGGATGATGTAAGTGATGGATTTGATCGAAATCGCAGCTACTGCGTCGCGTCTCGTCGATCCCATACTGGAAGGCGGCGGCCCGAGAGGGGCCCCGCGATTCTCAGGCCGGGACATAAAACTGCCCGAAGACCAAGCGTGCGAACGCGCGATCCGCGCGTTTCTCTCCGCCAGAACGCCTTACGCGGTTCTCGGCGAGGAGGAGGGATGGGGCGGGGCCCAGCCCTCCGATCAGCCCCACTGGGTCATCGATCCCCTGGATGGCTCGTTCAACTTCTTTCGCGGCGTGCCGTTATACGCAGTATCGATCGCGCTGTGCCGTGGCGAACTGGCGCGCGGTGAAGCCCTGCTCGGGGTGATCTACGATCCTGTCCGCGGAGAATTGATCTCGGGCGGCAAGTGTTTTCCCGTCCGACTCAATGGCGAACTCGTCGCGCGGGCGGCTAAGGGCGCGCGGCAGTTGCTGGCGACCGGCTACCCCACGCGATCCGACCCCGCGGAGGTGACGGCGCGCCTCGGCGAGGCGGCGCGGGAGTGGACGAAGATCCGCATGTTGGGCTCGGCGGCGCTTTCGTTGGGATGGGTGGCGCTCGGTCGGCTGGATGGCTATAGTGAGCAGCGGATCATGTGGTGGGACGTCGCGGCGGGATTGGCGATCGTCCGTGCCACGGGAGCGGCGGTGTTCGTTGAACCGCGCGAGGGTTATGCCGTCGATGTTGCGGTAGATGCGTCATGACGTCGCAAGTGTTGTGGGGAGTTGGATTGTGCGGATGGCGGACGCTTTAACGGATGCGTTTATGTCGGAGGTGGAGACAGAAATACCCGACGATCAGCTTCCTCGTTCTCAACAGGAGGCTGAGCGCGTGCGCGATGAAGCCTTCAAGTCGATCGCCGCGGCCAGGGCTTGGAAGCTCGGCGCCACGATAGCGATCGTTCGAAAAGGCCTCGGGCTTTCCCGCGCGTTCTTCGGTCCCATCCCTGCCTCATGCGTCTTTGAAGATGGAGCGGAGCTGCGTGGATTCCACACGCGTTTGCGGGGCGTGGAAAGCGAGTACGGCTTTGAACTGGCGCGCGACGTCCAGCCGGACGACCTCGAATGCGACGATGACGACTTTCGCGGGTTGTTTGCGTGCGTAAGGCCGGCGATTGAAATTCCGGGAACGCGCTACCGATCGTTGGGGCAATATGGCGGCCTTGCGTTGGTCGCGGACTTCGGCGCCGTTGGAGGGCTCGTGATAGGTCCGGCGCGGCCGGTCGTGGATGTAGTGCGCATCAACAAGGGCGCGGTGAGGTTATTTTTTTCACAACGGCAAGTCGCGGCAGGCAGTGCGGAAGGAATCGAAGGTGGCGCTATGGCGCCGTTGCGCGTATTCCTCCGGCAGGCGACGCAAGCCGGATATGCGCTGCGGGCTGGACAGACGATTGTGACGGGGAGTTGCACTGGATATGTGCAGGCACCTTTGAACGAACCAATCCGGGTAACATTCGATGCGCTTGACGCATCGGTGAGCATGACGTTTGTTGATGGGAAATGAACGATAAATAAATGTACAATTTCGCTGTGGGGATTTTATACGTGTTAACAAGTATAGCTGTGCTGTCTCGGTCGTTCTCTCGTAACACGGTCTTGCGTCAAGAACTTTTGGCTAGGCGTCAGAACGTCGTGTTCAATGAATCTGGTAAGACCTTAACTGGACAAGAATTAATTGACTTCCTCGCTCCGCATGACGCGGCCATCGTAGCTTTGGAGAAGATCGACGAAAATGTGTTAACCGCGCTGCCGAAGTTACGGATAATCAGCAAATATGGCGTCGGGCTCGACAATGTAGACTTGGTCGCGGCGAAAAAGTTCGGGATCAAGGTGGGATGGAAGGGCGGTGTCAACCGGCGCGCCGTCGCCGAACTCTCTATATCGCTGATGATTGCGGGCCTGCGCGGGGTCGCGCAAAGCAACGAGGACATCAAGCGCGGCGTCTGGCGCCAATATACAGGCCGCCAGCTCGCGGACGCGACTGTCGGTATCGTCGGATTCGGCCATGTGGGTCAAGATTTGGCGGGGCTCCTTTGCGCATTCGGCGCCAGGGTGCTGGCCTGCGACATCAGAGACCTTAGCGCAGAGGCGGCGGCGCTAGGGGTGCGCCTGTGCGCGTTCGACGAGTTGCTCGACCAGAGCGACGTCGTCTCCTTTCATGTCCCGCTCACTCCGGCGACCGCGAACATGCTCGACGCAGCGCGGATCGCGCGGATGCGGCGCGGGGCCGTGGTCGTCAACACGGCGCGCGGCGGAGTCATCGACGAACCCGCGCTTGCCGCGGCGCTGAAGGACGGGTGGCTATCGGCGGCATGTCTCGACGTTTTTGCCGTCGAGCCGCCGCTAGGGAACGATCTTCTGAGCGTCCCGAGCTTTTTGGCGACTTCGCACATCGGCGGCAGCGCCTTCGAGGCCCAGCTCGCTATGGGGCGCGCTGCGATCGATGGGCTTTGGACCGCAGGCGATCCGGCGGATTTCATTCCCGTCTGGGCAAAATAGCGGCGGCTCGGGTTGCATGGATAGGCAGTGCGGAGGGGAGTTCGTGAGCATTCTGGCGATGATTCCGGCGCGAATGGGCAGCCAGCGTCTGAAGCAGAAAAACTTGATGCCGCTGCGCGGCGCGCCGCTTATCGCGCACGCCATCCGCAAATGCCGCCGGGCGGGCCTATTCGACGAGGTCTGGGTCAATTCGGAGCATGAGGAATTCGGCAAGATCGCCGCGCAGGAGGGCGCCCAGTTCCATCGACGGCCCGAGACGCTCGCCAACGATATCGCCACGAGCGAGCAATTCGTGGCCGAATTCCTGACGACTCATCCTTGCGAACTTCTGTTCCAGGTCCATTCGATCGCCCCGCTGTTGACGACGACGGATTTGATCCAGTTCGTATTGGAGATGCAGACCGGCCGGTACGACGTATTGCTGTCGGTCGTCGATGAACCGCTTGAGGCGTTCTTCGACCAAAAGCCGATCAACTTCTCTCTCGAGCGCAAGACTAACAGCCAGGATCTCAAGCCGATCCGACGCAATTGCTGGGCGGTGACCGCTTGGCGGCGGAAAACGTTTCTGGCCGCGGTCGCCGCAGGCGCATGTGCAACTTACGCCGGCAGGGTAGGCCTGTTCAGCGTCAATCGTCTGGCTGGCCATGTCATAAAAACCGCAGAGGACCTCGCCATGGCGGAAGCGTTGTATTCGATCGCCCACGCGGCGGATAAAAGCCTCGTCCAATGACACGGATCTGTGTAGTGGGCGCAGCGCGCTCGGGCGTCGCGGTCGTGGCGAATGCGCTGGCGCAGAGCGAGAACGCTACCCTGCGCAAAGGCCTAACGGAGACGTTGGAGGATGTCGCAGACGGCGACAATGTCGTCGCGCTCGCGGCCGATGAGACGCCGGATTGCCGGATCCTCGCGGCAACGGCGGATATTCTCAGGCGGGATCCGGAAGTTCGGGCGATCGTCGTCTGGCGGCAGGGCGTCGACTTCGTCAACAGCCGCTTGCGTATGCGACCCCAGCTCCATTTCGTGGAACATTGCCAGTTATGGACCCGATCCCAGGCAATGGCGCAGAACCTGCGGACGGCCTTTCCGGAACGTGTCGATCTGGTCGAGCTGCGCGCGCTGCTGGATAGTCCGGCAGAAGTCGTTGGCCGATGGCGCGCCATGGTTCCCGGCCTTAAGATGACGGGCGAGACGCTGGCGCGATGGGTGAAGTCGTCGCCGGTGAAGCGCGCCTCGGTTATGGGACGGGATCCTGTCGTGACCGCCGAAGGCGCGGGCTGGTCGATGGGCGAAGTCGAGGCGTTCAAGCGGATTGGCGGCGACGCCTTGGCCGGCGCTGGATTGGGCGTCGATCTTGCCGCGGCGGAGCGCCGACGGCCGCTCGATCTGGGCCGCATGCTTTATGACCGTGCCTATGGGTTTGGCGGGATGGCCGTCGTTCAGTCCGAATTGGCCGGCGCACCCTGGAAGATCTCGCTGCGCGCCGACGAGGCGAGCCAAACGGCGGGCCTCCGTCTCACGGCTATCGCGGCTGGGGGAAGACGGCATCTGCGTTTGCGGGCTGTCGTGAGGATTTCGGATCCCTCGTGCAGCGTGCGCTGGGAAATCGTCGAGGCGATGAGCCGTCGTCCGCTCTTTGGGGACGCTAGGCGCGGACTTGGTGAACTCGCCGTAAACGACGACGCGGTGCTGCCCGCGCACGACGGATGGCTTGAGCTGGCGGTCACGTCATCGATGATGAAGGTTGGAAGCCAAATTGAAGTCGACCTGTCCGACGCCAAGCTTTCGCGCGTTTGAGATATGGGCTCGGCAAGCGCTCAGAGGATGCCTATGAACAAAGTAGATATGCTTGGAATCGTCGAGGCGATAGAAAAACGCCTGCTTCGGCGCGTCGATTTTTCGGACGCCGACTACAGCGACGTAATGAGCAATGATTTTCAACTGGATAGTATTAAGAATTTTGATAGTGAATTGAGAGGATTGCCGGAATCCGAGTGTCTGGGATGGCTGATAAATAAGGTCGCGCAACTTGAAGCGCGGCTGAACGCTTTATTGTATTTGATGCGAGAGCGCGCTGACAGCGCACAAGAGCCAGAGGTTCCGATCGGCGATACGCAGGAAACCGATCTCGCAAACGAAGAGATGCCCAAGAGCGTCACGATTGTAACAGACGAAAATTTTATTCAAACCGGGTTCTATAGTGTTGAATATACCGATAAGGGAAAATGTTTTCGCTGGTTGGGGCCGGAGCCGATTGCGACCATGTATCTACCAAAAATTGCTACGCCATTGGAATTAACATTTCATATTCTGGCCGTATATGAAGGTGTCTCGTTGGAGGCAGTACGCGTGGCGCTGAACGAAGGAGAATGGACGCCTGTTGATGTACAAAACGATGGACATTCTTCTACTTTGCGTTGCCGACCATCGACGGGAGGGAACAATGATGGCGTGACTCACCGGGTTGATATCGACTGTGGCGTTACGTTTCGCCCGGCGGATGCAGGCAAGATCGATACCCGGAGACTTGGGATTGCGATTTCGTATGTAGAAATTGCCAGCGTCTGAGGGATGCTCGACAATGACGCTTCGTCCTCGGATTGCGTATCTAACGCCAAATGCGCTGTTTCACCCCAATCGCGGGGGACGTATTCGCGCGCATCATCTGTGGCGCGCCATGAGCGCCTACGCCGATGTCACACCGATCATCATAGGGGATAGCGAAGGACCGGCTGTCCGCACGCTAATGCGTATCGCGTCCGCGCGGTTCCTTCCGCGCCGCCGCTGCGGCGCAAACATGAAGAAGAAGCACGACGGGCTTGGGCGCCACGCCGCACCGGGGCTGTGGGAAGTATTGAATGCACCGGATCTGCCAGCGGAGTTGTTTGAAGAACTGAGTTCGCCCGACGCATTGGTGAGGCACTGTCTGAATTCCGCGCGGATCGAGCGGATACTCCAGACGCTCGCCCGTCTTCGGCCCGATCTCGCGGTCTTGTGCGATACAACTCTCGGCGTGCTTGCGCCCTATATCCGGTCCCTCGGAGTGACCGTCGTCGTCGGCCCACACAATTTGGACAGCGCGCTTTACGAAAGCATGGCGACGCGCGCGCCGACGCGAACGGCACAGACCTGGAACCGTCTCGCCGCTAATGCCTTTCGCGCCGCCGAAGAACTTTTTGCGCCTTACGTGGATCAGCTTTGGGTTTGTTCTGAAGAAGACGCCAATCGATTTAGTGAAAAACTGGTCGACCGGTCGAAGATAAGACTGATCCCCAATGTTTACGACGTTGGTATCCCTTCGCCTATCGACAAGGAAAGCCGGGATCTTGTGTTCGTCGGTCAGGCGAATTACTATCCGAACGAAGATGCTATCCGGAACCTGTTCTTGATTAGCAAGGCGCTCGACGACCGCGGCGTCGAGCATCGTCTGCGGATCGTGGGACGAGTCAGCGATTCCTTGAAGGCGGACGCCAGTCGGTTTGCCAGCATCGATATGGTGGGCCAAGTCCCCTCGGTTGCGCCCTTTGTCGAAGGGGCGGCCGTCGTTCCGATCGCCTTGACGATGGGAGGCGGCACGCGGCTGAAAATTCTGGAAGCTCTGTCGCTGGCGCGACCGGTTCTTTCGACGCCAATCGGCATCGAAGGGATCGACTGCGAAAACGGGGTGTCCGCCGTCGTGGAGCCCAATCTGGCCGCGTTTCCCGATCAGATCGAAGGTCTGTTGAGGGATCGCGAACGGGCGCAGCGCATCGCCATCGCCGGCTGGGAACTGGCCAAGCGGCGGTACAGCCACGAGGCCTTGCGCGGCTATGTCGGTCGAGCGCTGGCCGATCTTGGACTGACGGTTGGGAAGCCAAGTGGCGCGGTTCTTGGACGCAACTTGGGCGCCCGGATCGTATCGGAAACGGCCAGCTTCAATGCGATGACGAGGCTGTTGACGTGGACCACGATTTTGCGCATCGCAGCTCCCTTCGAGGCGTTGTCGGCCGAGTTGATCTGCGAGGACGTCGCGGATCTGCCCAACGCCTTTGTTCAAATCCGGAGCGCCGGGAACGGAATATTTCGGTTCAAGGGTTCGGCGATCCTGCCGGCGGCGATTGCGCCCGAAAGGCTCAGAATGTGTTTGAACGCTTGGGACGCGCGAGTGTTTCGTTGGGCCCCCCCGCACGAAATCGCGCCTCAAACGTTGGGCTTGCTCACTTTGGAGCCCATTGACGGCTCCGACCTGGAGCTGGTTGGATGGACGAATTCCAGTACTCCCGACGTTGTCTCGCAATCCGAGGGGTTCATCGCCAAAGACAAGGAACGCTTGCCCGGGATCGACTTTGTTCGCAGTCGTCATTCCCGCGCCGTTCAAAGCGTCGGCTTGGCGAGTGATTGTGGCTACGAACAGACGTTCTCCAACGTCAGCCTTTGGGTGGATTCGAACAAGCTGACTTCTCAGCGTTTGGCGCAATTCAAGGACAAACATGCGGGCGAGAGCGCCTGGATCGTCGGCAATGGCCCCTCGGTGCGGATTGAAGACCTCGATCGGCTGGAAGGCCGCCTGGTTTTCGGCTTCAACCGTTTCCACCTCGCCCACGAAACCACGAAGCTGCGCGCAACCTATACTTTCAGCGCCGACGCCCAGATGATCGAGGATTTTGGTCAGCGGATCGTCGATGAAAGCGGGGGCGTCGTCTTCATCATTCACCCTACCGCTCCAGAACTGATTGGTGATTATATCTGGATCCGGATGGCTAATGTCTACCCGCCTTTATTCTCTAAGCGACCTCAATATCTAGTGTCTCCCGGAGGCTCGACGCCGTTTGTGGCGATGCAAATTGCCTATTATATGGGCGTACGGAGATTCTACTTTTACGGAGCCGATTTCACGTTTCGTTTCGCGGGCGCCAAATCCGGCGCCGACATTTTTCGCAGCGCGACAGGAGACGGAAACCATTTCATCGCCAACTATCGATCGGGACGTCCGTGGTGTCCGCCTAGTCTCATCGACATCGGAGCCTCTTTCCTCAACGCCAAAATGGTTATGGAATCCGAAGGCGGCTTCATCCGGAACGTCACGCGGGGCGGGGCTTTGGAAATCTTTCCGCGCCAGGACTTCGAATCGGCGCTGTCGGCTGCCTAGGCCAGTGAAAAACTTCGAGTCAACCCCTGCTTGGGCGGAGAGGGGTCGCCCAAGGGCTAGGCCCCGCCGGAGCGAAGCTGGAACCGGCGGTTGCGGTACAGCCCGTGCGGGCTTCTACGCGAAACTGGTGCTGTCCAGGCAATTTGGGTCGAGCTTATGCGAATAGCGATTATTGGAACCAATGACCCCCACAACGTCTCGGGAGGCCGATATCACGCCATGATGTTGGCCTATGCGGCCGCAAACTTGGGCTGGGACGTGCATTTCTTTACGGACCACAGGCCGTCCTTCTTGGATGATCTTGAGCCTTTGGCTCCCGGCCAGTTGAAGCTGCACGCGTCCGCGAACTTCATGAGAACGATACCGACCCAGACTTTCGACTGGGTATTTGTCATTCCGACCGGAATTTTTCTTCCGGAATTCTACGAAGGCTGTCTAGATTTCGCTCGGGCGGCAGGGGCTCGGATCGGGCTCATCAACTTTGAAACAGGAACTTGGTTCAACGCCCGGGCCCCAGAACCGCGCGATCCGCGGCTGTGGGACTATTGGCGGCGTGTCTGCGTGGAAGGTGCCCTGGTTCTTTCTTCCGCCCGCGAATCCAATGTTTGGGCTCGAGGCTTCTACGGCGCTCCCCAAGGCGAAATCCGCTTTGAAGTTTGGCAGCCCCCCGTCAACTCGATCGCGGCTCAGCGTTTCGACGGACTGGAAAAAGATGGGTCGGTCGTCGCCTTTGTAAGACCCCAAGACACGCATAAAGGCTCTGAACTACTCACCCGCCTGGATCCGCACCTCTTCCGCGACCGGACGCTCAATATCATTTCCGGGCGCGAAGTGCCGGCGCATTTTCGGGCCGCCATCGCCAAACAACTTTCCGCGGCACAAAACGCTCGCGCTTTCTTTTACTTGCGTATCAGCGACCAACACAAATTCCGCTTGTTGACCTCCGCGCGGGCCGTATTATTTCCGTCGCTCTTTGAGGGTTACGGCTATCCGCCGATCGAGGCTGCGTACAGTGGAACGGAATGCGCTGTGTTCGATCTGCCCGTCCTACGCGAAACCGTAGGGGGCATCGCCCGTTTTGCACCGACCCCCGACATGGCGGGCTTCGAGAGCGCGACGGCCGCGGCGCTTTCCGCGCCTGAGCGCCGCGCCGAACTGCGGGAAGCGGTTTTCGAAATCAGCGATTTTCACCGTTGCGCCGTTCGCCTGGGAGATATTCTGTTGCGCAGCGCGGACCGCATTGCGCCCCTGCCGCCGCGCCGCTTCAGGGTTTCCATCGGCCCCTTCGCGAAGACGGCGCCCGAGCCTCCTGAAACCGTCGACCGCAATGCGCCCACGGCGCCGTTCCCGCCCTACGTGGTCAGCGCGTTCGCCACAACGGGCGGGGAGTCGCTGTTGACGTTGAGAGCTTGGTTCGCGGCGAATGCGACAGCGCTAGAAGCCTCGCTCGCCGACTCGGTCGCGCTGCCGATCGCCACCGAGTTTTCCGCCAAAGCATTTCAGGGCATGAGGGAGGCGCGCCTCTACGTGCTTGCTCCCAAGGACAGCCTCGGTCAACGGATCCTCATAACGGCGCGCGCTGGTCTCGAGAACTGTGGGGCGCCGATCGAGGCGCGGATTGACCAGATTGCGCCGGCAAACGAATTGCGTCCCGTCCTCGCCGGCGTCAGCGAGGACCAGGCCGGACCATCCGGACGTCGCATTCGCGGCTGGGCGCTCGCGCGCGAGCCATTGAGCGAAGCCCTGTTTTGCGCCGATGGGAAAGCCTGGTTTTCGGTCGCCATCGATCGCGAGCGGCGTGACATCGGCGTGAAGTTTCCGGCCTATGGAACGGCGCAATGCGAATTCCTGACCGAGATTCCGGCCGCCGTCGAACCGGATCGCGGCAAGGCGCTGTTGTTTTGCATTTCGAGCGTCGGCGGATCGAAGCGGGCCGTCGACGCGCTCGTCGGTTGGCCGCCGGCGCCCAAGGCCTATTACGCGGAAGGCGCCAACGTCAAACTGGCCGTATTGGGATCATCGGACGTTGTTCGCCCTCCGCGCGCGGTCGCCAGAGAGGACCGCGCGATCGCGCGTCCGCGGCGTCCGAGAATCGGCGAAATCACCCTCGCAGGTCTCAACGACTCGCACTGGAGGAACGGCGTGGCGCTCGCCGGCGGGCCGGGCCGACTAGGAGCGGTAGCCCTGCCCAAGGGCGCGAATCTCGAGCTCGTCAAGCTAGGCGCGGTTTTGCGTTTCGCCTCGGGGCGGGCTCAGCGCATTGTGGCTGTGGAGCAGGGCGAAACGTTTTCGATTGTGACGCTTGATGGGACGCTCGAACCTGGAAGCGAGGGGCCTGCTCGGAAAGTTGCTGTTCACGACGGCGACTGGACGCCGTCGTACGGAAGCTCGTTCGTTGTTTTTCCTTGGACGGATACGAGATGGTGGCGCGGCGTCTGGAGCGTGAGAGACTCTCGGTTCCAGCGCGGTTTCACCATCAAGACGAGCGACGCGAACCACTGTGGACTGACTGTCGGCGCTACCCTGCGGTTTGCGGCTTCAGGCGAACGAGAAATCGAGGCGTTAGACGAAAGCAACGGCAATACGAGGGTGTGGCTGAACGGTCGGATCCGCCCGTTTGCGGACATGGCCCCCAACGCGATCATCGTTGTGGACAGCGGCGACTCTCAGGACGACATCGGCCTCGTGTTCCAATTCGTCGATGCGGAGAGAAATTCGATCGTCATCGACGCCGCCGAGGCGCACAAAATTCGAAAGGGCGTCGCGCTGCGGTTCGCTGAGGAGACGGCGCGCGTGCTTGCCGTGCGAAAGGAGGGCAATCGGTTGCACGTGACCCTCAATCGACGTCTTAAAGCGTCGCGGCGCCGAAAGAGGACAACTGTCTGCCTTGTCGATGAAGCGGATCTGACGAGCGGGTCTGTTGCGCCCTATCGGTTCCAAGGATACAACTTGCGGGCCAAGGACTCGTTTTTTCGTACTCTCGCCCTCGATGCGGTCAAACTTGGCGCGGCGGTTTACGCCGCCAAGCCCCTGCCGTTCGTTCAGAGGCGCGCCCTAGTAATCAGCGCCGTTTCCCCCTCCCCCGCCAATCAGGGAAACCGTTGCGTCACGCGCAATCTTATTCGCCACCTCATCGACCTGGGCTTTCAATGCGACGTCGTGGTGCAAAATTGGGTGGACGCGGCCGCCGCAGCCGATGAATTCGGGCCGAATGCAAGGTTTCTGGTGGCTGGCTATCCCGACTGGGAGAAGTCGGAATCCCGTACGCTGCGCAAGTCCATTGCGGACGCGGCGCAGCGGCTGCAAGAAAACGCCTTGGACGCAAGGGTCGCACGCAAGATCGATTTCGATTCTTCCCAGTATCACCCCTATTTCATCGTGCGCGACGAGACCGTCGAATTGGCGCGTGCGCTCTATCGCCAGCACGCCTATGATGCGGTCGTCGTCAATTACACCCATATGATCCGCGTCGCCGAGGAGCTCCAGGATATCCGACCCTTGCCGCCGACGGCCGTTTTTACCCACGACGCGCTCTCGCGGTTGCCGCGGGAATTCGGCGGGAAAAAGCTGGACCTGATGTATCGGGCATGCAGCGACGACGTCGAGCGGGACGTGCTCAACGCGATCCCCGGCGCCACTATTGTCGCGATTTCGACGAGCGAGGCGGAATATTTCGAGGAAATTGGCGTCGAAAATCCAATTGTCGTAGTCGAATATGACGCAGCCGAGGAGATGGCCCCCTATATCGTGCCTGACGACGCGTTCGAACGCCGCAGGATGATCTTCCACGGCAGCGCCAATTCGATGAACGTAGCCGGATTGAACTGGTTTGTCGACGAATGCTGGGCGCAAATCCTAGCCGCGGTTCCCGACGCGCGGCTGGTCGTTTGCGGTCGCGTCGGCGCGGTGTGGAAGCCAGAGCTTCCCGGCATCGAGATCGTGGGCGAGCTGCCTCGCGATGAAATGATTCAATTATGCTCGCGCAGCAGCGTCGCAATCAATCCCTGCGTCGCCGGAACGGGTCTGAAGATCAAGACCGTGGAAATGGCGGCGCTCGCGTTGCCGGCGGTTTGTTTGCCGACGGCCGTCGATGGGCTCCAAGATATCGCCGACAAGTTTGCGATCGTCGCCGAGGACGGGGACAGCTTTGCCGCAGGGTGCATCGCTTTGATGACGGACCGCGAAAGATGGATCCGCCTGCGAAGCCGCGCGCTGGAGGTTGCGACGCATCGCTTTCGAGCCAAGACGGTCTACGGCAAACTCGATGAAGCGATGGGTTGGGATCACGTCCCGCCGCTCGCCGCGTCGAGGGAACCAGACAGTTCGGATGACGACGGCTTGCCGGAAATCGCTAATCCGGTGTCGATTCTCAAGCATGAGCCCAATCACGAGGCGGCGCAATTTGCGCTTGGCAAGAGCCTGGCGCATGGCGGGCACTCGGAAGTCGGGTGGACGATGGTTGATCAGGTCGCATCGTCGCGTCGTGGAGACTGGCGAACGGCGATGGAGGCCGCTGAGATCGGGCTTCAAGTCGGCGCGCCGTGGCGCGCGGCGATCTACGCCGCGCGCATGGTCGCGCAGCGTCCAACCCAATTGCCCGGCTATCTGCTCATGGGGCGCGCGCTGCTCGCCTGCAACCTGCCGGCCGAAGCTGTGGAGGCGCTCGAGCAGGGGCTCATGGTGGCGCCGTTCGACGCCGAGGCCCAGCGACTGCTGGTCGAGGCGCTGACGCGGGCCAAACGGGAGGGGGAAGTCGAGAAGTGGCGGGCCCGGCCCACGTTCGCCTTCGCGCTCGGACAATATCTGGCGTTTCGCCCGTCCATGCCGGGTCTGGCCATACGCGGATTCGACATCGATCCGGATGGCGCCCTTTCCCTGTCGGCCGGCGAGGGGGCGGTCCTGCTTCCGGCGCCGCACGGCGTAGCCCGGCGGCTCTCGGCGGCGCTCGACATTGCGAAGCCAAAACATCTGGGCGCGGATGTCGAGATCGACATTACCCTGGAATGGGCGCGGTGTAATGGCCTCGTGCGAGCGAAGGGTCCGGGCGTTCAGACCGTCACGCTCGAAGCCGACGCCGATGTCTTTGCTTCGGGCTTTGCGCGGCTGGGGTTGCGGATCGTCGCCGCCGCGCCGCTCGACGAGCCGTTGCAACTGATCGGGATCGCCGTCGACGCGCAACAGATTGCCGAGGTCGACACGGTTTTGGAGACCGCCTGATCGAGAACCAAAATCGAAGGTGAGGAGCTTGCATGAGCTGGAAGAACTGGCTTCAGGATTATTTCGACCGCTACAAGACCGCGCTGCAAGCGGACGGAATCGCGGAGAAGCTCGTGGCGTTTCACGATCTCGCCGTCGCCACCCGGGAGGCCGGGGGCAAGCTGATGTTCGCCGGCAACGGCGCCAGCGCCTCGATCGCCTCGCACGCGCGCGTCGACTTCACCAAGCAGGGCCGGGTGCAGGCGATCGACTTCAACGAGCCGAACCTGATCACCTGCCTTTCCAACGACTTCGGCTTCGAGAACTTCATGGCCAAGGCCGTGGAGTACTACGCCGACCCCGGCGACGTGCTGGTGCTGATCTCAGTGTCGGGGCGGTCTCCGAATGCGGTGAAGGCGGCCGAATACGCCAGAGCGCGCGGCCTGACGATCGTCTCCTTCACCGGCTCGGCCCCCGACAATCCGCTTCGAAAGCTGTCCGACATCGATTTTTGGCTGGAGTCGCGGGCCTACAACGTGGTTGAATGCGTGCACATGGTGTGGTTGATGACGGTGGTGGATATGCTGGTGGGCAAGGCGGAATATGCGGTAACCTGATTTCCGCTCGTTCCAACTGTCGATTACCTGCGACGCGCGGAGATGGGATCGACCGCAAAGAATGTCAGAAACATCCAGCTTACTTGGGTGATTTGGGGCGGGTCAGGATTCAGTCGGCGGAAAAAAAGTGGCGCACCGCGATATTTCCGCGGGAATATCGGGACTTGATAGTCCGAGCCGGAGTACTATTGATGAACCATTCGCGCAGAGTTCTGATAACCGGTAATTGCCTAGGAGGCGTTCTGGAACAAATCGTTCGGGAGCTGCGTTCTATCACACGTGGTTCTCTTGAGGTATTGTGCGTTCGGAACTACCAGGAAAATGGCGATAAAGCCAAGGAGTACGCGGACTTTGCGAGAACTGCGGATCTATACATTCGCCAGGTCGGGCAAGGAATCTCGGACCCGCTCGCCGAATACGCGCCAGCGAGCGCGAGACAGTTTCGTTACCCGGCCGTACGGCTGAATTTCCTGTGGCCGTTCGCGACGCGCGCCCATCCAAAAGCGTTCTGGGAGCCCCCATTTATCGACAATGGCATCTTCAATCCGTATGTGAGCGACGCGCAACTGGCAAGCATTATTGAAACGGAGACGGACGCGGACGAGGCCTTTCGCCGTTTCATGGCGATCGACCCCCTGAAACTGACAAACCTCGATCGCCTTTACGAGATGACGAAGCAACAATTCTTGGCAAACGAAAAAGATTGCGACTTCGGCTTTTGGCCGCAAATCGAAAAGCGGTTTCGTTCGGAGCGCTTATTTTGGGACGCTGGTCATCCGACATGGTCTTTTTTCGCGGAAATCATCGATCCCTTTATGGACTTTCTTCGTCTGAGCAACGACCAGACTGTCAAGAGCGCGCTTCGATCGCGAATGGACGACTTGGCGACGCTCCGCAATCACGACGCCCCGATCCATCCGCGGGTCGCCGAACACTTTCAGCTGGAATGGTGGCGTCCCGATCTCCGATATAGGCTTGATCACGATGGATTTTATACATACGAGGAATGGGTTCGCAGATATATCGGTTTTCAGTTCGACCGCAGGCTCTACACTGGATACAGGCACACCTTCAGGGGCGGCGGGGATCGGGCGACCGGTGAACGCGACCTTCGTGAGGCCATCGCTGCTGACCCGGGCAACATGCAAGCGCGCTACTATCTGGGGGCCAATCTTCTGTTCCAGGGGCGTCCAGGAGAAGCGATTGGCGAGTGCGACCTGGCGGCCGGCGATCCGGACGTTTGCGGCATTGCCCGATTCCAGGCGTGTCGTTCTGAAATTTTCCTGCATCTGAAGAAGACTTCGGAAGCGTTCGATGCTATAAATGCCGCCATAGCCCTCGTTCCCGCCTCGTCCTACTATCATCGCCTTTTAGGACGAAACTTTCGCGCGACCCGGCAATTCCCGGAAGCGCGGTCGGCGTACAGAGAGGCTCTCCGCCTTGACCCATATGACACCAATGGCTGGATCGAACTCGGTGACGAATACCGCTGGGCCGGTGAGCAGGCCGAAGCTGCAAATTGCTTCGAACGCGCAATCGAACTGAATGGGCGCGACGCCGATACCTTGGGGAAACTTGCTGATGTCTATCGGGAGATGGGGAAACTCGACGAGGCCATAGAACTGGCTCGAAGGGCCGTTCGCCTCAACCCCGGGTCCGGGCCCCTTTACAAACAGGTGGGATGGGCCGCCCTCGCCACCTCGCATCTGGACGAAGCGGCGGACGCCTTTCGGCAGGCAATCGGATTGTCCGGCAACGATCCGTTTTCCTGGTTCGGACTCGCGAGCGCACTTCATCGTAGCGGTCCTCACGATCAAGCGGAAGCCGCAGTCCGGCACGCGATCGCGCTCGACGCAAATCGCACCGACTTCCGGCGTCTGCTCGGCGACATTCTCCTTTCCAGCAGTCAGCCGGGAGGCGCGCTGGACTCCTACCGCCGCGCTCATGAATTGGCGCTCGGCGACGAAAAGATAAAGCAGAGGGTGTCGATGGCGCTCGGTTTGTCCAGGAAGGCGAATGGCGATGTCTGAAGAGGAGATTTACGCGGGACTCTTGAACGTGTTCCGCGAAACCTTCGGGCCGAGCGTGACTGAGATCAGCGCGCAAACCACGTCCAGAGATGTTAAAGGGTGGGACTCTTTCAATCACCTGAATTTGATTCTGGCGTTGGAATCGCGCTTTCAGGTGGCATTTCCGAACGAGTTTCTCAAGACAATGACAAACGTCGGCGATATTGTGCAGCAAATCAAGACGCTCACGAGCGCGGCGCGTTGACGAAGTCGGCGTTGAAATCGGAGTAAGGGTCAGCCATGAACCTCGACGAATTGTTCTCGTCCGCCTCGCCGAGCGTTGTATTGGCCATCGATATTCCCGCTGCGATTGCTGACGACATCGAGAAGGCGTCGGTCTATTTCTCGCCCGATATCGAGCGTTTGTCGGTCAATGCGGATCGGAGAGGCGTCACGATTGTTGCGCGTCCCGGCGCCGATACGGAAACTGTGCTGGCCAAGGCGCACCGCGCCATCAGTTCGATGGTGCGCGCGGCGCGCGATATTCCGATCACCGTGCACTATGAGCGCGAAAACGGAAAACCGATCGCGCGGCGGGTCAACGAAGAACTCATCCAGCGCCGGTGGATGTTCGAGCATGCCGACGGGCAGGTCAGCCTCGCCGGCGCGGCTCTCAAACTGTTGACCACGCTCGACGCCCGTCTGGCCGAAGCCTACCGCGCCGCGTTCAACGCCGTGGACCAGATGTATCCGGCCATGGTTTCTCCCAACCTTTTGCACCGCGTCGGCTACTTCTCCTCACATCCGAACGCGGCGTCGTTCGTCTGCCATATGGTCGAGGATTTCGACGAACTCGAGCAGTTCCGGGCGGCGAATGGCGGCGCTGTCTTCTCCGCGCCGGCTGCCGGCAGCGTCACGGCACCGCAGCGGTGCCTCAATCCCGCCGCTTGTTTCCCGTGTTATGAACGGCTGCAGGGTCAGATCATCGACCCCGCGCCGCTGGTCCTGACCTGGTCGGGTCGGGTCTTCCGGTACGAATCGCGCAACATGAGAGGGCTCGAGCGCCTGTGGGAATTCAACGTGCGGGAGCTCGTTTTCATCGGTTCGGAAGCGTTCACGCTGGCAGCGCGGCAGACGATGCTGAAACTGCTGGACGAACTCGCCCGGGAATGGGACTTGGCCTGCCGGGTGGAGTCCGCCACCGACGCGTTCTTCCCGACGGTTTATGGCCCGCAATCGTTCTGGCAGCGCGTCAAGGATGTAAAATATGAGTTTCGCCTGCCGATCGAGCCGGGCGAGAACGGCAAGGAACGGACCCTGGCCGCCGGATCGATCAACATGCACGGGCCCTTCTTTGGCGAGGCGTTCGGCATTCGCCTTCCCGACGGCGAGATCGCGTCGACCGCCTGCGTCGGCTGGGGTCTCGAACGGCTCGTGTTCGCGCTTTTTTCCCAGCATGGGTTCGATCCGGAGACCTGGCCAAACGCCTTGCGGGGCATCTTCTCGTAGGCGGGCCGAGGCCAGCAGGCGCTGCCCAACACCCTTGCAGGAGGACGCACGCATGGAATTCGAACCCTGGGATATGGACGGGCGACTGTTCGACACGACATACGGCACGGACACCGCCGGCAAGATCTTGTCTCAGGACATGAAGACGGCGTCGCCGCTGGTCTCGCAGGCCAGTTCGTATCTGGGCGTGACGCCGGACCGCGTCCACGCGGCGGTGAAAGCGACGGGAATCGATCCGGGCGACTTCACCTTCATCGACCTCGGCTGCGGCAAGGGGCGCGCCCTGCTGGTCGCCGCGCAAATGGGCTTTTCGACCGTGATCGGAGTCGAGTTCGCAGAAGAGCTCGTGGAGATCGCGAAGCGCAACATCGCCATCATGGGCTTTCGGAATGCGTCCGTGGTGGCGGGCGACGCCGGCGCCTACCAATTCCCCCCGGGCGACCTGGTCGTGTTCCTGCACAATCCGTTCTGGATTCCGGTGATGAAGCGGATGGTCGAGAACCTCGGGCGCGCGCCGTTTCGCCGACTGTTCGTGATCTATCTCACGCCGAAAATCCCGGAAGCCCTTGACGCGGCCGCGTTTCTCGAGCCCATTCCTGCCCCGGATGACCCGCCCCACGGCATGCGCCTCTATCGCGGACGGTCTCCCATCTGGTGAAGGGGCGGAACGAGCGAAGGCCGGCGGCCCGAGGGTCCTCTCCCTCGCCCGTTCGGAGCCCGCAACTCGGCGAAAGCTGTCCGACATCGATTTTTGGCTGGAGTCGCGGGCCTACAACGTGGTTGAATGCGTGCACATGGTGTGGTTGATGACGGTGGTGGATATGCTGGTGGGGAAGGCGGAATATGCGGTGGCGTAGGGGTTTCGGGGGGATGGGCTCAAGAAACTGGCGCGAGATTTCGGGACAAGCCGGAATAAGCAGTATTGTGAGATGGGCCGAGTGACCGGCCGACTGGAGAGAATTCGATGAGCGCCACAGCGATCTCGCGTGACGAGGTTTACCAAGCCGCGCGAAAGACATTGGATATGGCAGCCTATGCAGAACTCTTGGAAGCAATAACCGCCGCGATATTCACGAAAACGATTGGGGACGGTGATGTCGTTGTCGACTGCGGAGCTAATGTGGGCCGGCATACGATTGCAATGGCGCGTTTGGTAGGTCAGAACGGCAAGGTTCACAGCTTCGAGGTGTCGCCCGAGGTGTCGCCCGTGGTGTTGCCGTGGCTCAAGGAACGCGTCGCCGCGGCCGGCGTATCGGACAGGGTCGTCCTTCACGAAGTCGCAGTCGCTCGCGCGGCAGGGTCGGTGACATTTCATTTCACTCAAGGCGGCGCCTACGGTATGAGCGCCCTGCAGCCTCGTCGGCTGACGGAAGAACTGAAGAAAACGGTGCGTTACGTCCCGACCACGGTCCGGGCGGTGCGCCTCGACGACGAAATTTCAGACTTGAGCCGCCTGACCTTTATGAAGCTCGATCTGGAGGGCGGCGAATTCGACGCTTTGGTGGGAGCGAAGAGAATTCTAGCGAGAAATAGACCAGTTGTTGTTTTTGAGAATGGGCGCTCAGAGAGCGCAGAAGATTATCGCTATTCGAAGGAGGATTTCTTTGGCTTCTTTGCTTCAATAAGTTACCGATTGTACGACGTGTTCGGGTACCCATTCGAGGCCATGGATTGGCAGCGCGGCGGGGTGCCTTGGCAGTGTGTCGGCTTGCCTTCCGAAGCGCCTTTGGCGCAACAGTTCATGCACGACATCCAGCGGGAGCAGCGCAAAGCGGGCTTGATTGTGTCGTGATTTTTCGGGCTGCTCGCCGCACATGCACATGACGAGTACAATACAGCAAACGCGACGGAAACGACCCTGTGATGCGTTTAAGGGCGTGGCGGATGACGGTGGTGGATATGCTGGTGGGGACGGCGGAATATGCGGTGGCGTGAGGGTTTCGGGGGGGATGGGCGCCAAAAGCTGTCGCATGACGCATCTCACAAACAAAGCGGCGATCCAATCTTGAAGGGCGAAGAATTATGAATCGGGATTCCTTGGGCGAATTGTGGGCACTTCCGCTCAAACACAAGAAAACGCTCGCGGTCGCTTCGGAGTCAATCATAGAGCGAACCTACCGCATGTGGCTTAAGCCGGGCGATGTGGCAGTTGACGTTGGCGTTAACGTCGGTCGCCACCTCTTTCCGCTCGCCGATTGCGTTGGCGTCGGAGGGCGAGTCTTCGGCTTCGAGCCCATTCCGGAATTGGCGGCGCAGCTGCAAGTCCAAATTCGCGATAAGGATCTGGTTGACCGTGTCTTGTTGCAGAATATAGCGATCGCCGATCAGGCAGGGATAGAAACATTTCATCACAACTTGGCGGCCCCTGCAATGTCCGGCCTGAAGGTGCGCGCCGGACTTCCGGAAAACTCGCAAAGCCGGGCCATTCAAGTGCGTGTCGACATTTTAGACGATGTCCTCTCCGGGCATTCACCGCGATTTGTGAAAATCGATGTCGAAGGAGCGGAGTTTCTTGTGTTCAGGGGTGCCACACGATTGATGAAGGACAGTCGGCCTCTTTTCGCTTTCGAGGACGGCCGTGGCGGCAGCGCCGCGCTGAACAATTACACGATGGCCGACTTTTACAGGTTCTTCGAAGAGCGGAAGTATCAGGTGCTCGATATTTTTGGCTATCAAGTCACTGCGGAGATGAGCAGGTTCAACGGCCCGTGGAATTTTTATGCAGTCCCGATCGAGAAACTCGATGAGGCACGGGAAGCAATCGTATACAGCTCGCTTTACGAGCTTTGGGCGTTGATGCCGGAATGATATGATCAATCCATTTGTGCGCTCGATGAGGAAGGCCGCCCCTTGATTGTAAAGAGGCGGCTTGCCAGCTTAGGGTTGCAATGGATCAGGAAATCTCGTACGATCGCGTTGATCAACCTCCGAAGAGCCGAATTCGGGTCGTGCCGCTCGTCGAGCACCTCCGTTGCGTGCATTCGTGCGATCGGTCGCTCCCGGCGAGCTAAGGCCCCTGCGCCGACTGCCAAAATCAGTCCGGCTCGATTCGGGGCCTACAAACTGGTTGAATGCGTTCACATTATGTGGTTAATGAGGTGGTAAGTGTCGTTGTTGGGGAAGAGGGAGTAAGCGGTGGCGTGACCCGCTGGGGGAGCACCGTTAAGTTCCTCTAGGAGGAAAGAATGCTAACCTCGGTTGATGACAAGGGAAATGCGTTAGTTGATAAATGGGTGTATGATTGGAGATGCGGCAACAGCGCTCTCGTTGTGGACCGCGAACCCCGTTGGCGGAGGGGATTCCCCTTGATCGGATACTGCTCTAGTGAAGAGGACGGTTGTCCACCATCCACGAAGGCTTAACGGCTGAAAACCGTCCAGCGCTTATCCCGCCGCGCTCTCCTGAGGGTTTCCGTCTGGCTGTTCGCCGGCCGCTGGCTGGGTTCGACTATGCCGGCGTGGGCCGGCGATCTGCGTGCGCTGCGCGTCTACTACAACGACGACACCACCGACCTCGACTCGGTGGCCTCGCCCTATCATCGGCGCGGTCAGGCGGTCAGCGACGCCGAAGTGGCGGCATGCATCGACGAGGCGGTCGACGCCGGAATCGACGTCTATGTCAACCAGCCGGGGACCGGATGGGTCCCGCTCTGGAAAAGTGATGTCTATCCGGCCGCGGACCACTTTCTGTGGTTTTCGAAAGCTTACGACGAACCGCTTTTGGGTCTAGCGCGCTACATGGTCGAGGGCGGCGACATCGTCGCGGTCGCCCTCAAGCATTGCCGGATGCGCGGCGTCCCAATGCTGGCCTCCTTTCGCCTGAACGACATGCACACGATCTATTTCTCGGGCAAGTCGCCGGCCTTCACCCGCGCGCATCTGCATGATCCGGACGTGCCGGGCTGGTTGCAGTCGCTCCCGTACTGGATCTCCAGGGTTCATATGGAACATCCCGAGTGGCGCTTCGACGCCGCCTCAGACCGCGCCGAGGACCATCTCTGGAACTGGGCGCATGCCGAGGCCGTGGCGCACAAGCTCGCCCTCGCCTCCGAACTGGCGCGCAACTACGACATTGACGGCCTCGAACTCGATTTCATGCGTTTTCCTCGCCTGTTCGCGGACGACCTGCCGCTCATCGAGCGGCGCCGGATCGTCGAAGGATTCCTCGAGGCGGTGCGGGCGGCCCTGGATTCCGGCCGCAAGGGCCGCGAGTTGGCGCTGCGGGTCCCTCCGAAGCTCGGCGCCTTTGCGGCGCTCGGACTGGATCTGCCCCGCCTGCGCGCACTCGGGGTCGACCGCCTCAATCTGTCGAGCAACAATTTCACGAGCCAGGACGTCGATTTCGACGCCATCCGTGCCGCCGCGACGGGCCTGCGCCTGACCCTGGAGATGGCGGAGGCCAAACACTTTCTCATGCACCAGACGCCGCGCCGCCCGCACGACGACATGCTGCTTTACGCGGCGCCGGCCGACGACGTCACGACCGCCCATCTCGCGCAGAGCAAGGGCTGCGACAGCATCTCGCTGTTCAACTTCGTCTATTATCGCAGCTATGTCGATGGACGGGGCGGCGCAGGGCGCGAGCCGCCTTTTGCGGTGATCGCGCGGCTGAAGGCGCCGGCGCGCGCGGACTGCCCGGTTCAATCCTGGTTTCTCAGCACCGTTTATTTCCAGGGGTTCCAAGGCTTCGCGCCCATGCCAGCCCAGATCGTCCCCGGCGGGAGCATAACTCTCAGGATGCAGGTCCTGCCGCCCTCGGAGAACGGAGGCGAAAGCGCTTTGATCCGCTATGTTGCGCGCCAGAATCGGTCGCAGAACAGCGTCGGCGAATTCTCGGTCGCGCTGAACGGCCAGCCTCTGACGGACCCGGCCGATCCCAACGCGCTCGGCCTGCCCGAAGATCCGGGCCTGCCGTTTCGCGCCTTGAAGATCCCCGATGGCGTCTTGCGTAACGGTGAAAACGTTCTGACGTTCCGTCTCACGAACGGACCCCGGGCGGAACTCCCCCTGGTCGAGGTGCTGGTCGCCTGCCCGGAGGCGGGACGCTAGCCCCCCACCACCTGCAACCGCTCGTGCAGCACGCCGCTCACCCGGTGATCGTTCTTGTAGATCCGGTCGATCAGCGTCATCACCTCCAGCGCCTGCTCGGACGTCCCGGAGGTGACCGGCATGCCGAGCGTCACCGCGTCCAGAAAATGCTCGATCTCGCTGCGCCACGACGAATCGACCCGAAAATGCAGCCGCTCCTCGGTCTCCCAGCTCGCCGCCGGGGCGAGGGAGCGGTTCATGGCGATGGAGAGCTCCTCCTCGCCATAGCTGCCCGACGACGTCTTCAGGCCGTTCAGCACCAGGTAGCCGCGCTCGAGGAAGATTTCCAGCGAGAACAGGTGCCGCCATTGCGTCATGGTCGAATGGAACGACACTTCGAGGCCGGTGTCGCTGTTGCGCAGGATGGCGAACACGTTGTCCTCGATGCCCGGGATGTTCCAGTAGTGCGACGAGACGAAGGCGTGCACCTCGTCGAACGGCGCGCCCCCCATATACAGAAAAAGGTCGAGCAGGTGAATGCCCTGGTCGAGCAGGATGCCGCCGCCGGCGCGCTTCACGTCGGCGCGCCAGGTGCCGAGGTAGTTCTCGTCCACGCTCTTGCCGTAGCGTCCGCGCATCCACAGCACGCGGCCATAGGCGCCGCTGGCGATCACGTCCTTCATCTTGCGCACGCCGGCGTGGTGGCGATGGTTGAAGCCGTACATCAGCACCCGGCCGGTCTCGCGCTCGACCGCCCGCACCTCGCTGAGTTGCGCGGCGTTGAAGGCGGGCGGCTTCTCGCTGAACACGTGCTTGCCGGCCCGCATCGCCGCGATCGCCTGGACGGGAAGCAGGTCGTTGGTGCCGCACAGGAACACGCTGCCGATGGCGGGATCGTCGAAGATCTCCTGCGCGGACGCCGCCACCGGATAGCGCGGCTCGGCGATCGGCAGGGGATCATGGACGCGCGCGATCGTCGCGCGACCGTCCTCCTCCAGCGCCTGGGCGCGAATCCGGCCCATCTTGCCGAATCCGACGATGCCCACTCTCTTTGCGGGGAAACGAGCGTGTTTCATCGAGCCTCGACCCTTGTCCACGTCACGCGGCGACATAGACGTCGACGGCGTAACCCTGATGAGGATCGACACGCACCTCGGCCCCAGCCCCTCGAAGGATCGCGACGCCCGCCGCGACGTCCCACCACATGATCTGCTGCTCAGTATAGCGGTTCCGCCGGCCGAGCGCCACCCATCAGCAATTCTAAACAGAGCTTCTTTGTAAGTACCAAGCCGGGGAGAGTCCGAAATGTCACATCCCACGCAGGATCGATTGCGGGGCTGCGATTTTGCGAGACAGGGGGGCGGACTTCTGACTCTTGGGTGGAATGTATCTTCCGCCCGAAGAGAGGTGGCCCCGGAAATCTGGACAGGGGGATAAGTGGATTTTCTGCCTGACACCGGCGACAATGGCCGAGGATCAGGAGATCAGATGACGAAGCGCACGCGTCGGAACCACACACGGGCCTTCAAGGCGAAAGTGGCGTTGGCCGCGATCAAGGGCGAGAAGACGTTGGCCGAGCTGGCGCAGCAGTTCGATGTCCATCCCAACCAGATCACGCAATGGAAGGGTCAGCTTGTCGAAGGCGCGGCCGGCGTTTTCGGGCGCGGCAAGGCCGAGGACGGGCCGGCGCCGGTCGATCTGAAGGCTCTTCATGCGAAGGTCGGAGAGCTGGCGCTGGAGAACGATTTTTTGGAAGGAGCGCTCACCAAGGCGGGATTGCAGATCGAATAATTGGCGACGCCCTTCGCTTTCAGGAGGGCCGCGAGCTCGGGCCAGATCGCGTCGTGACGGCGGCGGTATTCATGCGCCGCGCCGGGGTTGAGAAACATCTTGAAGGCGTGACGCGGCATGGGCTGGCTCCACTTCTCCACTTCACCCTATTTATGGGGCGAAGGCCGGCGACAAGGCGCGATTCGAGATCGAAAAAGGGCCGGCGCCCGGTCACGCCCCCTCCGTCTGCTCCGACAATTCGAGCCAAGCTTCCTCGGCGGCGGTCAGCGCCTTTTCGAGTTCCCCGCGGCGGGCGGCGAGATCGGCGAGCTTGAGCGCGTCGCCGCCGGCGGCGCCCGCTTCCGCCAGCGCCTCGTCGACCCGGCGCAGGAGGTCCTGGAAGCGGGTCATCTTGTCTTCGAGCGCGGCGATCTCGCGCTTCAGCGCGCCCGGATCGCGCTTGCGGCTAGGCCCCGCCGCGGGCTTCCCTGCCGCCGCCCCGGGTCTGGCCGCGGGCTTCTTCTGGGGGCTCGGCGCGCCCTGGCCGAGCACGAAGCGGCCGTAGTCGGCGACGTCGCCGTCGAACGGCTTCACGGTCCCGCCCGCCACCAGCCACAGCCGGTCGACGCAGGCCTCGAGCAGCCGGCGGTCGTGCGACACCAGGATGCAGGCGCCCTCGTAGTCGTTGATCGCCTCGGTGAGCTCGGCGCGGCTGTCGATGTCGAGGTGGTTGGTCGGCTCGTCGAGGATCAGGAGCTGAGGCCCGTCGAAGGTCGCGAGCCCCATCAGGAGCCGCGCCTTCTCGCCGCCCGACAGCGCCTCGATCTTCGTGTCGGCGCGCCCGCCGGAAAAGCCGATGAGCGCCGCCCGGCCGCGGATTTTCGATTCGGCCTCGCCGCGCATCTTCTCGGCGACATGGGTGTAGGGCGTTCCGCCGGGCTCGAGGTCGTCGACCTGATGCTGGGCGAAAAAGCCGGTCTCGAGCTTGTTCGCCCGCATCATCTTGCCCGCCATCGGCGGAAGCCGGCCGCCGATGAGCTTGGCGAAGGTGGACTTGCCGTTGCCGTTCGCGCCGAGAAGCCCGATCCGGTCGTCGTTCGACAGGGTCAGGTCGATGCGCGACAGCACGACGCGCTCGCCGTATCCCGCGCTGACCTTCTCCAGGGTGACGATCGGGGGACTGAGCTTCTTCACCACCGGCGGCCATTTGAACGGCAGCACCGTCTCGTCGACGACCGCGGCGATCGGCTCCATCCTCGCCAGCATCTTGAGGCGCGACTGGGCCTGCGTCGCCTTGGTGGCGCTGGCGCGGAACCGGTCGACGAAGGCCTGGAGGTGGGCGCGCCGCTCCTCCTGCTTTTTCAGCATCTTGCCCTGGAGCGCTTGGCTCTCGCGGCGCTGCCGCTCGAAGCTCGTGTAGCCGCCGCTCCAGAGCGTGAGCTTGCCCCGGTCGAGATGGAGGATATGGTCGGCGACGTCGTCGAGGAGGTCGCGGTCGTGGCTGATGACGACGATCGTGGATGGGCAGGTCCTGAGATAGTCGGTGAGCCAGAGCACGCCCTCTAGGTCGAGGTAGTTGGTCGGCTCGTCGAGCAGCAGGATGTCCGGCTCGGCGAACAGCACCGCGGCGAGCGCGACACGCATCCTCCAGCCGCCGGAATATTCGGACAGCGCCCGGTCCTGCGCCGCCTCGTCGAAGCCGAGGCCGCTCAAGATCCGCGCCGCGCGCGCCGGCGCGGCGTGGGCGTCGATGTCGACGAGCCGGGTCTGGATTTCGGCGATGCGCTCGGGGTCGGTCGCGTTCTCGGCCTCCGCGAAGAGCGCCGCGCGCTCGGCGTCCGCCGACAGGACGAAATCGATCAGCGTCTCGGCGCCGCCGGGCGCCTCCTGCTCGACGCTGCCGAGCCGCGCGCCCTTCGGCGTGTTGATCGAACCGGATTCGGGCGAAATCTCGCCGCGGATCAGCCGGAAGAGGGTGGATTTGCCCGCGCCGTTGCGGCCGACGAGGCCGACGCGCGATCCGCTGGGCAGCGCCGCCGTCGCGCCGTCGATCAGCAGGCGCTCGCCGAGGCGGTAGGTGAGGCCGTTGACATGGAGCATGGCGGGCTTTTGGCCCGCCATGCGTTCGGTTTCAAGGTCCGAAGGCGGATCACGCCTTCGGATGATCGAGCAGGGCGCCTTCGCGGTAGAAGATGCCCGCGAGGCCCGCGCCAATGAGCGGGGCCACGATGAACATCCAGAGTTGGGCGACCGCTTTCGGGTTCGACGCGAAGCCGACGAGCGCCGGGCCGATCGAGCGCGCCGGATTGACCGACGTGCCGGTGATGTTGATGCCGACGAGATGGATCGCCGCCAGCGTCAGGCCGATGGCGACGCCCGCAAAACCCTTCGGCATGAAGGGATGGGTGACGCCGAGGATGGTGACGAGGAACAGGAACGTCGCCACGATCTCGAACACCAGCGCCGAAAGCGTGTTGTATTCGCCGAGATACCCCGGTCCCCACCCGTTCTGACCGAGGCCGCCGGTCCAGCCCGTCGCCTTGCCCGACAGGATGATATAGAGCACAGCCGCGCCGGCGAGCGCGCCGAGAACCTGTGCGATCCAGTAGGTCGCCATTTCGACCGCGCCCATGCGGCCGGCGACGAACACGCCGAAGCTCACCGCCGGATTGACGTGGCAGCCGGAAACGGGTCCGATTCCGTAGGCCATCGCCACGATGGCGAAACCGAAGGCGCTCGCGATGCCGAGCAGATCGACCGCGGTCGCGCCCGTCCCCATGCCGCCGATGGCCGCCGTCCCGCAGCCGAGAAATACCAGGGCGAAGGTTCCTATGAATTCCGCCAGTTGCTTGTTCATTACGTCTCCTCTCTAATTCGTTGCCGATTGTCGCCGACGTCGCGCCTGATTCTGCGCACCTGCTTCTAACCGGCCTTTTCCCAGCGGAATAGGCGCCCCTGCGCCGTCTCGTTGATATCGCAACCGGGATTTCGCCCCGGCTTGCGGCGTTGCTTTCGCGAGGCTCCCGGCTATATATGCGGCGCTTTTCGTGTGACCCCCTGATGAAACGGCGCGGCTTTCGCGTCGCCGGAGCTTCCGTCCCGTGTTCATATCCGAAGCCTACGCCCAGACCGCCGCCGCCGGAGCGGCGGGCATGAACGACACGATCATCCAGCTCGTGCCGATCGTGGCGATGATCGCGATCGTCTACTTCATCCTGTGGCGCCCGCAGCAGAAGCGGGCGAAGGAGCAGCGCGAGATGGTCCAGGCCGCGCGGCGCGGCGACACCGTCGTCACCACGGGCGGGATCATCGGCAAAATCAGCAAGGCCGTCGACGACAACGAGGTCGAGCTGGAGCTCGCGCCCAACGTCAAGGTGCGTCTCGCTCGTTCCGGCATCGCCGAGGTGCGCACGAAAGGCGAGCCGGTCAAGGACTCGTCCAAGGCCTGACGCCGCCGGCGCCGATCCCGCAATGAATTGAGAGCCCGATGCTCCGTTTCGCCCCCTGGAAATTGGCTTCGGTCCTGGCGCTGGTGGCCGCGGCGTTCCTGCTCGTGGTCCCGAGCTTCCTGTCCGCCGAAGCCGTCGACGCGCTCGCCGCCCGCGTTCCGAGCTTCGTTCCCCTGCGCCAGATCGTCCTCGGCCTCGACCTTCAGGGGGGCGCCTACATGCTGATGCAGGTCGACGACGCCTCGGTGGTCAAGTCCCAGGTCGAGGCGCTGCGCGACGACGTCCGCCAGAAGATGCGCGACGGCAAGATCGCGCTCGGCGGCGGCATCGTCACCCAGCCGCGCGGCGTTCTCGTGCGCATCGCCGACAAGGCCGAGCGCGACCGCGCCTTTGGACTTTTGCAGGGGCTCAGCCAGCCGATCGGCGGCGCGCTCGCCGGCGGCAACGGCCGGACGCTCGACGTGACCGAGACCGAGAGCGGCGTCCAGCTGACCCTGACCGAAGCCGGCATCGCCGACAAGGTGCGCCACGCGGTGACGCAGTCGATCGAGGTCCTGAACCGGCGCGTCAACGCCATGGGCACCAAGGAGACGGTGATCGCCCAGCAGGGCCTGAACCGGGTCCTGATCGAAGTGCCGGGGCTTCAGGACACGACCAAGCTCAAGGAGATCATCGGCCAGACCGCCAAGCTCGACTTCCAGCTCGCAGCCGATCCGGGCGACCCGCCCAACGAAGTCGAGACACTGCCGATGCAGAAGGGCGGCGGGACGATCACCGTGCAGAAGCGCATCATGGTCGACGGCGGAGATCTGGTCGACGCCCAGCAGAGCTTCGACCAGCAGACCGGCGAGCCCGACGTCACCTTCCGCTTCAACCTGCGCGGCGGGCAGAAGTTCGGACAGGTCACGACCGAGAGCGTGGGGCGGCCGTTCGCCATCGTGCTCGACGGCAAGGTCATCTCGGCGCCCGTCATCCGCTCGCCGATCACCGGCGGCACCGGCCAGATCACCGGCAATTTCACCCTCGACGAAGCCAGCAGCCTCGCGATCCTGCTGCGCGCCGGCGCCCTGCCCGCCAAGCTCACGGTTGTCGAGGAGCGCACCGTCGGTCCGGGGCTCGGCCAGGATTCGATCGACGCCGGCAAGCGCGCGTCCTATGTCGGCGCGATCCTGGTCGTCGTCTACATGATTGCGACCTATGGAATCTTCGGGGTTTTCGCCGATCTCGCGCTCGCGGTGCACATTCTGCTCATCTTCGCCTCGATGGTGCTGCTGGGCGCGACGCTGACCCTGCCGGGCATCGCCGGCATCGTGTTCACCATCGGCATGGCGGTCGATTCGAACGTGCTGATCTACGAGCGCATCCGCGAGGAGGCGCATATGGGCCGTAACGTCATCTCCGCGCTCGACGCCGGCTTCAAGCGCGCCTTCGCCACCATCGTCGATTCGAACGTCACGATGTTCGTCGCGGCGCTGATCCTGTATCTCTTCGGCTCCGGCGCGGTCCGCGGTTTCGCGGTCTCGCTGGGACTGGGGATCATCACCTCGATCGTCACCGCGGTGACGATGACCCGGATGATGATCGCCCTTTGGTACCGCCGCGTGCGGCCGACCAAGATTCCGATCTAAAGCGCGCCGGCCCCGGGACAAAGCCCCATGAAACTCCTCCGTCTCGCGCCCGAGAACACCAAGTTCGGCTTCATGCGGTTCCGCCGCGTGAGCTATCCGCTGTCGGCGGCGCTGTCGATCGTCTCGGTGCTGATGTTCCTGTTCGTCGGGATGAACTTCGGCATCGACTTCGCGGGCGGCACGCAGGTCGACATCCGCGCCAAGACCGGCGAGGCCCACATCGCCGACATCCGCTCGAAGGCCGAGGGCCTCGGGCTCGGGCCGGTCGAGGTGCAGCAGATCGGCTCGGACGCGGACGTCCTCCTGCGCCTCAACGTGCAGCCCGGCGGCGAGCAGGGCCAGCAGACGGCGATCGCGAAGCTGCGCGGCGCCTTCGAAGGCGAATACGAGTTCCGCAGCGTTGACTCGGTCGGCCCGAGCGTCTCGGCCGAACTGGTCCAGAGCGGCACCCTCGGCGTCGTCGTGGCGATTCTCGCCGTCCTGACCTATCTCTGGTTCCGGTTCGAGTGGCAGTTCGCCGTCGGCGCCATCATCGGCACCATGCACGACCTCTTGCTGACGGTCGGGTTCTTCTGCGTCACGCAGATCGAGTTCAACCAGACCTCGATCGCCGCCATCCTGACGATCGTGGGCTACTCGCTCAACGAGACGGTGGTCGTGCTCGACCGCATCCGCGAGGTGATGCGCAAGTACAAGCGGCTGACGACCGCCGAGATCATCGACATGTCGATCAACGCCGTGCTGCCGCGCACCATCATGACCGCCACCACCGTGTTCCTGGCGCTGCTCGCGCTGTTTTTCCTCGGCGGCCATGTCATCCGCTCGTTCTCGGCGGCGATGATCTGGGGTATCTTCGTCGCCACCTACTCGTCGATCTTCATCTGCTCGCCGATGCTGATCTATATGGGCGTTCGCGGCGACGTCTTCGACAAGAAGGAAGCCGAGACGGGGGCCGCGGACGCGAAGGCGAAGGCGTGACCTCGCTTCCGCCTGCCGCGCCTTTCGCGCCGGGCAGTCACATGATCGCGGGTCACGGCGGCGGGGGTTTTGCGTTCGCCGGCATGATGCATCGGGGCTCGATCCTCGCGACGCCAGTGGGCGTGCGTCCCCTCTCGGCCGCGACCGTCGAAGACCTCGGCGAGCGCACGCTGGCGGTCCTGTTCGAGGAGCTCGTCGAGCGTCCCGGCTCGATCGAATTCCTGGTCATCGGCGCCGGCGAGCGGCTCGCGCCCGCGCCGAAGGCGTTGCGGGCGGCGTTGCGCGAGGCAGGGCTCCGCTTCGAGGTCATGGCGACCGGGCCGGCGCTGCGGGTGTACAACGTCATGCAGTCCGAGCGCCGCCGGGTCGCCGCGGCCCTGATCGCCACGCCATGACGGCCGCCGCGCCCTCGGGCGACGGGGCGCTGGCGGAAGCCTTCAAGCACTGCGCTGCGCTTGCGCGCGCGAACGCCCGCGACCAGTGGCTCGGCGCCCTCTTTGCGCCCGCCCGGAGCCGGGACGCCCTCTGCGCGCTGGCCTGTTTCGACCACGAGATTCGCCAGGCGAGGCTACGCGCGCGCGATCCCAATCTCGTCGCGATCCGGCTCGCTTGGTGGCGCGAAGCTGTGCTCGGCGGGCGCGACGCGGAGGCCGCAGGCAGTCCTGTGGCGCTGGCGCTTCGCGCAGCGATCGGCGCGTTCGCCCTGCCTTCGGAGCCGATCGAGGCGATGCTGGACGCTCGGCTGACGGAGATCGCCCCGCCGGAAGCTTTCACCCTCGCGGCCTTCGAACGCTGGGCCGCCGAGAGCGAGGGCGCGCTGCTGCGCTTGGCCGCCCGCATCGCCGCCGGCGGGCAGGACCTCGATAGCCAAGAAGCGCATCGGCCGGCGGGGCTGTCGCTGGGGCTTGCCCGCATGCTCTCTGCGCTGCCGATCGAGGCCGGCGCCGGGCGGACGCTTTTTCCTGCCGATGTGGCGGAGCGGCGCGGCGCGACGCTCCGGGACATCGACGCCCGTCACGCGACAGCGGGCGTCGTCGCCGCCTGCGCGGAATTGCGCGCGCTCGCGCGGGACCGCCTCGCGGAGGCGGAGCGCCGGCTGAAGGCGTCCCCAGCGCCGATCCTGCCGGCCTTCGTTCCGCTGGGCGCGTTGCGCGTCGACCTCGCGAGGCTCGAGCGCAACGCCGCGCGCCCGTTCGATCCGCCCCGGCAAGCCTCCGCGCTTCGCCGGCAGTGGGCGGTCTGGCGCTGGACCCGGCGGTTCTGAAACGAACCGGCGCGCGCCTCTCCGACAATAGTCGTATTGACATGCGTAATCCGACATGAACGTGCGACGAAAAACATTCGTCTTAGACATTCCCGCGCCGGCCGTGCGTTGAGGAGACCCGATGCAGATAAGCCGCTTACGTGTCGGAAACGAGGATTTTCTCGTTTCCAGCATGATCGAACGTTGCCCGAAGCACATGATGCTGCGCGAGCTCGTCAAGAACGCCTTCGAGGCCGCCGCCCAAGCGCCCGAGGGCGCGCGCCGCGTGGAAATCTCGCCGGTCATGATCGATGGTTATCGCAAGCTGTCGATCTGGAACAGCGGGCCGGGCATGGATGCCGGCGAACTCCGCGCCATGTGCGACATCGCCTCCTCGATCGGCAAGCCAAACGCGCTCGATCAGAATTTCGGCATGGGCGCCAAGGTCGCAAGCCTGCCCTCGAACAGGCACGGAATTCGCTACCGATCCTGCAAGCAGGGCCGCGTGCATCAGGTCGTCATGGGCAAGCGGGATACTCAATACGGCCGGCTCCTGCAAAAAGTCGGGGAAGGCCGGCTCGAGGAGGTTGCGGACGTCACCGACGACGCCAAGCTGTCCGGGCACGCCCTCGATGCGGACTGGACGGAGGTTGTGCTGTTCGGCCAACGGTTGGAACAGGACACGGTCGCCGCGCCCTATGACGGCGACCCGGCGATGCCGCCAGCCTGGATCGCCGAGGAGCTGTACAAGCGCTTCTTCTCTCTGCCGACCGACGTCGCGTTCACCCTCGAGGAGGGCTGCAACACGCGTGGCGGGGCGCAACGTTTTCTGCCGATGTCGGCGCGCGTGGATCGGTTTGCGCGTTACGAGTCCGTCGCGGTCGAGCGTGGGATTGTCATTCATTATTTCTACGATGCGCCGGACGCCAAGGCGCCGGGCGGACTCGGGTCTGCGCATGACGCTCTCCAGCCCGCGCAAAATACGGCGGCGTTGGTGTACCGCGGCGAACTTTACGATTTTCGGCCGCCGTGGGCGTGGCTCCACGAAGCGCCTGTTTTCGGAATTCCGTTCGGCGCAAAGAACATCTCGATCTTCGTCGAGCTGCCGGACGATTTCCCGCTCCTGCCGGACGGCTACAGGCAATTTCTCCGCCACAATCACAATCTGCAGCAGAACGTCCTTGTCCGGGAGTTCGCCCCGCTCGCGCTGCGTCATCGGCCCAAGTGGCTCCTGGAGCTGCTGCGCAGCTTCGCGGCCGACGCCGGCCATGTCGACCATCTCCATGGCGCCATGAAGTCGCTTTTCAGGAATCTCGGCGTGCGTCGCCGCTGGTGGCCGCCCGGCGACGGCGGCCCCCGGCCCAAAGGCGACGGCAGCATTGAATACGAGGTGGCGCCGCAAATCGTGCCCCTGCGGGACGAGGCCGATATACGTGGCCGCGGCATGGATAAGAAGGCGGCGCGCTTCTATCCGGAGACCCATCAGCTCTTCATCAACGCAACCTATTCCGGATTCACGGCGTTCGCCGGGGTTCTGGAAGCGGAGTTCAACACGGTCGACGACTTGGAGCTGCTGCGCAAAGCTGCGCTGGAGACCGCCGAACATCTGTTGACCTATCGCATTTGCCGAAAGCTCGTCCACGCCTTAGCGAAACGTGAAATGTGGAACCCTCCGGAGGTCGACCAGGCGACGTCGATGTACAGCCTGACGCTGGCTGTCGACGACAATGCCGAGCTTCTGCCGGAAGCCAGGGACGAAATGCGTGACCGCCTGAGCGATCTGCTCGCTCCCGATCCCAGGTTGTCGGAGGCGCGTGATCGCCTTGCCTCAGCCATGGAGGATATCTTGGCTTTGCGACCGCGCCGCAGTGGCGCGTCCCCGATGGAAGTGGTCTTCCGAGTGAAATAGCGACCAGCGGCGGCAGACATTGGAGCTGCCGCGCCGCGGAGCGCAAGATCGCTCTCAGCGCGTTTGAGGACGGACGTCTCGGATCTCACGAGACGTCGGCCATTCGCCGGATGTCGCTGGCCCATTCGCTCCGTCCCGCGGCCGAAGGCATTCGCGCACGCCGCCGACCGAGTCGCGCAACAATTCCGCTATGCGTTCGCGTGCGCGCTCCGGCGCCCGGCCCCGAATCGCCTGGACGACCTCGCGATGCTGAAGGGGGCGGTCGGCCTGAATGCCAGCCGCGCCGCGCCAGCTCAACCGGCGGGAGCATTCGAGCGCCGTGTGGACGAGGCCGCCGAGCGCCGCCAGAAAACGGTTGCTGGACGCCTCGCGACTTCCTGATCGAGCCGGTTCCATTCGGTTTTCGCGCGAATCCGGGCGTCGATCTTGGGGCGGGAGCCGATCAGCGCCTTAGCGCGCAGAATGTTGTAGGCTTCCAGGAGCGCGGCGCGGGAGACGGAGAACCGCGCGCGCATGTCCTCGGCGTTCGGCGGAGCGAGCCGTCCGGATCGTGGCCTGCGACAATTTCCTGTCCGGGCCGGCCGGCGAGCTGGTGAGGTTGCGTTCGAACGCCGGGTCGCCGCGGCCGGGCCTCGCCGGCCGGGCGGCGACAGCATGTCCGGAAGCGATGCGTCGGCGCTCGACGACGGAAGACGAAGGTTTGTCGCTGGGCTTCATTCCCTTCAACGCTGAGGCCGCGCAGGCGGAGCGCGCCGGCCTCCGCTGACGGCCGCGTTCCCGGCGCGTCGCTCGCCGGCCGCAATCATCATGCGATCGGACCATTCCGGAATCATCAACGACGCGCGCCATTTGGGGTCACGCGCGGTCAAAGATCCCCGATCTCGCGCCGCGCCCGCTCCAGAATGTCGCGGAGGCGGCTGGCCTGTTCGGCGTCGAGCGCGCCCTCGCGCATCTTGGAGAAGAGCGCGGCCCGCAGCGCCCGGATCGCTTCCCCGATCGCCTGCTCGCCGATCGGCGCCGCGGCTTCGTCGAGCTGGGCCTTGATCGCGTCGAGCTCGGCGCTCTGCCCGGCGAGCCAGGCCCTTCCAGCCTCGGTGACGGCGAAGCGCCGCCGCGGCCCGTGCGAGGACGAATCCACGAGACCCGCTTCGGCAAGCTGTTGAAGGATCGGATAGATGGAGCCGGGGCTGGGGCTGTAGGAGCCCTGGAAACGCGCCCGCAAGTCCCGGATGATGTCGTAGCCGTGGCGCGGCTCCTCGGCGATCAGGCCGAGCACCAGAAGCCGCAGCGCGCCGGAATCGAACATGCGCGACCCGCGCCAGCGTGCGAACGGGCCGCCGCGATGCCGCCCGAAGAGCCCGCGAAATGCGGCTCGAGGTCCGCATTCGTGGGCGTTGTCGTCGTCGCCGGGCGGCGACGGACGGAAGGGCGGCGACATTGGACAAGCTTTCGTGGCGGAGCGGCCCGGCCATGCTAGCGGCTCGCACGCGTCACCGCAAAGGAGGGCCGCGCCCCCGCGTGAGACGCGGAGGCGCGGGACTGTCACTTGTGGGGATCGTCGCCCTTGGGCGCGCTGCGCTCGGCTTTGAAGCGCTCGAAGGCTTCGCGGTCTCGCGCCTCCTGCTGGCGGCGCGCGAAGGCGTCGAACGCCTCGGCGTCTTCGTCGAGCTGCTTCAGCGTCTCGCGGCGCCGCTCCTCGAAGGCGGAATTGCGGAACGCGGGTCCGCCCCGGCGGCGCGCCCATGCGGTTCCGTCCCAGCGCGGCCGGAAATCCGCGCCGCGGAAAGCGCAGCCGCCGTTTCGCCGCACCGTCCGCCACAGGAAGTAGACGAGCAGCGCGACGCCGAGCGGATGGAACAGCCAGAAGGCGGCGGCGACCGCGATGATCTTCACCGGCAGCGGCGGGTTGTGGCGATGGCCTGACCAGCGTCCGTCGTCGGAATCGTGGGAGAGCGGCCCGGGACGACCTGCGGGCTGGGCTTCGGCGTAACCAGACATGTTGGACCTCATGGATCAACATCCGATATATCGGACACGACGCATCTAATAGGCGATATATCGGATGCAAGATCGGCGTGACGTTTTTTCGGCTTTCGGGACGAGGGTCCGCCCCGGGCGGCGGCGCGAATTGACGCGGGTCAAAAATACCGGCGCCGAGCGAGACTAGCCTGCGGAGCGGTTCCTCCCGACGACGCTCGGAGCGGGTCGAAAATCGGATGGACAAAGACAATGCCGAAAAGTCTCCGCTTCACCGCGAACGGATTTGCGCGCATCTCCGCCGCCGGCGCTTTGTTCGCCGCCGCGTTCGCGGTCCCGACGGCGGCCTCGGCGCTCGCTGCGCAAACGAAGCCCAACGTCGTGCTGATCCTCGCCGACAACGTCGGCTACGGCGACCTCGGCCCCTACGGCGGCGGCGAGCTACGCGGTTTTCCGACGCCCAGAATCGACGCGCTGGCGCGCGAAGGGCTCCGCCTGACCCAGTATCTCGTCGAGCCCTCGTGCACGCCCTCGCGCGCCGCGCTGATGACGGGCCAGTACTCTATCCGGAACGGGCTCTCGCTGGTGCTCGTCCCCGGCACGGCGAACACGCTGCCGGGCGACGCCTTCACCATGGGCGACATGTTCCACGCCGCGGGCTACGCCACCGCGATCTTCGGCAAGTGGCACCTCGGCCGCGATCCCCAGAGCCTGCCGACGGCGCACGGTTTCGACGAATTCTACGGCATTCCGCCGCACTGGTCATGGGATTCGGCGACGTACCTCGACACGATCCGGCTCACCCATTCCTACGCGCCCGCGCCCGAAGCCGCCGTCGCGGCCGAGACGAAGATCGTCGAGGCGACGGCGGGTGGGCCGCTGCGCGACGTCAAACCCTACACGCCCGAGGTCAGGGCCGGGATCGACGACGAACTGACCGCCAGGGCGATCGACTTCATGAAACGAAGCCATGTCGCCGGAAGGCCTTTCTTCGTCTACCTGCCGTTCTCGATGGGGCACTACCCCAATCTTCCGTCGAAGGCCTTCGCCGGCAAATCGCGCATCGGCGACTACGGCGACAAGATGATGGAGGGCGACTTCCATGTCGGCCAGGCGCTCGACGCGCTGAAGGGCCTCGGCGTCGAGGACGACACGATCGTCGTTTTCGCCTCCGACAACGGACCGCAGGGCATGACGGTGCGCGAACTCGGCAACAGCGGCACGCCGGACACGGGTTTCAGCGGCCCGTTCCGCGGCGAGCTCGGCGACGCGAGCGAGGGCTCGATCCGCACCTTCGCCTTCATCCGCTGGCCGGGCCACGTGCCGCCGGACACGACGTCCTACGCGATGTTCTCGGAGATGGATTTTCTTCCCACGCTCGCCGCGATCGTCGGCGGCCGGATGCCGGCCGACCGGCCGATCGACGGCGTGGACCAGACCGATGTCCTGCTCGGCAAGAGCGCGCTCGGGCGTCGCGAGTCGCTCCTGACCTTCATCGGGCCGGATCTGGTCGCCGTGCGCTGGAAGCCGTGGCGGGTCTATTACCGCGACATCCATGCGACCGGCGAGGGCGCGCAGCGACTGGGCGGGCTCGAATCGGCGAGCGGCGAGATGAACGGCTACCCGAAAATCTTCAACATCGAGATGGACCCGGGCGAGCAGTTGAACGTCGCCTTCCTCTTCCCCTGGGTGCTCCAGCCGGCGCTGGAGGCCGTGCTGGAATACGAGCGTTCCGTGAAGGCGCGTCCGAACCCGCCCGCGCCGAACGTGACGCGCTTCCGCGGCGGCGGCTGAGCCGGCGCCTCCGCCCGTTCGCGCGCCTGTTGGTAGATTTCCGCGGCAAGGCCGCGCTCGCGCAATGCCCGCCACAAGGTCAGCCCGCCGATTCCGGCGATGGCGATGGCGATATGAGGCTGCCGGCTTTCCATCGATGCGTCCCGGTTCGACGTGAGGCGAAAACCTCGGACGGCGCCTTGGGGCCTGTCAAACCGCGGCGCGCGCGATCCACGCGGCGAGATCCGCCTCCGCCCGCGCCGACAGCGCCCGTTTGCGCGCCAAGCCCCGCTCGGGTCCGCGCAAGCGCTTGCCCGTCTCGCCGGCGCGCGGCTCGACGATCGGCGGGAAGAGGCCGAAATTGACGTTCATCGGCTGGAACGAGCGCGGCCCGGCCTCGATCGACTCGATATGGCCGCCGGTGATGTGGTTCATGAGCGCCCCGATCGCGGTCGTCGGGGGCGGGGGCTCGAGCGTGCGTCCGAACCGCTCGGCGGCGGCGAGGCGCCCGGCGATCAGGCCGACCGCGGCGCTCTCGACATAGCCCTCGCAGCCGGTGATCTGGCCGGCGAAGCGCAGGCGCGGTTCCGCTTTGAGCCGCAGCCGCGCGTCGAGCAGCCGCGGCGAATCGAGGTAGGTGTTGCGGTGGATGCCGCCGAGCCGTGCGAACTCCGCCCGCTCGAGGCCCGGGATCATGCGGAAGACGCGGGACTGCTCGCCATACTTGAGCTTGGTCTGGAAGCCGACGATGTTGAAGAGCGTGCCCAGCGCGTTGTCCTGCCGGAGCTGGACCACCGCATAGGGCTTGATCCTGGGCTCATGCGCGTTGGTGAGGCCGAAGGGCTTCATCGGCCCGTGGCGCAGCGTCTCGCGACCGCGTTCGGCCATCACCTCGACCGGCAGGCAGCCGTCGAAATAGGGGGTGCCCTCGAATTCGCGGAACTCGGTCTTCTCGCCGGCGAGCAAGGCGTCGACGAAGGCCTCGTACTGCTCGCGGGTCATCGGGCAGTTGACATAGGCCGCGGCGCCCTCGCCGCTCGGCCCCTCCTTGTCGTAACGCGACTGCATCCAGGCGACGTCCATGTCGATCGAGTCGTGGTGGACGATCGGGGCGATCGCGTCGAAGAAGGCGAGCGAGCCCTCGCCGGTGAGGCCCGCGATCGCCTCGGCGAGCGGCGCGGACGTCAGCGGGCCGGTCGCGATCACCACGTTGTCCCAGTCCGAGGGCGGCAGGCCTGCGATCTCGCCGCGCTCCAGCGTGACGAGCGGATGGGACAGGACCGCGCGCTCGACGGCTTCCGAGAACCCGTCGCGGTCGACCGCGAGCGCGCCGCCCGCCGGCACCTGATGGGCGTCGGCGTTCCGCATGATGATGGAGCCCAGCGCGCGCATCTCGCGGTGCAGGACGCCGACCGCGTTGGTCGAGGCGTCGTCGGAGCGGAACGAGTTGGAGCAGACGAGCTCCGCGAGGCTACTCGTGCGGTGGACTGCGGTCGCGGTCAGCGGGCGCATTTCGTGCAGCACGACCGGCGCGCCGGCCTCCGCCGCCTGCCACGCCGCCTCCGATCCCGCGAGCCCTCCGCCGATGACATGAATGGGATGCATGCCGGGTGTCTTTGCCGAGCCCGGCCCACGCGTCAACGGGCGCAGGCGCGCTCGACGCCAAAAAAAAATGCGGCCCCATAGAGGGGCCGCATTTGGATGACCGTCGTGTCTTCGTCGCGAAGCGGGAGGGTTCCCGCGGCCGATCAGCCGGCGGTGGTCACCAGCGTCTGGCGCACGATCGTCTCGATTTCGCCGCGGCGGATGCCGATGTCGCTGAGTTCCCGGTCGGTCAACTGGCTCAGCTCGCGCACCGCGTCGCGGTACCGGCGCCAAGCTGCGAGCTTCTCGGTGATGCTCTTGAAGGTATTCATCGTCTGTCTCCTGGATTCCCCGCTCGTCCTTGAAACAGGGTTGAGCGTTCGCTTTGCTGCAATGCAACATAGGACGCGCGGCGGTCGTCAGGTAGGTATGCGCTGTGGACACAGCTATGCAACATTTGCATGTCCAGGCTACACAAATGTTCACCCATTCGCGCGTTGCAGGCGCGCCTTTTCCTCGACGGCGAAACGCCCGGCGCAAGCTTTTCGTGGCTGGCTCCAGTCGATCCCTTGAAGAAGCCGGGCGGCGGCGCTCCCGCAGAAGGTCCACTATTGTAATGATATGAGTGTTTTGACTCCGCGCCGCGGCCTCTTCCCCCTTCGGCCTTCCCGTCCTCGGGGGAAGAGGCGCCGCGCCCCGGCGCCGCGCTGCGCCCAGATTATTCCTGCGGGTTTAGTTATGTGAAATTTTCATGAAGGTGTGCGGGCGCCCTCGCCGAAAACGCCCGCCGCCCGCCGCTCCGCCTCCCCGCCCCGCAGGGCGCGCCCTTTCGTCGCGGTCTCGCAACCCGCGAGGCCTTTCGGTGGCGTTCCGGCCGCCGACCAATTACTATGCGGCGCATTCTTGATTTTGGTTGCGCGTAGGGCGACACCAGCGGAGCGCGCCTGCGCAACCAAGGAGACATAGATGGACAACGTCATCGCCCGCGTCGCCACGGTCGCGAACCTTTCTCCGGAGGTCGCTCGCAAGACGGTGGCGCTCATCGCCGACTTCATCCAGCGCGAGGCTTCCGAGGACGGCGTCAAGGATCTTTTCGAGAAAGCCCCCGAGCTGCATGCGATCGTCGCTTCGGGCGACAAGACCGGCGGCGAAGGCATGGGATTGGGGCTGAAGGGGCTGATGGGCATCGCGACCGGCGCGATGGGCGGCGGCGGGCTGATGGCGCTCGGCGGCGAGTTGATGAGCCTCGGCCTGAGCATGGAGCAGATCCAGATCGCCGGCCGGGAAGTGTTCGCCTATGTGCGCGAGGTCGCGGGCGACGAGACGGTCGGCGAGATCGCGGCTTCGATTCCGGGGCTGTCGCAATTCATATGACAAAAGGGAGTAGGGCTGTGGGCGCGGAAGCGGTAGTATTCCCGGCCTGGACGGAGGCCGATTGGCGCAAGGCTGCCGAAACCGCGTTGAAAGGGGCGAGCCTCGACAAGCTCGTTTCCAAGACGCCCGACGGGGTCCGCATCGAACTCGTCTATCAGCCGGCGGAGGGCCCGAGAGCCTTGCGCGCAGGCGGCCCGTGGCGGGTGATCGCCCGGCTCGACAATCCAGACGCGCGCGAGGCCAACGCGCAGGCGCTCGAGGATCTGTCGAGCGGCGCCGACGGCTTGCAGGTCGTGTTCGCCGGCGCGACCGGCGCCTATGGTTTCGGCCTCCGACGATCAGACGCTGCGACGTTGAGCGCCGCCTTCGACGGCGTCCAGTTCGACGCCGGGGCCCGGTTCGAGCTCGACCTCGGCCCGGACGGCCCTGTGGAAGCGCTCGCTTTCGGCAAGCATATCCGGGATCGGGGGGCGGAGCCCGCGATCACCGCCGTATCGTTCGGCCTCGATCCGTTCGCCGCAGCGGCCCGCGGCCCGTTTCCCGCGGACTGGTCGATCCACGTCAACCCGTTCATCGACGCGGCCCTCGAATTGAAGTCCGGCCGGTTCAAAGGCCCGTTCTTCGTCGCCGACGCGCGAAGCGTGCAGGCGGCGGGCGGCTCGGCCGCCCAGGAGCTCGCCTTCGCGCTCGGCGCGGGCGTGGCGCTCATGCGTGCGCTCGGCGACGCCGGAATCATGCCCGACGAAGCCCGCGGCATGATCGCTTTCCGTCTCGCCGCCGACGCCGAAGAATTCGTCGAGCTGGCGAAGTTCCGCGCGCTGCGCGTCGTCTGGGCGCATGTCGAGGAGGCCTGCGGGCTCGCGCCCCGCCCCGCGACCGTGCAGGCCGAGAGCGCCTGGCGGATGATGACGCGGCGCGACCCTTATGTGAACGTGATGCGCGCGGCCATCGGCGCATTCGCGGCCGGCCTCGGCGGCGCGGACAGCGTCAGCGTCCTGCCGCACACGCTCGCCGCCGGGCTGCCCGACAGTCTTGCGCGGCGCCTCGCCCGCAACGGCCAGCTCATCCTCTTGCGCGAATCGCACCTCGGCTTCGTCGCCGACCCGGCCGCGGGCGCGGGCGGTTTCGAAACGCTGACGAGGGCGCTCGGCGAGAAAGCCTGGGCGCTGTTCCAGGAGATCGAAGCCGAGGGCGGCCTGCCGGCGGCCCTCGTGGCGGGCATGTTCCAGCGTAAGGTCGAAGAGAACGCGAAAGCGCTCGCGCGCGACATCGCCCGGATCAAGACGCCGATCACCGGCGTCAGCGCGCATCCGCAGGCCGACGAGACGACGGGCGGCGTCGCGCCGGGCGCGCCGGAGCCGCAGGCCCTCGCCGTCGTCGAGGGCGCGCTCGCGCCCATGCGCCTCGCCGAGCCGTTCGAAGCGTTGCGCGACCGTTCCGACGCCCTGCTCGAAGAACGCGGAGAGCGGCCGAAGGCCTATCTCGTGGCGATCGGGCCGGAGCCCGTCCACCGCCGCCGCGTCGCCTACATGCGCGACTGGTTCGCGGCCGGCGGGATCGAGACGGTCTATGACGGCGAGGCGGCGACGCCGGAGGACGCCGTCGCGAGGCTGAAGGCGAGCGGCGCTCCGTTGGCCTGCCTGTGCAGCGACGACGAAACCTACGCCGCACGCGCGGAAGCGTTCGCCGCCGCCGCCAACGCGGCCGGCGTGAAGGGCCTGACGCTCGCCGGGCGACCCGGGGACCTCGAGCAGAGGTTGCGCGCGGCCGGCGTCGATGATTTCGTCTTCGTGGGCGGCGACGCGGTCGCGGCGCTCGAGGGTCTCTACAAACGATTGGCGCCTTAGGGCCGAAGCGGGATGGATGCCATGAGCCTGATCCCCAATTTCTCGAACGTACCCTTCGGCGTCGCGGCCAGCCCTCCGGCTGAAGGCGCCCCGGAGATCTGGACCACGCCCGAGGGCGTCGAGGTCAAGCCGTTCTACGACGAGCACGATCGCGCGGGACTGGACTTCGGGCGCCAGTGGCCGGGCCTCGCGCCGTTTCTGCGCGGGCCGTACCCGACGATGTACGTCAACCAGCCCTGGACGGTGCGCCAGTACGCCGGCTTCTCGACCGCCGAGGCGTCGAACGCCTTCTACCGCGCCAATCTCGCGGCCGGACAGAAGGGCCTGTCGGTCGCGTTCGATCTCGCGACCCATCGCGGCTACGATTCCGATCATCCGCGCGTGACCGGCGACGTCGGCATGGCGGGCGTGGCGATCGACTCGATCTACGACATGCGCACCCTCTTCTCCGGCATCCCGCTCGACACCATGAGCGTGTCGATGACGATGAACGGCGCGGTGCTGCCGGTGATGGCGCTCTACATCGTCGCGGCCGAGGAACAGGGCGTGCCGCTGGCCAAGCTGACGGGGACCATTCAGAACGACATTCTCAAGGAGTTCATGGTCCGCAACACCTACATCTATCCGCCTGCGGCTTCGATGCGGATCGTCTCCGACATCTTCGCCTTCACCGCCGCGAACATGCCGAAGTTCAACTCGATCTCGATTTCCGGCTATCACATGCAGGAAGCCGGCGCGACGCAGGATCTCGAGCTCGCCTACACCCTCGCGGACGGCATCGAATACATCCGCGCCGGGATCTCGTCGGGCATGAGCGTCGACCAGTTCGCGCCGCGCCTGTCGTTCTTCTGGGCGATCGGCACCAACTTCTTCATGGAGGTCGCCAAGCTCCGCGCCGCCCGCCAGCTCTGGGCCGGCATCGTGAAAGGCTTCGGCGCCAAGTCGGACAAGTCGCTGCCGCTGCGCACCCACAGCCAGACGTCGGGGTGGTCGCTCACCGCCCAGGACCCGTTCAACAATATCGTTCGCACCCAGATCGAGGCGATGGCGGCGACGCAAGGGCACACCCAGTCCCTGCACACCAACGCGCTCGACGAGGCGCTCGCGCTGCCGACGCCGTTCTCGGCGCGCATTGCCCGCAACACCCAGCTTTTCCTGATCGAGGAGAGCGGCACGACGCGCATCATCGATCCCTGGGGCGGCTCCTATTATGTCGAGCGGCTCACCGCCCAGCTCGCCGCGCGCGCGCAGGAGCACATCGACGAGATCGAGGCGCTCGGCGGCATGGCCAAGGCGATCGAGCAGGGTCTGCCCAAGCGCCGGATCGAGGAAGCGGCCGCCCGCACGCAGGCGCGCATCGACTCGGGGCGGCAGACCGTGATCGGGGTCAACGCCTTCACGCCGACCGTCGAGCGCGAGCTTCGCGTGCTGAAGGTCGACGCGGCGACGGTGCGCTCGACCCAGATCGAGAAGTTGAAGCAATTGCGCGCCGAGCGCGACGAGGGCAAGACCCAGGCGGCGCTCGAGGCGCTCACCGAGGGCGCGCGCGGGCACGGCAACCTGCTTCAGCTTTCGGTCGAGGCGGCGCGCGCCAAGGCGACGGTCGGCGAAATCTCGCTGGCGATGGAGAAAGTCTTCGGCCGCCACGTGGCGGTCGTCCAGACCATTTCCGGCGTCTATCTCGCCGAATCGGGGCCGGCCTCCGCGGCCAACGAGCGGGTGATCGCGATGGCGCGCGCGTTCGAGGAGAACACGGGCCGCCGGCCCCGCATCCTGGTCGCCAAGATGGGCCAGGACGGCCACGACCGCGGTCAGAAGATCATCGCCTCGGGGTTCTCCGATCTCGGGTTCGACGTGAAGATCGGTCCGCTGTTTGCGACGCCCGAGGAAGTCGCGGCGCTCGCCAAGGAGTCCAGCGCCGACATCGTCGGCGTCTCGTCGCTCGCGGCCGGGCACCTCTCGCTCACCCCGGCGCTCAAGCGCGCGCTCGGCGAGGTGGGGATGGGCGACGCGATGATCGTGGTCGGCGGCGTCATCCCCGAGCAGGACTTCGCGCCGCTGCGGGCGGCCGGCGCGGACGCGATCTTCCCGCCGGGAACGGTCGTCCCCGAGGCGGCGCAGACGCTGATGGAGCAGCTCAACGAGCGGCTCGGCTTCAGCCAGCGCGCGCCCGCCTGACTCTGGATCGCGTCGCTCGTCGCGCACGCCATCCCATCCGTGCTTCCCGTAATGGCGCGCCGCGTTCTCGCGGCGCGCCATGTGTTTCAGATCGGCGCAGAATTCGTCTCACAGTCGCGGCGCCGGTTTTGCGATCCTGTCTCCGGGTGCAGGCCAGGAACAGATGTGAGACGCTTCATGAGCGCTCTGACTGCGGACATCGTCGACCGCTCGATCCGTCATGCGCGGAAACTCTCGACAGCCAAAGGTTACGACTGGACGACGGCGCGCGCCGCGCTGACGCGAATTCTCGCGGATCTCGAAACGCGCGACCCGGACGATCCCGGTCTCGACCGCTTGCGCCGGTTCATCGCCGAGGGCGATCGGGCGTCGGCGGCGGCTCGCGACGACGCCAGAGGCCGGGATTCCGGTCCTGACGGCTGAAGCGCGACGCCAGCGGCGGCCTTTCGCCTGTTTCCTGGGCCTCCGCGTCCCGCTCTCGGCTTGACTCGCTGCGGCGGGTGCAGAATGATTTTGTGGTCTTGCCGGAAACATCGCCGAGTTCGCTGCGCTTCCGAGGGCCGGGACGCAGACGGTTTCGGCGTTCCAAGGAAGGCGCCCGAGCGCGGCGCGGTCGCCGGGCGGGGCCGTGATCGCACCGCGCGAAGCAACGAGGAGGGGTCGCTCGATGCCGGCGAACGCCAACGGGCGAAGCGCGCGAACTCGAAAACTCGTGACCGGCCGAGGCGCCGAACTGCTGTTCAGCGAACTTGGATTTGGCGGCGCGCCGCTGGGCAATCTCTATCGGCCGATCACCGAGAAGGAAGCCCGGGCGATGCTGGACACGGTCTGGGCCGCCGGGTGCCGGTATTTCGACACCGCGCCCCTTTACGGCCTCGGACTGTCGGAGACGCGGCTCAACGGATTCCTTCGCGCCAAGCCCCGCGACGCCTTCCTCGTCTCCACCAAGGTCGGCCGCCTCCTCGACGTCTGCAAGCCGCAGGAACGCTCGCGGCCGAACGCCTTCTTCGAGACGCCGTCGCGGCGCGAGCGGTTCGATTATTCCTACGACGGCGTGATGCGCTCGCTCGAGTTCTCGCTCGAACGTCTCGGGCTCGATTCCCTCGACATCGTGCTCGCCCACGACGTGGATCTCACGACGCACGGCCACAAGGATGAGGTCGACCGGCATTTCGCCGAGTTCATGAAGGGCGGCTACCGCGCGCTCGACCAGTTGCGATCCGCCGGCGCCGTCAAGGCGATCGGCGCCGGCGTCAACGAGTGGGAGGCCGCCGAGGCTTTCGCGCGGGCCGGCGACTTCGACGTCTTCCTGCTCGCCGGGCGTTACACGCTGCTCGAGCAGGACGCGCTCGAGAGCTTTCTCCCCCTGTGCCAGGAGAAGGGGATCGGCGTCGTGATCGGCGGGCCGTTCAACTCGGGCATCCTCGCCACCGGCCTCAAAGCCGACGCGCACTACAATTACCGTCCCGCGTCCGACGGCGTGCGGGAGCGCGTGCGGCAGTTTCAGAAAGTGTGCCGGGCGTTCAAAGTCAAGCTGCCGGAGGCGGCGCTGCACTTTCCGCTCGGCCATCCCGCGGTCGTCAGCGTCGCGCCGGGCATGAGCCGCGCGAGCGAAGCCAAGCGCAACGCGGCGATGATGGCGGCGAAAATCCCGCCGGCGTTGTGGCGGGCGCTGAAGGCGGAAAAGCTCATCCGCGAGGACGCCCCGACGCCGAAGTGACGGCTGAGGATCAGAAGAGCCCCTCGATCTCGCCGTCCGAGACGCGAATGCGCTCGGCCGCGGGGCTGCGCGGCAGTCCCGGCATCGTGCGGATGTCGCCCATCAGCGCGACGACGAAGCCGGCCCCGGCGCGCAGCCGCACGTCTTTCACTGTCACGTCGAAGCCGGTCGGCGCGCCGAGCCGCCCGGGATCGTCGGAAAACGAGTACTGGGTCTTGGCGACGCAGATCGGCAGCATGCCGTAGCCCGCGGCGTCGAGGGCGCGAAACTTCGCGCGCACCGAGGCGTCCGCCGCGACGTCGTCGGCGCCGTAGATCTCGCGCGCGATCGTGCGCGTCTTGTCCCAGAGGCCGAGATCGTCGGGATAGAGGAGCTGGAACTGCGATTCGCCCGCGTCCGCCACCTCCGCCACCGCGTGCGCCAGCTCTTCCGCGCCGGCGCCGCCGTGCGCCCAATGCTCGCACACCACCACCTTCAGGCCGAACCGGTCGCCGACCGCGCGCTTGACGAGATCGAGCTCGGCCTCCGTGTCCGCGGTGAACCGGTTGATCGCGACCACGACCGGAACGCCGAACTTGTGGACGTTGGCGATGTGGCGCGCGAGATTGGCGAGGCCGGCTTTCAGCGCGCCGGGGTTCTCGACCCCGAGCGCGTCCTTGCCGACGCCGCCGTGCATCTTGAGCGCCCGCACCGTCGCCACGACGACCGCCGCGGCGGGCTTGAGGCCCGCTTTACGGCACTTGATGTCGAAGAATTTCTCCGCCCCGAGGTCGGCGCCGAAGCCCGCCTCGGTCACGACATAGTCGGCGAGCCGGAGCGCGGCCCTGGTCGCGACCACCGAATTGCAGCCGTGCGCGATGTTGGCGAACGGCCCCCCGTGAACCAGCGCGGGCGAGCCTTCGAGCGTCTGGACGAGATTGGGCTTGATCGCCTCCTTGAGCAGGGCCGACATGGCGCCCTCGGCCTTGAGGTCGGCCGCAGTCACCGGCGTCTTGCCGTAGGTGGCGCCGACCACCATGCGGCCGAGGCGGCCTTCGAGGTCGTCGACGCCGGAGGCGAGGCAGAACGCCGCCATGACCTCGGAGGCGACGGTGATGTCGAAGCCGTCCTCGCGGGAAAAGCCGTTCGACGGGCCGCCGAGCCCGACCACGACTTCGCGCAGCGCGCGGTCGTTCATGTCGAGCACGCGCTTCCAGGCGATGCGGCGCTGGTCGAGCCCGAGCGCGTTGCCCCAGTAGATGTGGTTGTCGAGGAGCGCCGACAGCAGATTGTGCGCCGAGGTGATGGCGTGGAAATCGCCGGTGAAATGCAGGTTGATGGCGTCCATCGGCACGACCTGGGCCCAGCCGCCCCCGGCCGCGCCGCCCTTCATGCCGAAGCAGGGGCCGAGCGACGGCTCGCGCAGGCAGATGACGGTCTTCTTGCCGATGCGGTTGAGCGCATCGCCGAGGCCGACGGTCGTCGTCGTCTTGCCTTCGCCCGCCGGCGTCGGGTTGATCGCCGTGACCAGGACGAGCTTGCCGTTCGGGCGCTCCTGCGCGACGCGATCGAGGAAGTCCGGCTCGATCTTGGCGATGTAGCGCCCGTGAGGCTGGATCGCGTCCTCGGGAATCCCGATCGCGCCGGCGATCTCGGCGATCGGCTTGAGCTTTGCGGCGCGGGCGATTTCGATGTCGGAGCGCATGGAACCCTCGGTGGTGGCCGCCGAGCAATCCTACCTCTGGCGCCCGTTGGCAAGCGCCCTCGTTGACGTTGTCACGCGAGGGCGCGCCGTGCAACGGCGCGGCGTCCTGGAACGCAATGAGATAGGGTCGCGCCGCGAACCCTCACCCGGCCGCTTCGCGGCGTCCCTCTCCCTGAGGGAGAGGGGCTCCCCTTCCCCCTCGGGGGGAACGCAGCCCGAAGGGCCGGACGAGGGGGCGCCGCGCGATTTCCCCTCGATTCCTCCGGGTCCAAGGTTCCGCCATGGTCTCCCTCCGCCTCGCCTTGCTCACCGCCGTCAGCCTCGCGCTCTATCTCGGTCTCGCGGTCGCGGGCGAGGGCGGCGCGGCGCGCTTCTTCGCCTCCCCGCCGCTCGTCGCCCTGACGGTCGCGACCGTGGCGCTGGGGTGCGTGGCGATGTTCAGCCGGGGCCATATCGGATCGGGGGTGCGCGAGGATCGCGCGAACCGCTGGGTGATCGCGGCCTTCGCCATCCTCGGCCTCGCGCTCGCCTTTCTGCCGGCGCTGAGCGACCGCACGGACACGCTGACCTTCGGCGGCGAGGGGGTGCGCTGGGCGGGCGTCGCGATCTACGCCGTGGGCGGCGCGTTGCGGCTCGCGCCGGTGTTCGTGCTCGGGCGCCGCTTCAGCGGCCTCGTCGCGATCCAGCCGGATCACACGCTCGTGCCGCGCGACAATCAGGATGAGAATCCAGCGACAATCAGGATGAGAACGCCGATGG